>JAUYSY010000022.1 GCA_030696155.1 Alphaproteobacteria bacterium | reverse complement strand
ATGATAGTGTTATCATCCGTTCAAAAGAAAAAAATAAATATTTTACATTTCAATGGGATAAAGTTAAACATATCTTTTTGTTTTTAAAAGATTTGTACGATACGCATGCTTTGAATAAAAAAGGCAGTTTAAAATTATCTTATTATGAAGCGCCTTATTTAGCTGAAATTGCTGATGCACAACATGCGTTGGATTTACGTTGGTTTGGTGATAAAAAAATTGCTGAGCTGGGTAAAAAATTACACAGTTTTACGGGCATTAATGCCTCAATTTTACCCGATAATTTTAAAGCATTCTTAAGGCCCTATCAAAAAGAGGGTGTTGATTGGTTGCAATTCTTACGCGCGCATCAATTATCTGGTATTTTGGCGGATGATATGGGTTTGGGTAAAACGGTTCAAACGCTCGCTCATTTATCGATTGAAAAAAAAGAAGGTCGTTTGACAAAACCAGCGTTAGTGATTGCGCCCACAAGTTTAATGGTCAATTGGGAAGCAGAAGCACAACGTTTTACACCTGATTTAAAAGTGCTTGTGCTTCATGGTGCAACCCGTAAAAATCATTATGATAAAATCATAGAAAGTGACATTGTTTTTACAACATATTCCTTATTAAGTCGTGATAAAGAAAAATTATTACACCATTATTTTCACTCCATTATTTTGGATGAAGCGCATCGCATTAAAAACAATAAAACGCAAACAACACAAATTGTGTATCAGTTAAAAGCAGATCATCGTTTTTGTTTAACAGGCACGCCTCTTGAAAACCATTTGGGCGAATTATGGTCCATCTATCATTTCTCAAGCCCTGGATTTTTAGGGAATGAAAAGCAATTTAAAGATCAATACCGTAATCCTATTGAACGCGATAATGATGAAAATCGTCGAAAACTTTTAATAAGGCGTATTAAGCCATTCTTGTTAAGGCGTACAAAAGAAAAAGTGATACACGAATTACCAGCCAAGACAGAAATTATTCAACGTTGTGTTCTTGAAAAAGATCAGCGCGATCTTTATGAAACTATTCGCGTTGCCATGGATCAAAAAGTTCAAGCAGAAATTGCGCAAAAAGGATTGGCGAGAAGTCATATCACGATTTTAGATGCCTTGCTTAAATTACGCCAAGTGTGTTGCGATCCCCGTTTATTAAAACTTGAACATGCGCAGAAAGTAAAACATTCGGCAAAATTAGAACTTTTAATGGAAATGTTGCCTGAAATGATTGAAGAGGGTCGCAAAATACTTCTTTTTAGTCAATTCACGTCTATGCTTGATTTAATTAAAGAGGCGCTTCATAAAGAAAATATTCCGTATGTTACGCTGACGGGATCAACGTTAGATCGCAAAAAACCTGTTGAAGAATTTCAAGCGGGTAAAGTGCCGCTCTTTTTAATAAGTCTTAAAGCTGGCGGTGTGGGTCTTAATCTAACAGCTGCAGACACAGTCATTCATTATGATCCATGGTGGAATCCAGCTGTTGAAAGCCAAGCAACGGATCGAGCGCATCGGATTGGTCAACAAAAAGCTGTTTTTGTGTATAAATTTATTGTATCGGATACGGTCGAAGAAAAAATTCTTCATATGCAAAATCACAAACGAGCGCTTGCAAGTGCATTGTTTGATGAAGATGGCCAAGCAGCCCATAAATTATCAGCGGATGATATCAAGACGCTATTTGAAAAAATTTGATATAATCTATATTTAAGTGTATATAGAATAAAGTAAAAAAACAAACATATTTACATAAGGCTTTTAATATAATGAAATCAGGATTCTTATTCTCTAAACTTCTTTTTATTGCTTTTTTTTGGAGCAGTCTAGTTGTGATACCCAAAGATTCCTGGGCGATGTTTCCGTACAATAATCCCAAACTTCAAAAAACTGATATAGATAATTCTATTCAAGATGCATTGTTGCGCACTGATCAGATCTTGGGCCAATACGAAGAAAGGAACAGAGCTGAAGAACAAAAACAAAAAAACGAAGTAGATGATATTATTAACCAGCACCCAATCTACCAACAGGTATTGACAGCGATTGAAGCGGATGGGCCTTGTTTTCGCAGAGAGTTTCCTAGTAAATATCCATTGCCTGAAGAAGGATTATTTCATTTATTTTATTTATGTTCAAAAAATGATCCAAAGCGTGAAGATCGCATTAAGTTATTATTTGAAGCCGCACAGGACTTAAATAATTTAAGTTTTTATAGAACTATTTATACTAAAATGAGTAATTTTTATGGTGGTTCAGCGCCGCAAAGTGAGTTGGAGCTTTGTGCTCTTCTTTTAGAAAAGGCGCCTATAGATGAAGAAATTAATAAATCAAAAAAAGAAAATTTTAAGAAAATTGTTTGGAATTTATATTATCAATACGAAGCAAAAAAAAATGATGATAAAAACATAAATGCATTATTGGATGCTATTGCGCGTTATTATGTAATTGATGAGAAAGAAGCGCAGAAATTTTTAAGCTTTCTACTAAAAATATTGAATCAATACAAAATAAATATGACTGAAGATTTTTTATCTGTGTTGGCACTTCAAAAACGATTAAATTTTGATTCTTTTATTGAAATAGCTCAAGAAATTATAAACAAAAAGTCTGATAAAGTGGTGAAAATTTATTTTCAAACACCGGTATTAAAAAATACATTTGAAGGAACGATTTTAGGGTGGCCCGAGATTTTAGAATCAATGATAATGTCGCTTAGTCAATATTCAGAAGATAAAAAATCCAATGGATTTTCTGAAAATTATCATTTTGAACAATCTTTAGAATTTATTTTACTTAATCATCAATCTGTTGATAAGAAAGATATTCTTTTTATTTTAGAAAACAGCAGAACTATTTTACAATTAAATCCAAATTTAGCAAAATACATATCTGTTCTTTTAGATTTTCCTGATATTGAAATCCAAGAAAAAGCTTATAACGAGATTCTTTTTTATTTGGAATATCAGATCAATAACAATATCAATAAATATTGGGTAGTAGATTTTTTTGATTATTTATTGGATAAAAATTATGATTATTTAAAAACAAAAACTCTTTGTTGTGTCCAATTTTTTACAATTTTTAAGGAAGCTGGGGCTTCAGTGTTTTTACAAAAAATATGGCTCTTTTTAATAGATCAATTTGAAAAAACAAATGAAAAAATATATCAAGATATTGTATGCCAACAAATACAAGATTATTGGAATATGAGCTTGGATAAAACCAATCTGGATTGGAAAAATTTCAATAGTCAAATTATTGAAATGGCTTTAAATATGCAAACAACAAGTCTTAATAAAATTCATGCCTTTATAGAAGATAGTAAAAGAACAGGTTATAACCATTTCTTTAATCCAGAGCTTTTTCAAAAATTAAATGATTTAATGATTTGGGATGAATCGCAACCTTTAAAATTGCGTATTGAATCTTTTAATGACCTAATTACGCGCCTTAAAAATTCTGAAGACATTCTTGCGCTTAATATGCGTGCTGATGAAAAAATAAATAATGATGTATTTCGTGAATATTTCAAAAACATATTTATTATATTGAATCCTGAAACAACCATATTTGATAAATATGCCGCAAAAAGAGCACTTATTCATATGCGTGAAATTTATGACGACATCACTAATGTTCCTTTGCGTTTGTCAGATTTGTATAACGTCAATTATCATCGGTTTTTTCAAAAAGAAAAGCGTCCTGCTCACTTTAAAATTGATAAAACATTCGATTCTCCCAAGATTGATTCAGATTCAGGATTTATTTTTGGATTTGCAGATGATGAAATGAAAAGTGTGGCTCTCTGCGAATCACATGTTTTTTATGCATGTGATGTGAGTGAAGGATATGCTGTTTGGTCTTATCCTTTTGATGTTATGTGTGAAACAAATAAAAAATATCATCTTTTATATTCTGTTGCTAAAGACGTTGTTTATCTGACGTATAATAATAAGGTTATTGTGCTAAATAAAGCAAACGGCGCTGTTTTAAAAGATTTTGAATTTGCTGATAAAAATCCTATTATTTTTATCGCTTCAAATCCAGCAGATATTTTATATGTTGTTCAAAAAAATGCAGCGAATGAGGAAATTCTTACAGGCTTAAAAATGCCTGAAATGTCAGAAATTTTTCATCAAAAAATTTCACCTAAAAAAGGAAAATCTATATTTGGAATTGCTGGAAATTATTTTTGTGCAACAGCCTTTGCATCAGATCAATTATCTTTTATAGGTCCTCAAGGAATAGAAACTATTTTAGATACGCATCTTTATAAAGGTAATTGGGTGGCTCAAGAAAATATCCTCTATTTCGAGCGCAAAATAAGTAAACAACGGACTCAATTGGTTCGTTATAATTTGCTTGAAAATAAGGAAGAGTGGGTTTTTGATTTACCTTCTTCTATCAGTCAAAAATCTTTGAAATTATCTGCAAAAGGCACTGAATTATTTTTCCTGACAGAAAATGGACAGCTTATGGCCCTTTCAGCATCTTTGGATCTGCCTTCTAAACAACGCATTATTTGGTGGGAAAATATTAAAAGTCAGTCAAGTCGGTTTACTGTGGATCATATTCTTCCTGATTTGAGTGGTGGTGTTATCCATGGTCTTGAAGAAGGTATGGGAAGATTTGCTCAATATGATGCACGTACGGGTGAAAAACTATTAGAATATGAAGCTGGCAATGGTTGTTTTGTGGGGATATCTAAATCAGGGAGGGTTTATATCCAATAGATGATAGCAACACACTATTTGAAAAGATTTAAAATATTCTTGAAAAAACGTTAATAATTCTTTACAATCTTAAATGTATTTTAACAGAGGTAAAGGCTTCAATGCTCGTTTTGATGAAAAAATTAGATTTTAAAAAACATCAAGGTCGCTTTATATCTGTAATAACCACCACCTTGCTCGTTGCTGCCTAAAGCACGTGCTGAAGGTAGCTTAAAGAGCTGCCTTCTGAAAAACCCCCTCCATCTTTCCAAAATTCAGAACAGCTCAAAATAAACGTTAATAACGCGAACTTGATAATATCTTATATTAGGAAATCTAAGGTTTCCGTCGTTGCGATGAGCCCCAAATAAATGGGGCGAAGAAGCAATCCAGAAAAATACATTTAAAAAGCTTTAAATGTTGATTTTAGGACTGGATTGCCACGCGGCCCCTTTTAAATTTGGGCCGCTCGCAACGACGAATCTTTTGATTTTTAATAATTTTAATTTCAAGTTCGCATTAATATAATAAGGAGTTGTTATGAAAGACTTAAACTTACTTGAAATCCAAAGACATTCTTGCGCTCATTTATTGGCAGCAATCATTCATGCTTTATGGCCAGATGCTCGTTTTGGGGTAGGGCCCGTTACAGAAGATGGTTTTTATTATGATGTTGATCTTGATCTGCCCTTAAAAGAGGCTGATCTTGCATTGATTCAAGATAAAATGCTTGAATTTCAACAGGAAAATATGCTGTTTGAGCGTGCTGAATGGCCGATTGATAAAGCGATTGCGTATATGGAAGATCATCTTCAGCCTTATAAAGTTGAACTTTTAAAATTGCTTAAGGAAAAAGGTTCAACGTCGGTTAATGCAAGTGAAGAAAAGGGTGCTTCTGGCATTGATGTCGTTTCTGTATACAAGCTTGGTCAATTTATAGATTTATGTAAAGGCCCGCATGTCAATTCGACTTCTGATATTGGTGCCTTTAAGCTGATCAATATTGCAGGCGCTTATTGGCGGGGTGATTCAAAAAATCCTCAATTACAGCGTATTTATGGTCTTTGTTTTGCATCGCAGAAAGAGCTTGATCATCGTTTGTGGCAAAAAGAGGAAGCGAAAAAGCGAGATCATCGACATTTGGGCGAGCAGCTAGAGATTTTTAGGTTTAGCGAGGATATCGGTCAAGGGTTACCTTTGTGGTTGCCCAATGGCGCAATTATTCGTCAGGAATTAGAACATTTAGCACGATATGAAGAAAATCGAGAAGGTTATTTGCCTGTTGTAACGCCTATTATTGGCAAGGAAAAGCTTTATGAAAAGTCAGGACATTTAGCGCATTATCATGAGGATATGTATGCGCCGATTCAAATTGAAGAGGAAATTTATTATTTACGACCAATGAATTGCCCACATCATCACCAAATTTATTTGGCAAGACCGCGCTCTTATCGAGAATTACCGTTGCGTATCGCAGAATACGGATCTGTTTTTCGGTATGAGGCAAGCGGCGGGCTTTCGGGGCTTATGCGGACACGCGGCTTTTGTCAGAATGATGCACATATTTATTGTACATATGAGCAAGCCAATGAAGAATTCTTAAAAGTAATGCAACTTCATGCGCGTTACTATGATTTGTTGGGTATTAAGGATTATCACATGCGGTTATCGTTACCTGATTTAGATGGATCGGACAAATATGTGAATGATCCCGAAGAATGGAATGCGACAATTGCAATCATTCGCGACGCTATGAATGAATCGGGTTTGCCTTATGAAGAAGTGGCAGGTGAAGCGGCTTTTTATGGTCCTAAAGTTGATTTTATGATTAAAAGTGTTATTGGCGTTTCTTATGCCATTTCAACGAATCAACTGGATTTTATGGCGAGCAAACGATTTGATTTGCATTATATTGGAAGCGATGGCTTGAAACATCCTGTGTATGTCATTCATCGGGCGCCTTTAGGCTCACATGAGCGTTTTGTAGCGTTCCTTTTAGAGCATTATGCAGGCAATTTTCCAACATGGCTTGCGCCCATACAGGTTCGAATTATGCCGATTGCGGATCGCCATAAGGATCGAGCGCATGAGGTTTTGAAAATGTTGCAGGCTTTTGATATTCCGTCTGCCAATGGAAAAATACGTGTCGATATTGATGATAGTGACGAGCGTATGCAACGCAAAATTGCTAATGCGCAATGTGCCAAGATTCCGTATATGATTATCCTTGGCGATAAGGAAATTGAAAGCGGCAAAATAAGTATTCGCAGGCGCGATGGGCATCAAATATCGGATATTGATGTGCTTTCATTTGGAAAGATTTTGGTCGAGGAAATTAGAGGGAGATCAATTGATTTTACGTTAATTTAATTTTTTTGGATCCCTCGAGAAGTAGAGAGAAATAGGGTTTTATTTGAATTTTTAAATAAGTATTCAAATTAACGAATTGCCTAAATCTTATCGTAAATTTAAAAACGAGAGCATCTTTCAGGGTTAATGCACCCTGAAAGAGGATATAAAATTAGTGCGTTAAAACAAATTTAATAAGCTCTTTATTGTTTTCAATAAATTTGCTTAAGTCGTTCTTAGTATAGGGTCTTCCCTTGATGTTATCTTGTGCAATTTCAGAAGCTGCTAATGCTAATTTAATAAAAGCTAGATTAAAACTATGTGGTGTAGTGTCTTCTAATGCATCTAAATAAAAATTTGCCATAATTTGATGAGCATTATTGCCATCTTTATCGCTAAAAAAATCAAGCATTTGTGCTAATGTCCAAGCGTGTTTTGGGGCAAGCGTTGTTTCTAAGTTTTCAATAAATTTATATGCAGCGATGTCAGCCGCAGCTATTTCTTCGTCTGTAAGTGAAAAAGAGGGGCTTACATATGAAAAAAGAATGATGGTGTAAATGGCTAATTTTTTGAACATTGGTTTACCTCGTTTGATTTACATAATTTTATAGGACATGTATACTTACTTAGTAACATGTGTAATGATGGTTTGTAATTCATTTTTCAAGTAAATACAATAGTAAATAATATAAAATAAATTTTTCTTAGGTTAAATATATGTTAATTATGAAAAAAATTTTTAATATTTTTGTGAGTGCTTTAATATATAATTTTTAATATTTGCTCAGATTAAAAATTTTTCTAATTAAACAATAAGTTACATGATTTTTTATGTTTAAAGCTTAAAATTTATATTTTATATTGAATTAAAGAATCTTTCAGGGGTGATGCCCCCGAAAGATAAAAAGGTATTATTGTTGTAAGTGATGTAATTTTTGTTGTAGAGCAGCAAAAGAGCTTACGTGGCTTCTTCTTTGTGCAAATTCATCAATAAGTTTTTGAAGAAATTCTATATTTCTTTTAATAAAGTCTTCTAGAGCTGCTTTGGTTTCTGGGCGTCTGTCTATATTATCTTGAGCTATTTCTGCAGCTTTTAAACCTAATTCAATAATAGCTTCAACATCACCATAATTTTCATCAATTTCTAAACCATTTATATAGAAATGGAGCAAATATCTATGAGCATGGTTTTCTATTTCGTCTTGAAAAAAATCCAGCACTTCACCGAAAGTGGTTGTGTGACGTTGATCGAATTTAGCTTCTAGATATCCTGTGAATTGCGTAATAATCCTTTCCATTACATCTAGTGAAAGTTCTTCGCCCTCATCTTCAATTTCTATATTAACATGTTCCCTATTTTCTTGCATATCCTCAGCAATGATAGGATTTGTATAGGAGAAAAGCATAATGGTGAAAAGCGCAAATTTTTTGAACATTTTTTTACCTTGTGTTGAATGAATATCAATATGATTATTAGTCATATACACTTACTTAATAATATAAACTGACCTACATTGCAATTCATTTTTTTAATAAATCTCTGAAAAAATTCGATAAAAAAATATAGTTTTTATTAAGTGTATGTTAATTATATAAAAAATAATTTTATTGATCTGTTAGATTTATTAAAATTAGATAAAGCAATATTATTTTTATTTATCAAGCAGTTAAATTGCTTTGATTTTTCAATTATATTAGTTAGTTCTATGTCAAAATTAAAAATATCTTTTTATATCAAGTTGTTAATAGTTTTTTTTTAATTAAATTATCTTTTGGATCCCGCGGGGTTGCTGCGGGAGGAGAGGTAACGAATTAAAAATACGCCTTGATTATAGCTTGTTCGTATGTTTTTAATCGGCAAAGGTATGTTTAGTTGATTGGAAAGAGTACGTTATGGCTACGTTGCACCCGATTACGTTGGATTGGATTACGTTGAGCATTCACTTTTCTTTGTATTCTGTTTATAAGCAATCGAATAGTACGATCATTGCCAATACATCCAAATGAAGTCGGAGAGCGTAACATAGTATTTATAAATGCATTATTATTATTGATAAAAATATTAAAAATACCAGAGTGGCGAGGTATCTCTATTATGAGGTTTTGCGCGCGATTGTTTGCTTTAAGGGCTAAATCAACAAAAGCTTCAAAAAATCTATTGTTTTCATTTTGAGTATAATTAACATTTAGTAATTCATTGGCATGACAGTAAAAATCAAGCATTAAATCCAAAGTGATGCGATATTGTGGGTAATGAGTTAATGTAGTATTAATTATGTTGTCCAAATAATAAGAAGCATAGTTTCCATCCATTTCATCGTTTTCTTCTTCAATAGCCATTGCATGATTTTCTTGTTCAAACAGATGCGCGTTATTTTCTTCTTCAATAGCTGCTGCATAACTTTCTTGTTCAATTACATGTTTTTCTGCTTCGTTAGAAGCGTTACCCGCAAAAGTGAGATTCGCATACGAAAAAAGAATAATGGTGTAAAGTGCAAATTTTCTAAACATCGATTTACCTCGTTTTGAGCAACCATTTATTAGTCGCATTGGCTTACTTAGTAAGACATTATGCCCTATGTTGCAATCTTTTTTTCACTAATATTTTAATAAAAAATAAGATTTATGATAAATTTATTGTAATAATATAAAAAAACAACATTTATTAAACTAATGACATAATATAGTGATGTAAGTTTATATAAAAGTAATTTTATTTAACAATAAAATGATTTAATTTTTTTAATTTTAAACAATATATTCAAAAATATTTTTTTATATCAATGTGTTAATGATATTTTTGCTTTTGTTTAATCCATTAATATCTAAAATTAATGATTTTTTAGATTTATGTAGGTTGCTGTTTATTTGGTTTACAATAATATCCTTGGTTAATGATGTGTGATCAATATAATCTAAATTAAATAATTGGAGCCGTTTAAGCTGCTCATCTTCTTTTTGTGTGTAAAAAGGGATAAAAAGGGATGGGGCTTCGGATAATACAATCTCTAGAAAACTATTATACCCAGCTTCTGAAATGATAAAGGCGCATTGGCTGAGGTTTTTACTTAAATTGGGGATGGATTTTTGTATGGTAATGCCTTCGTCCAGGTAATCGTTGTTTTGGGTTCCTATAATGATCCAAGGATTGTTTTTGAAGATCGTTTTGGGTTTGGCCTTACGTAATAGATCAAGCCAGTTGCAATGAGTGTTTCTGCCGCCTTGAAAGGCTATAACAGGGTTTTTGGACAATGTACTATCAAGTGTGGGTTTTGGTTTTGTTTGTTGATATATATAGCCTGTAAAAAATAAGCGAGGTTTTACATTTGCATAATCAGTCCAATATGCAGCACATTTTTGATCACCATGAATTAAAACAGCATCATAATAATTGTTTAAAATTTCTTTTATTTTAAGAATCTTTGATGAGGGAAGGGACACTAAAATATCGCGCACAGATCCTACAATTTTTATGTTATTAGATTTGGCTTTTTCAAGAAGGGGGATAAGCTCCCCCTTAAGTATATGGCGCCCAAATGGAAAATGTTCGGTGATTAAAAGATCAGGCTTAAAAGTATCAAAGGCATCAAGCAATATTTTTCGCCGTTGATCTAAATAATTTGAATCTGGTTGAATATCTAAATCTGCTAGAAGATTAAAATTTTCGTCTTTTGTGTATAAGGGGGGCAATTGACAAATGTTTGTTAAGCTTTTTAATAGATTTGGATTTGGGCGTCCACCTGTCACCAAAAGAACTTGATGTCCTTTGGAGAATAATGTTTCGGCAAGCAAAGAAGCACGTTTTAAATGCCCGATGCCTAATAAATGCTGAACATATAGAAAAATCCGCAATATTTGTGCCTTCGTTTATGAAATGAACGTATCTTCTAACTTATTGAAATTAAGTAACTCCCAAGCCCCCTACGCCCCGCGGCCATATCATTCCTTAAGTATAAACACCCACCCCCTTCCTACGTCCCGCGACTTGTTCGCGGGATCCAGAAAGTGTTTGAGAAGTTTCTGTAAATAGTTATAACTGCCTTTTGCACCATGGATCCCGCGGACAAGCCGCGGGACGTAGGAGGTGGAGTAAGCAATTATCATTAATTATCAATAGCCTGTAATACGTATGGGCAATGACATGGCCGCGGGACGTAAGAAAAGAGGTGTTTAAAACTCTCACCCAACTTCTGGGTAGTTACATTAAATGCTAAATAGATTGGCATTTAAAAGTACTCGAATTATTTCAAAATGTGGGTAGAAAGATGAGCGGTGCGGCAAGCTGCGTGTATCTTTTTATACAGGAGCATTGCGAATCCCGAAATCTGACGCCCTCCACAGTTTAAAAGAAGAAGAGGTTAGCTGACAATGGGCATCAGAACATATAAAGCTGATCCATCGTCTTTGCCTTTAAGCATAATGGCTGATTCTGCATCAATCACTTGAAGCTCGATCATATCACCTTTGATATGACGTGCCGCTTCAATAAGATAATCTGCATTAAAAACGGTGCCGATTTGATCAATTTCGCTTACAACTGAAATCTCTTCAAAACCAGAACCATTTTTACTGCCTGGGACTGAAAATCTAAGTTGATTTTCAGATATTTGTGCGTCAATAGCGCGTAAAATAGGGTCTGCAACAATGGCCATACGGTCAGCTGCGCGGACAAGACCATCTTTCGAAACATGAACTTTGCGTATATCGCCTTTTGGAAGCGCTAATGTGTAATCAGGATATTGACCATTGACCAGTTTCGAAATAAGGCAAATGGATCCAAATTTGACACATAAAGATGTTTGAGAAACATCGCATTCTAAAAGGATGTTTTCTTCTTGAGAAGCCAAAAGACGGCATAAGACATCTGTTGTTTTGGCCGGTAATATGATGCCTGGAAAATCAGGTAAAGCTGTCGCAAAAGGTGTTGTGATTTTAGCTAAGCGATGACCATCAGTTGCTATGGCACATAATTCTGGTCGCCCTGTGTTATCTTCTTGATTGTTTAGTGGAAAAAGATAAACACCACTTAAAAAATGGCGGACTTCTTCTTCGGCCATAGAAAAACGGCTGCGGTTTAAAACATCGCGTAATTGGCCTGCACTCATTTGAAAATGCCAGGGATATTCAGATGGTCTAATGTCAGGGAAAAGATTTTTTTCTAAATAGCTTAAGGTGTAATTAAGTTTATCGGTTGATAATTTAAATGTTGATAAAGGTTGCCCTAATTCATTTGATTCAACTTCAAATTGAATTTCGCATCCATTGGGTAATCTTGTTACAATATCATTGAGCATATGAGCGGGCGCCACGATCGCACCTGTTTTTTCAACAAGGTGTAATGGCAATTTTTCAAGAATAGCGATATCCATATTGGTTGACGTTAAGGTCAATTCTTGGGGATCAACAACCATTAAAATATTTGATAAAACGGGATTAGGCGTTTTTTTATCAACAACGGATAAAACACGTTGTAAGGCGGTTTTAAGTAAGGATTGGTCGATTGAAAACTTCATGTTATCCCTTTATGACTCTAATATGCGTCGTAATAATCTTATATCTTCTGATAATGTAATGTCTTCTTTTAACATCTCTTGGATTGTTTTGGAAGCATGCATGACTGTTGTGTGGTCCCGTCCGCCAAATTTACGTCCAATTTCAGGATAAGAATAAGGTGTTAATTGTTTGGTAAGGTACATTGCGACTTGTCGCGGTCGCGCAATGGCACGTGATCTTTTGCTGGAATGCATGTCCGATATTCGGATATTGTAATGTTCTGCAACCTTACGTTGTATTTCGTCAATGGTGACCCGTCGATCATTGGCTCTGATTAAATCGCGCAATAATTCTTGTGCCATCTCAAGATTGATTTCATGGCCAACCAACGTTGATTGATAGACAACGCGATTCAGTGCGCCTTCTAATTCACGTACGTTTGACGTTATTTTGTGGGCTAAAAATTCAAGAACTTTATCAGGCACAATGGCTTTTAAATTTTCTGCCTTGGCTTGCAATATGCTTAAACGCAATTCATAGGTTGTTGGATGAATATCAGCAACGAGGCCCCAGCCTAAACGAGATTTTAAACGTTCTTCCATGCCGTCTAAATCAGAAGGAGATTTATCGGCGGAGACAATGATTTGATGGTTCTGATCAACAAGCGCATTAAAGGTATGAAAAAATTCTTCTTGCGTTGAATCTTTACCGCTGATGAATTGTACATCGTCAATCATAAGGACGTTAACGGTTCTGAATTGTTCTTTAAAAGAAACGGTGTCTTTGAAACGTAACGCTTTAACAAATTGATACATGAATTTTTCAGCAGAAATATAAAGCACTTTACGTTCTGGGTTCACTTCTTTGATACGTGCGGCAATTGCGTGCATTAAATGTGTTTTACCTAAGCCAACGCCACCATAAAGGAATAATGGGTTGAAAATGACTTTATCTGATTCAGCAACACGTTGCGCTGCGGCAAAAGCAAGTTCGTTTGGTTTGCCAACAACAAAATTATCAAAGGTAAGTCTAGGATCAAGCGATATGCTTAATTTATCATAGGCGAAAGGGGAGTCGTCACTGCTTTCGCTTTCTGGTGTGCTTGTGAAGTGCGTATTTTCTTTTGGCTGTTCGACTGAAGCAATTGATGAATGCGTGAGGGGCGTTAATGAAACAATAAGATCTATTTGATGAATGGATGGGTTTACTTGGTGCCATAAAACACGAATACGATCTACATAATGGGTTGTAACCCAATCACGCATGAAGCGGGTTGGTGCTGCAATCTGAACGCTGCCAGCAAAATTTTCCTGAACAATTAAAGGCATGATCCAGCTACGATGGGCAGCCTCGCCTAATTCTTGACGTAATAGATCTTTTACAACACCCCATTGAAGCTGAATATAGTCATCAAGTGGATGCTCTTCGGTGAAGGATCCTTGTAGCGGGGTTAATATTTCAGCAAAATCGGTCATTCAAAAGCTTACCTTGAGCGTGGGTTTCTAAGTTTTTTGTTATTTCAACGTACCAAAGACTAAAACATTGTTATTATTATTTAATGTAGCTTTGTTTTGTTTGTTCTTTTATAGTCATATACACGAAAAATGATTACAAAAGAATAGCTTGTAATCTATTTTGACTTATTTGTATTTATGTCTAGAAGAAGAGAGTAGCCTCCTAATCCTAACAGCACAACTGGAACAAAACAAGAACATGCAAAAAAAAATTTCAATAAAATTAAAGCATTATAAGTATAACAAGGGAAATCAAGCTCCTTGAAAGGAGCCTGTTGACCTATATAATTTTAGGAAGAAAAGTTAAGCGGAAAGTGTTTTGATGCGCTGTGATAAGCGAGAAATCTTACGTGCAACGGTATTTTTATGCAGCACGCCTTTAGAGGCGCCACGATGAAGTTCTGGTTGTGCAGCGATCAACGCATTCTTTGCAAGTTCAGCATTACCGCTGAGAATTGCAGTTTCAACCTTTTTAACAAATGTACGAATGCGGCTAACACGAGCACGATTTATATCTGTACGTCTTTCTGTAAGACGAATATTTTGTTTTGCCGTTTTTGTATTGGCCATTCTAAAAACCTTTTACATATTGTTATGTATGAATGATAACATGTGAATGAGGTTCTTTATAGAGCTTTTGATGATTAAAGTCAATTCTTTTTGAAGAAGTTGATGGTAAATTTTTTAGAAATTTGATGGTCTTTTTTTGAATTGCGCCCGCTATTAAGTCTTTAGCTTCGAATCATGTAAAAATAAGTTATATTTATCAACTAATTATAAAAAATATTCAATTTTTTAAAAATAATTTTGTATCTTAATCATTTTTTAAGCACCCCCCCCTTAAGATGAATGTAAGAAGAAGAAAAAAAGAAAAAACACACAACGCAAACAATAGTCTTAGGAGGACAATATGAGAAGTTTATCATTAATCACGTTCGCACTCGCACTTGGTCTTTTTTCAATTAAATCTTATGCCGAAGAAGTTCCAGCTGAGGTACCAATGACTGAAGAAACTTTTTCAGAAGATTTTGGTGGTGACTGGGGCGGGGATCCTATCAGTAATGTCAAAACAAATATTGATTTAACGCTTAAAAACTACGGCAACTCATTAACGAATGCAACTATTGAAAATATTGATTCTTCAACAGTTGATGTGGGTGCCGCTGGTAACACTGTGCTTCTTGAAGGTACGGTTGAAAACTTTTCAATGGCGGCTGAAAGCTATGGCAATAATACGGCTTTTGGAGTAGTGAGTGGTGTAACGGCTTCCACTGTTGGTGTGATCTCCGCTGGTAACGCTGTCACATTGAGATAGTTAAGCACAAAAATAGACAATCAATACAATATAATCTTAGGAGGACGTTATGAAAAAATTTTCAATGATCGCTTTTGCATTTGCAATCACTGTGTTCACAATTAAAGCTTATGCAGAAGAAATACCTGCTGAAGTACCAATGACTGAAGAAACTTTTTCAGAAGATTTTGGTGGTGACTGGGGTGGGGATCCTATCAGTAATGTCAAAACAAATATCGACTTAACGCTTAAAAACTACGGTAACTCATTAACGAATGCAACGATTGAAAATATTGATTCTTCAACAGTTGATGTGGGTGCCGCTGGTAACACTGTGCTTCTTGAAGGTACGGTTGAAAACTTTTCCATGGCAGCGGAAAGCTATGGTGACAATACGGCTTTGGGAATAGTGAGTGGTGTAACTGCTTCTAGTGTTGGTGTGATCTCAGCTGGTAATGCTGTTACATTGAGATAATTAACTATAAATTACCGTAATGAGCCCTCTCTTAGGAGAGGGTTCGTCATACTAGCATTTTGTTTTTGCAGAAATTAATGAAATAGGGTAACTGCCCAGGAGGGTGTGCGAATTTTGAACATTTCACCTCCTACGTCCCGCGGCTTGACCGCGGGATCCATAAAACTTGTTGAAAAGTATCGATAAATATTTACATTTTACTTTTTCAGCATGGACCCCAAGGGACTTGCCGCGGAGCGTATGAGGGGGCTGGGTAGTTATGAAATTATGCTGGACTAAAAACGAAATAAAGAGATAAAAAGCAATAATTTAGGATGGAGGAAGAAATGAAGAAAATGATTTATATCCTGGCTCTTGTGTTTGTAACGGGAATGCCTTCTTTCTCAAACGCTGATCCTTTTGTCAAAAACAATTTAAGTATTGAGCAGATGAATTATGGTAATGCAAGTGCAACGTCAAAAATTGATAGTATTGATGCATCATTTGTTCAGGTTGGCGCTGCGGGTAATACGATAAACTTAAGTGGTAATGTTGAAAATTCAGTTTTTTTCATGCAAAGCTACGGCAACATGATAGCTGACGCTCAAGTTTCGAATGTGAGTAACTCATACATTCAGGTTAATGCAATTGGAAATTCTATAACTTTTAGATAATAAATAATAAATTTGATAAACTGACTCAATTATGATGTTATATTTTTTAGTATTTAATTTTTTATTTTAAAAATGTTATGTTACGCTCATCTTAGCAACACAAATAAATAATCCTGTAGGAAGATATGAGAAACATTTCCATGTGGGCTGTTATTGCAGCTTTTTTTTCATGTAACGTTATTGCTATTGATGCAAGTTCTTTCAATCCTTTAAATTCAGTGAATTCAGCTAATGCTACGCCTCCAGGGAATTCAGTTATTGTTGTTAATTCTGGTGATTCTGCTGATGATCCCATGATAAGCTATGGTGATGCAAGCAAAAACGTCAATGTTCAAGATATTGATTCTTCTAGTGTTCAGACTAGTTCTTCGGGGAATATAGCAACGCTTTCAGGCCCTATCGATAAACTCCAAATTGCAGCTGAAAATTATGGTGATATGGCGATAGATGTGAATGTGAGTAAGGTCACTGGTTCTAGCATTAGTATCAAAGCGGCCGGTAATGCGATTAGGGTGAAATAATTTTTCTTTATAGGATGTGTCATATTGAAATGTTGGCAATCTTATAAGAACATGAACGCAATATTAAGGAAGCTGTTGTTAATATTACGTTCACATGCATTAATTTTTAATCAAGAATAATGTTATTATCCACAATCACATGATCATCTTCATTAATCTCGTTTAAAATACCAAGTTTTGTTAGTAACAACGCCTTTAGAAACGCCTTTGGAAATTTCTTTATCGCGCAATTGTTCTTTCGCAGCAACACGTATCATATCCCAGATAATGTTTTCGCCCGTTCCTGGTGCCGTAATACTTAATTTAGAATCATCAATCATCTCTTTAACATGATTGATGATTCTATATTTGTTTCATTTAAAATATACGTAAAAAATACGTAGATGATAATTTGTGCGCGTAACATTGAACAAGACGATAAGTTCTGGATGTTTGAGAAACATAGATATGTCTTTAAAAAAAGAAACAAAAAAACTCTTGATTTCATGGCCTTTTTTGCTATTTGAAAGCGCATAAAATTATGCTAACCTCTTAGGGTTAAAAGGAAATCCAGTTAAAAGTAGGGTCTCCGAGCTATAAGGGAAAGTTTGAATGAGCAATCGTAATCGGCCAATTTCACCCCATTTGCAAATCTATAAGCCTCAACTTACCTCGATATTATCCATTACACACCGTTTGACGGGTATGGGTCTTGCTTTTGGTTCATTGGCCCTTGTTTATTTTTTAGTTTCGCTGATGAATGGGCCCGAATCCTATGAAGCGGCTAAACATTTCTTTAGATCTTGGATTGGACTTGCGTTGCTTTTTGGTTGTGCGCTCGGTGTTTCTTTTCATATTTTGAACGGCATTCGCCATTTGTTTTGGGATGCAGGACGTGGTTTGGATCTTAAATCTGTTTATGCCTCTGGATGGATAACGATTATTGGTACCTTACTTTTAACAGGTCTTATTTCGGGAATTGTTGTATGCCAGCTTTAGAGAAAAAAATGATTTTAAAAGAACCTCTTGCGCGCGTTAAAGGTCATGGATCTGCCAAAGATGGCGTAATGCATTGGATTGCTCAACGATTAACGTCAATTGCTCTTATTCCTTTAATGATCTGGTTTGTGATTTCGTTGTTGATGCGACTGCATGAAAATTATCATGGTTTTGTTGCTTGGATTGCATCGCCCTTAACTTCTGTTCTTTTAACATTATTTGTCGTGACCCTTTTTTATCATATGTGGTTAGGGTTAAAGGTTGTGATTGAAGATTATGTTTCAACACCGATGAAACGATATACGACGCTGATTTTCCTTAAATTTTCGTTATTTTTTTTAGCAACTTTATCAATTTTCGCAATTCTTAAAATTGCTTTAGGAGCTTAATTTAGATGTCAAAAGCCTATCCCATTACTGATCACTTTTATGATGTTATTGTTGTCGGCGCCGGTGGTGCTGGATTGCGTGCTACTTTAGGCATGGCGCATGCGGGTCTTAAAACAGCTTGTATCACCAAAGTATTTCCAACACGTAGTCATACAGTTGCAGCGCAAGGCGGTGTTGCAGCGTCTTTGGGTAATATTACTGAAGATGATTGGCGTTTTCATATGTATGATACCGTCAAAGGCTCTGATTGGTTGGGTGATCAAGACGCTATTGAATATATGTGTCGCCATGCAAAAGAAGCGGTGATTGAGCTTGAACATTTTGGCGTGCCTTTTTCGCGCACCGATGATGGTCGTATTTATCAGCGTGCATTTGGTGGCCATACCACGAATTACGGTAAAGAAATGGCAAGACGCGCTTGTGCAGCGGCTGACAGAACGGGTCATGCTGTATTGCATACGCTTTATCAACAATCATTAAAACATAATGCGAATTTTTTCGTTGAATATTTCGCCACTGATTTACTCATGGATGAAGAAGGCGTTTGTCGCGGCGTTTTGGCTTGGAATTTAGATGATGGCACATTGCATCGATTCCGCGGTCATATGACCGTTTTGGCGACCGGTGGTTATGGACGTGCTTATTTTTCGTGCACATCAGCGCATACTTGTACGGGTGATGGTGCTGGTATGGCAACACGTGCTGGTTTGCCTTTGCAAGATATGGAATTTGTTCAATTTCATCCAACGGGTATTTATGGTGTTGGTCCCTTAATTACGGAAGGCGCGCGCGGCGAGGGTGGTTTTCTTGTGAATTCAGAAGGCGAACGTTTTATGGAACGTTATGCCAAAACGGCCAAGGATTTAGCATCGCGTGATGTTGTGTCACGTGCGATCACGATTGAAATTCGAGAAGGTCGTGGTGTTGGACCCCTTAAAGATTATATCAATCTTCAATTACATCATTTGGATCCGGATGTGATTCATCAACGTTTGCCAGGTATCGCAGAAACAGCACGCATTTTTGCCAATGTTGATGTGACCAAAGAACCGATCCCCGTTATTCCAACAGTTCATTATAATATGGGCGGGATTCCGACTAATTATATGGCTGAAGTTATTCGTCCAACGGCTGATAATCCAGATGCTACTTGTCCAGGTCTTATGGCCATAGGCGAGGGCGCTTCTGTGTCTGTGCATGGTGCTAATCGTTTGGGGTGTAATTCGTTATTGGATATTATTGTGTTTGGAAGAGCCGCAGCCCTTCGTACAAAAGATTTGGTCAAACCGAATACGCCGCATAAGGATTTAAATCCAAGTATCACCGAAAAAGCATTGGCGCATTTTGATCGTATAAGACAATCAAATGGATCGCTTAAAACAAGTGAAATTAGATTGAATATGCAACGGACAATGCAAGATTATTGCGCTGTTTTTAGAACAGAAGATGTGTTGCGTGAAGGCATAGAAAAATTAGATAAAATCGCTACTTCTTTGGCTGAATTAAAAGTGATGGATAAATCGTTGATTTGGAATAGCGATTTACTGGAAGCTTTTGAGCTTGAAAATTTGATGGAGCAAGCGCTTGCAACTATTCATTCGGCCGAAGCCCGAAAAGAAAGCAGGGGTGGTCATGCACGTGAAGATTATGCGAAGCGTGATGATGTGAATTGGATGAAGCATAGTCTGTCATATCGTGATGAATCAGGTAAAGTAAGGCTTTCTTACAGACCTGTCCATTATTACACATTAAGTTCAGATGTAGAGGTGTTTCCGCCGCAAGAACGGGTATACTAAAATTAAATGTCAAAATGAAGGACAAATCCGTCGTCAACGTTGCGCTTCCAGTACTCATGTACTTAAGTACATTCCGTGCCGGTTCTCACGTTTCCTAGACTTTGTATCATCATTTTGACATTTGTGTGTATATTGATGGTAGTCCTTAATGTTAACGAGGCTTTAAAAAAATGGTTGAATTTGCACTTCCAAAGAATTCAAAAATAACAAAAGGTAAAGAGGTTAAAGCCTCAGGCACGCCAAAAAATCCAAGACATGTGAAAGTGTATCGTTGGAATCCAGATGATGCTGAAAACCCTCGTCTTGATGATTTTGAAATTGATTTAGATGAATGCGGTCCAATGGTGTTGGATGCGCTGATTAAAATTAAAGATCAAGTTGATTCGACGCTTACATTTAGACGATCTTGCCGTGAAGGTATTTGCGGGTCTTGTGCCATGAATATTGATGGGACGAATACCCTTGCTTGTACCAAACCGATTGATGAAATATGTGGCGATATTAAAATTTATCCTTTACCACATATGCCGGTGATCAAGGATCTTGTGCCGGATTTGACGCAAGCTTACGCTCAATATACGTCGATTAAGCCTTGGCTTCAAAATGATAGCCCGGTTTCGAGCACAAAAGAGAGACTTCAAAGCCCAGAAGAGCGCGAAAAATTAGACGGTACTTGGGAATGTATTCTTTGCTTTTCGTGTACAACATCGTGCCCCAGTTATTGGTGGAATGGTGATCGTTATTTAGGGCCTGCGATTTTATTACAAGCCCATCGCTGGATTTTTGATTCCCGTGATGATGCAACTGGTGAACGCCTTGATGAGCTTGAAGATCCGTTCAGACTATATCGCTGTCACACGATTATGAATTGTACTAAAACATGCCCTAAAGGCTTGAATCCTGCGGAAAAAATAGCGGATATTAAGAAGAAAATGGTAGAGCGGGTTTAAATAATTCTCTAATTATTAGCGTATCTTCAGGTTTTGTGATCATTTAAAGATAAGCAATTGTATTACGAAAGAACATGCATTTTTGTCGGCAGTGGTGTGGTAGCGAATTGCTAATACACCTAGTTTTATGCATCAATCCCAATAAAAACATCAAAAACGACATTTTTATGGTCATGTGCGCGTTCATCATAAATTTCAAAATCTGTTTGATAGCTTCTTGGCGCACCAAAATCTTTGGGATTCATTTGCCAGATGTGTTGCCATAGATCAATGCAAATATCAGGCATAGGTCCTGGGCCATTCGTGAATTTTGCATAATTTTGGGTTGGTAGGGTTAATGGTGTGAATTCATCTGGAATATTGTCAAACGAGCTTACTTCTTCACCAATAAAATAAGTGAAATCGCCATGATGGTCTGATTCGTAATCCGTATAAACACAAAAGGTTGTAGCAGGTTTTTGACGATTGGTAATTTTTGCCGATAAACCATTATGAAAATATTTTTGAACCAATGCCGCAATTTTATTAATTGAAGGATCGCGTTCAAACATAGCTTTATTATTCGTCCTTGTTGTAATACCAACAAGTTTAATCTCAGGTAAAAAAGTCGTTATTTTTTGCATTGTTTTCATTCCTTAATAGTTTTCAGAATATATACCCAAATAATCTGAAACTACCGTTTAAAGCCGATGACCTTTGGTCGTTTTTTGAACCAAAAATTTCTAAGGTAAAACAATTAGCTGTCGAAATTTTCGGCATCAAAAACCACCTCAAATCTCATGCCTAAAAATCGGCATTTCCAAATCATTTGGGTATAACTAAAAATATTCAGAATGAAAATACTCAAATTTCACGTTCGGTTAAATGATAAATTTTTTGCTCTCCGAATTTTTTAGCGAGTGACATTGTGCCTACATATTCATACATCCATGGAAAATCAATATGTTCACCTTTTTCTTTAGCGCGTAATTGAAGACCTGCTTCTTCTGATGCTAAAAGTGAAATAAATTGCTCACTCGCGTAAACGCGACCTGGCACTGTCACGGGTTCGATGCGCGCCGCACGGTTTACGTGTCCACCATAATAATTGACACGTCCCGTAATGGGATCTTTGTCTTCGTAAACAGGACCTGCATGAAGGCCGATGCGCAAAGATAATTTTGTTGGCAATCCATAATCTTTAAAGCCTGCTTTATGTAAGGCTTCTTTAAGGGCGAGCGCGTAAGTTGCCATTGATTGCGCGTCATCCAAAACGGCAAAAATAGCATCCCCCCAGGTGTTGATAAAAGAAGGATTTTGACTTGAATCAAAAAGATGTTTGGCGACATCTTGCATGAAAGCAATAAAACCAGGGACATGATGTTCTTGTAATTTACTAAAACCAACGACATCTGAAAAAAGCATTGTTTTAATAACGCGTCTTTTTTCATTGATAACGAGTTCTGGCTTGTATTCATGGACAATGCTTGAATATTTGGGTGGCGTTGTATTTTCTCGAATTTTACTCAGATCAATAATTTTGAGCGTTTCTTTATTGTCCCATTTGTTAATAAGGTCAGATGTGCCGCCCACAAGACCTGATTGTTTGCCATCCCAAAGCGCTAATAAATAGGGCTCGGCTTCCAATGTTTGCGCGCGCAATATTGAATCGCCAAATAATAATAACCCTGCGAATTGAAATAAATCATCATCGCCTAAATAATTTTCTTCAGTTGCAAAAATTAAATTATGGGTTAATTTTAACAAATGGTTAAACCGCGTTACCCATGAATTACCTGCGAAACGAATGGAGGCTTCGATAAAATCATGCGTTGCAAATGGCATGATCATATTGATTTCGCCACCGCGTTCAAGCATTGTTTCAAGAAAAATAATGTCGCCGCCTGAAGCGCCTAAAGAATAACCAATTTCTGCTTTAATATCGCTTAATACTTCCTGCATTTTAATTTTTACTTGAGGTTCGATAAAAGCGGGGAAACGAGGCGCGCTTCTATTCGGCGCATCAATCATATGGCCTGTAAATCCAACAATAACGGGCGGCTTTAAAATATCTTGGACAATAGAGGGAATTTTAATTTTATATTTTTCGAGTAATTTAATTTCACGTCGCATTTTAGTGCGTTCAGAAAAATTTTTCTCATAAAAAGAGGATTTAAGTTTAATGGCTTTTTCGGCCATCATCTGATCGCCCATTAAAAGAGAGGCCAAACAATAATCAGATGCATTTTCTTGGGTTAAGCTTGTTTTATCAAGAGATTCACGCAATATATCAAGCGCTTTTTCTTTTTCACCTGACACAAAACTAGATATGGCAGCTTGAACACCCAAGGATAATTGGGGGCTTTGCTGATAGGCTTGATGATATGTTTTGTGAAGACGCTGAAAATGTTCATCTTTTTGGCTTCGAAGCCAGATATTCTTGTATATGTGCGCTAGTAAACTCAAAGATTCAATGTCAACGGATAAGGCATTTTGGGCCATTTCACCTGTTTGGGCTAAGGCTATTGATAATTCGGCACTACCTTTTAGGGTTTCCCATTTAGGTGCATTTTTATCGAAATCTTTGAAAGATTCAAAAAAACCACTAAGTTTGTTGACGGTATTAAGCAGAAGATCCCGATCTAATAAAGAATGCGAACTTAATGGTTCGATAAGTGCGCGTGCTTCTTCTAAGGCACCTGCTTCTAATAATGCTCTGGCTTTTAATTTTTTAAATTCTATATTATCAGGGAATTGTTCAATGGCAGATTGTGAAAGATCTTGAGCGATAAAAAATTGCCCTTTAGTTAATAAATTATCAATGGAAATAATTAAATCTTTTTCATTTTGAGTTTTAATGCCTAATTTTGCTTCGATCGCGGCCATTTTATTTTCCCTTTTTTTTTAATGTTCACGTGTTCTTCTTATATTTAAATAGATTCTGGACAAGCGCCTAGATTATGAGGCAAAGTCTAGAAAGGACGAGAACCGGCGCGGAATGTACTTAAAGTACATGAGCACTGGAATGCGCAGACCTGACAACGAATTTGCCCATAGGATAGGCGCTTATTTTTTGTTTGCAGCAATTTTCAAATATATCCCTGAAAAATCCAAGCCTGCATTATTGTCAGCACAGAAACTTTCATATAGATCCATTGCTTTTTGACCTAAAGGCAGTTGAATTTCAGAAGAAAGCGTATTGGCAAGTTTCAAATCTTTCAGCATCATTTGGGCCGTAAAACCCGCTTTATATCCAAAGTTAGCGGGTGAAGCAGGTAATGGGCCTGGAACTGGGCAGTAGCTTGTTAAAGACCAGCTTTGACCGGATGATGTTGAGGCGACTTCAAAGAGTTTTTCTTTAGATAGACCTAATTTTTCAGCCAAAGCAAAAGCCTCACTCGTGCCAATCATGTTGATAGCCAACATCAAATTGTTACATATTTTGACAGCTTGTCCCATCCCATTATCGCCAGCATGAAAAATATTTTTACCCATTTGTGCTAAAATAGGTTTGATGTATTCAAAATCAGATAAAGCACCACCTACCATAAAGGTGAGTACTGCATTTTCAGCTCCCTTAACGCCACCTGAAACAGGGGCATCAACTACTTGATGACCTAAAGATTTTGCTTTTTGAGCAATTGTTTGCGCTGTTTGAACATCAATGGTTGAACAATCCGCAAAAAATAAAGGTTTTTTAGCAACAGATAAAAGTCCTTTTTCGCCCAAATAAACTTGAGATACATGTTTGCCTTCAGGCAACATGGAAATAACAATATCAACATCGTCAACAATATCGGCAAGATCATTTGCTTTTAGAGCGCCATGATCTATAAGATAATCAACAGCTTCTGTGACGAGATCATATACTTTCACTTGATGCTTATTTTTAAGGAGATTGAGGCACATGGGTTGTCCCATATGTCCTAGACCGATAAATCCTATTTTTTTCATATTTTTCCCTTATAATGTTTTTTTATAGTATATTTCCTTTCCCTTGTTTTCCTGGACGCGTTGAAGCGGAGCTTCATACGCAGATCCAGGATCCAGATCAAAATACATGCTCGAAGAGCATGGCTTTATTTTTTTAAACATTATGACATGATCTGCGATCATGAGTGTTATCTGGACCCTGGATCTGGCTCGAGTCCTTTGGACTCTCACTTGTCCAGGGAAACAATGTATGTGTCAATTTGACGATAGGACGGATAGTTACTTATGTTCAGTTGTGAGCAGCGAAAATTCGACGCCCTTTCGAATGCCAGAAGGCCATCTTTCGGTGACGGTTTTTAGTTTCGTAAAAAAGCGAATGCCCTCCATGCCGTGCATCCCAATATCTGCGAAAGCGGAATTTTTCCAGCCACCAAAACTTTGTTGTGCAACAGGTACTGGCACGGGCACATTAATACCAACCATGCCCGCTTCAACGCGAGTACAGAAATCACGCGCCGTATCCCCATCACGTGTGTAAAGAGCAACCCCATTCCCATAAGGGTGACTATTAATAAGCTGTAATCCTTCTTCATAGGATTTGACACGGACGATACATAAAACAGGTCCGAAGATTTCGTGCTTGTAAATAGACATATTAGGTTGTACATGATCAAAAAGACAGCCGCCTAAAAAATAGCCTTTTGGCTCAGTCGGGTGTTGAAAAGAACGTCCATCAACTACAAGTTTGGCGCCATCTTTAACACCTTGATCAATATAGTTTTTTACTTTTTCAAGATGTGCTTGGTTAATAAGTGGGCCCATTTCAGCATTAGGATCTGTATAAGGGCCAATTTTAAGTTTTTTGATTTTGGCGCTTAAGCCTGCGACCAACTTATCAGCTAATTGATCCCCAACGGGCATGGCGACTGAAATGGCCATACATCTTTCACCCGCTGAACCATAAGCTGCCCCAATAAGGGCATCAATTGTTTGCTCTAAATCTGTATCGGGCATAATCAGCATATGGTTTTTTGCGCCACCAAAAGCTTGGACGCGTTTGCCATAATGAATGCCTGTTTCTTGGATATAACGCGCTGTTTCGGTTTGGCCTACAAAACTTATTGTTTTAACAATGGGATGCGCCAATAACATATCGACGACTTCTTTATCACCTTGAACAACATTAAATATGCCTTCAGGAATACCAGATTCATAGGCAAGTTCTGCAATCCGTAAGGGGCAGGACGGATCACGTTCAGATGGTTTTAAAATAAAAGCATTGCCACAAGCGATGGCGATGGAGCCAATCCATAAAGGGATCATTGCAGGAAAATTAAAAGGTGTAATGCCAACGCAAACGCCAATGGGTTGCCGCATGGAATAACAATCAATGTTTCGTCCAACATTTTCAAGATGATCACCTTTTAAATGAGCCGCGATATTGCTTGCATAATCAAGCACATCGAGCCCACGTGCTAAAGATCCTTTGGCTTCAAAGATTGATTTGCCATGTTCCTCAGCGATAAGAGTTGCAATTTCGGTTTCATGGTTTTCCAAAAGATTTTTGAATTTTGAAAGAATTTTACCGCGCGTTGCAGGTGGTGTATCAGCCCATTTGGGAAAAGCATTTTGGGCATTTTGAACAATATCTTCAACTTCTTTTTTAGTCGCACATGTTACATGCCTGATGATTTCGCCCTGCGCTGGGTTCACGATAGGAAAGGATCGATTACCTTTGCCGGAAATTCTTTTGCCGCTCATAAAATGTCCTAGATCATGCATTTTTTTCTGCCCTTATTTTTTATTTTACCTGTTGTATATTTTATATTTTTTGAATTCTATGTTTTCTCATGCTTTAGATATTTTGTTTTTAAGATTTTTATTTTGTAACATCTATCTTGTTTATAGTAATGAGTTCATGTCAGAATAATCAAGATAGCATTTCAATTGAGGAAACAAAAATATGAAAAAAACACTTATCATTCTATCAGCAATCGCTTTTTTTGCACAACCAGGTCTTGTGCTTGCTAAAAAAGTAGTTGGTAAAAGCAGCCATACAATTGATGTACAACATTATGATGATGGCACTATGGACGCTGTAGGTGGTAGCCATAACGCAAAAGGAACACCTCATGATGCGGCAGCAACATTGTTTCTAGGTGATCTTTTAAAGAAGGCAAAAAAAGGTGTATCTAGTTTATTGGGTGGTGGTAAAAAAGGTAAAGCTGCACCGACACAACAAGCTGCTCCAGCTGAATAAAGAAAAAATACAAAAAATGTTCCGCAAGAAGCTTATGCTTCTTGTGGTTTTTGTAAAAAAAATCTTTATCAATTAATTAAACGTAAATGTGTATTAGCATAAAATATTAAACAAAAAAACGCATTATGAGTAAAAGAATCCTATTAATGTATACATTATTTTTAATATCACAGAATCAACTTTTTGCATTTGATCAAGCTTCTTTATGAGATGGCATTATCTAAAATTCAAACATTTATTAAAGAAAATAAAGACATTTCTGATATTGAAGCTGAAAAATTGATTAAATTTAGTTAATGTGATTAATTTTTAGAATGTTGCGAATCACAACAATATGTTGTGTATTACATTATATAGAGGTAAGTATCATGTCTGTCGCTGTTAATATTCCCGATGATATTTTTAAAGAAGCTAAAGCATATTCAAGTGGTTATGAGAGGTCTATATCGAAGCAAATTGCTTATTGCGCACGTATTGGTAAAATTGCTGAAGAAAATCCAGATCTTTCTTTTGATGATATTAAAGGTATTTTACTGAGTATTGAGGAAGATGAATTAGGGCTTATAACAGAATATCAATTTAATGAATCCTGATGAAAATCAAGCAAACGCTAAGCTTTCAAAAGAGTATAAAGAAGCTCTATTTGAATCAAAAAAAAAGATCTTGATAAGGCGGTTAAAGAGATTATTAAAAATCCATCTATTGGCCAAGAAAAGAAAGCAGATTTGTCGCAAGTGTGTGTCTTTAAGTTTAAAATGGAAAAGTTTTTAACACTTTTGGCGTATATTTGGAAAGTAGATGAAAACGAAATTGTACTTTTTAAATTGGGCGCTCATGAAAATTTTTATAGGGATTTGAATCTTGAGAATAAGTGAGTCGGCATTTTTTAATCTTAGGTTAAAAACGCTGAAATAAGTGTTGCTACAGGCTTTGGATCATCCATATGGATATGATGACCACCTGGCAATTCGTGAATGGTTAGATTCTTAAGTGATTGTGCGCGTTCTTGAAAAATTTTTTCAGGATAAGGTACACCTCGTTTGGCACGAATAAGACAAATCGGTGCAACAATCTCAAAATCTAAACTCAAGTTCAGATAAGCTACATTTGGTTGTCAATATGAAATGTTAACAGCGTCTATAGAAAATCTTTTAAAAATTGTAATGATGTGGGTAATAAGTAACATAAGTTGTCGTTTTATGGGTGGCTTTATTGACAGAATTTAAAATTATGCGATAATTTTACAGATCTTAAAAAACGCAGGATTTTATCAATGTCACTTAAACGAATTTTACCTTTTGTTTTTCTTTCAATTTCAAATTGTTATGTAGAAAATACTCATGCCGCAGGTATCGCTATTATTGAACAAAGTATTAGCGGTTTTAAAACTGGCTATGCAGGTGCCACAACCTCTATTGATGATGCAAGTGCCATCGTATTTAATCCTGCCGCTTTAAGTCGTCTTAAAGGAACGCAATTTATGGGTGGTGCGCATATTTTATCACCATCAACGAAATATGAAGACCAAGGCTCAACAATTTATGGCCGTTCTTTAAAACCTTTATCAAAAGATAGTGGTGGGGATGCTGGTAAAACGGCTTATATTCCCAATTTTTTTGCAAGTCATCAAATAAGCGATAAATTATATGCTGGATTTGGTATTTTTGCACCTTTCGGTTTGGGGATTGACTATAAAAAAACGTGGGAAGGTCGTTATCATGGTACCAAAAATGATATGGCTACATTAAACATTAATCCATCCATTGCTTATAAAGCACATGATAAGTTAACTTTTGGTGTTGGACTAAGCGCAGAATATGTAGAGGCAACACTCGAAAGTGCTATTGATTTTGGTGGTATTGCAGCAAGCAAAGGATTAGGAAGCGCTTCGCAAACAGCCGACGGTTATGTAAAAATTAAAGGTGATGATTGGGGTTTTGGATTTAACGCAGGTGTTTTATACGAACCGACTGAAGATACACGTTTTGGATTTTCCTATCGATCAACAATTTGTTCTGAATTAAGCGGTAAAGCCGTCTTTAAACGCTCCCCTATTGGTGATGTTATTAACCAACGATCGGGAATGTTTAAAAATACCGGTGTTAATGCCTCTATTACCTTTCCAGAAGCTGTAATTGCTGGTTTTTATCATAAATTCAGCCCAAAATGGGCCATTATGAGTGATGTTCAGTATACGCATTGGCGTCGATTAAAAGAATTACGTGTTCGCTTTAAAAATCCTGTTCAACCCGACGACGTTTCACCTATGAAATGGAAAGGTGTTTTTCGTGTTGCAGGTGGTGCACATTATTACTTAAACGATTCTTGGACATTTGGTGTCGGTGGTGGATTTGATAAATCACCAGTACCCAATGAACATCGCACTGCGCGTATCCCTGATAGCGATCGCGTATTTTTGAATACCGGTTTAAGCACACGTATTTATGATACACTTTTCTTTGATCTTTCTTATGGTCATCTCTTTTTTAAAAAAGCAGGCATCGACTTAAAACATGAAACTAAAGGTAATTTAAAAGGTCGTATCAAGACCAATGTGAATATCTTAAGCGCAGGGTTGCGCTATAAACTCTAACGCACCACACACATTTTCTGAGGTCCTTTATCTTTTTTTAAAAAGGTAATTTAGGGCCTCTTGATTTTTTGTGACAATCGGGTGAAAATCAATGAAACTTCCTATCTTATCAAAAAGGGTGACCATGAATTTGAAAACAGAACAAAAATTTTCTTGGCCTTGGGAACAATCTTATCCCGAAAATGTCAGCTGGCACGAACATTTGCCCACAGGTCCCCTTTATGAAATTTTAGAAAAAAGCGTTCTAAAATATGGAACACATCCTTGTGTTGAATTCATGGGTAAAGAATATACATATAATGAAATAGGGCATTTGGTTCAAAAGGCTGCTAAAGGGCTGCAAGAAATTGGCGTCAAAAAAGGCACAAAAGTTGGCATTTTCTTACCCAACACGCCTTATTCCGTTATATTTTATTATGCAACACTTCGTATTGGCGGCATTGTTGTCAATTTTAGCCCCCTTTATGTACAACGCGAAATCATTCCTCAGATTAATGATTCTGAAACGGAAGTTTTGGTTACATTAGATCTTAAAACGCTTTTCGATAAAGTTTCAGATTTACGCGGTTCAACGCATCTTAAAAAAATTGTTGTTTGCTCGATGGGTGACATTTTACCCTTCGCTAAAAGCCTTGCTTTTAAAGCATTGCATTTTGGTGATATTGCAAAATTTACACCGAGTGATTCATTAATTCCTTGTCGTAAAATTTTCGATAATGACGGTAAATTTACGGAAGTCCCTGTATCTGATAAAGATATTGCCGTGTTACAATATACCGGCGGTACAACAGGCATCCCCAAAGGCGCTATGCTTACCCATAGCAATCTTTATGCAAACACTGTTCAATGCGAATTGTGGTGTGGAAAACTTGCTTTAGGGCAAGAACGTATGCTTGGTATTTTGCCGCTTTTCCATGTGTTTGCCATGACAGCCGTCATGAATGTTGCATTGAAGATTGGCGCTGAAATTATTTTAATGCCGCGTTTTGAGCTTAAAAGTCTTTTAAAATTAATCCACCAAAAAAGACCAACTGTTTTTCCCGCAGTGCCCACAATTTTTACAGCGATTAATCATTCCAAATCACTGGATAATTATGATTTATCATCGCTTAAATTGTGCATTTCAGGTGGTGCACCTTTGCCTGTTAGTGTCAAACGAACATTTGAAACAAAAACGGGATGTAGCTTAGTAGAAGGTTATGGATTAAGCGAAACATCACCTATTGCAACAGCAAATCCATTTTTTGGGATTAATAAAGAAGGCTCGATTGGCATTCCAGTGCCTGGCACTATTATTGAAATTCGAGACCCAGAATATCCTGATAAAGTCTTACCTATTGGTGAAAAAGGTGAGATTTGTGTTCGTGGACCTCAAGTCATGGCAGGCTATTGGAAACGTGAAGACGAAACAAAACTTTGCCTCAGAAATGGTTTATTATATACGGGTGATATTGGGTATATGGATGAGGAAGGCTATGTCTTCGTTGTCGACCGTATTAAAGATGTCGTTATTTGTGGTGGCTTTAACGTATATCCACGTCAAGTTGAAGAAGTAATTTTACTCCATCCGTCTGTTCAAGAAACGACTGTTATTGGTGTCCCTGATGAGTATCGTGGGCAAACAGTCAAAGCATTCGTCATCGTTAAACCTGGCGAAAAAGCAACAGCAGATGATATTTTTTCTTTCTTAAAAGACAAATTATCACCTATCGAAATGCCCAAGCATATAGAGTTTAGAGATGAATTACCAAAAACAATGGTTGGTAAACATTCTAAAAAAGAACTCGTTGCTGAAGAAATGGCAAAATATAATAAACTAAAAGTTGAAGAAGCTGAAAAAACACCTGTATCTAGTTAGTAGGCTTATCATTAGACTTCTTTTGAAACATCTTATGGTCACTTATTATTAAGTGACCAATTTTTACTTTTGCAATCTTTTTTATTTACCCGGAGGAAAAAATGCGTAACGTAGTAATTTCGGCTTTTGTAAGATCACCCTTTACACTCTCGAAACGAGGCGCTTTGGCCAAAGTGCGTCCTGATGATATTGCAGCGCAAGTTATCCGCGGACTCATCGAACGTACAAAAGTGAATGTTCAAGACATTGAAGATGTGATCGTTGGTTGCGCTTTTCCTGAAGGCGAGCAAGGTTTTAACGTTGCGCGTATCATAAGCCTATTAGCTGATTTACCGCTCCATGTTGGTGGTATGACTGTCAATCGTTTTTGTGGATCCTCCATGCAAGCGATTCATGATGCGGCCGGTGCCATTCAAATGAATGCAGGTGAAGTCTTTATTTGCGCTGGTGTTGAATCCATGACACGCATTCCAATGGGCGGTTACAATCCTATGCCAAATCCAACACTTGCTAAAGATAAACCAGAAGCCTATATGGCCATGGGATTGACTGCAGAAAATGTTGCGCAACGATATCAGATTTCGCGCAAAGCCCAAGAAGAATTCTCCGTCATCAGCCATCAAAAAGCAACAAAAGCAGATCAAGACGGTAAATTCAAAGACGAAATTATTCCTATTCGTGTTGGCAACACGATAATTGATCGTGATGGTTGTATTCGTCCTGAAACAAGTGCTGAAATCCTATCAAAACTTGATTTAGCTTTTGATCAACAAGGAACTGTAACGGCTGGCACGTCTTCACCTTTAACTGATGGTGCGTCTGCCGTTCTTGTGTGTTCTGAAGATTATGCTAAAAAACATAATTTACCGATCCTTGCACGTATTAAAAGTATTGCAGTTGCTGGTTGTGGTCCTGAAGTCATGGGTATTGGTCCTGTTGAAGCCACACGTAAAGCATTGAAACGCGCTAATCTAACCGAAAAAGACATTGATATCGTTGAAATCAATGAAGCTTTTGCATCCCAATCTTTGGCATGTTTGCAAGACCTTATGATAGACCATAAAAAAGTGAATTTAGATGGTGGTGCAATTGCATTAGGTCATCCATTGGGTGCAACTGGCGCGCGTATTACCGGAAAAGCTGCACAATTATTGAAACGTGAAGGCAAAAAATATGCGCTTTCAACGCAATGTATTGGTGGCGGTCAAGGTATTGCCACGATTTTGGAGGCTGCGTAATCATGGCCATTCAAAAAGCTGCCGTTATCGGCGCAGGTGTGATGGGGGCTGGTATTGCAGCCCATATCGCGAATTCGGGAACGCCCGTTATCCTTCTTGATATTGTGGCGCCTAATAATCCTAATCGTAATGCAATTGCAGAATCAGCTGTTCAAAAATTATTGAAAACAGATCCTGCCCCTTTTATGCATGCAAAATGTGCAAAATTGGTACAGACAGGCAATATCGAAGATCATCTTGATTTATTAAAAGATGTTGATTGGATCGTAGAAGCTGTCATTGAAAAGATCGAGATCAAACAAGATCTTTATAAAAAAATTGATGCGATTCGCAAAGCAGGATCGATTGTTTCATCCAATACATCGACGATTCCACTCGAAAAATTAACGACAGGCTTAAGCGATCGTTTTAAAAACGATTTCATGATCACACATTTTTTCAACCCACCACGTTATATGCGCCTTTTAGAAATTGTAAAGGGCAAAGAAACGCGAACGGATGCCATTGAAACAATGCGTGATTTTGCTGATCGGAAGCTTGGCAAGGGTGTTGTATTCTGTAAAGATACGCCTGGATTTATCGCTAATCGCATTGGCACCTACTGGATTCACCATGCAGCAACATTAGCGCTTCAACAAAATATCCAAGTTGAAGAAGCTGACGCACTTATTTCACGTCCTATGGGTATCCCCAAAACTGGCGTTTTTGCATTAATGGATCTTGTAGGGCTCGATTTAATGCCACATGTGTTATCCAGCATGCGCGCGCAACTCCCTAAAGAAGATGCATTTTCTGATTTACCGCCAATGCCAGAACTTATCAACAAAATGATTCAAGATGGGTATACAGGTCGTAAAGGAAAAGGCGGTTTTTACAGACTAGCCACCATCGATGGTAAAAAAGTTAAAGAATCAATCGATCTTCAAACAGGTTCTTACCGTAAAAGCACAAAACCAAAATTAGCTGCCATTGAAGCTGGTAAAGATAATCTGCGCAACCTTTTGTTAACGAATGACAAATATGGTTCTTATGCGTGGAAAGTTTTATCGGACACACTTCTTTATGCGTTGACGCTTGTACCTGATACCGCTGAAACAATTGTTGAAATCGACGAGGCTATGCGTTTAGGCTATAATTGGAAATATGGACCATTTGAACTTTTAGATAAAGTCGGCGTTACATGGTTCCGCGATAAAATTAAAGCTGAAGGTCGCACGATCCCTGCGCTCCTTGAAAAAGTAGGCGCCAATAGTTTTTACCAAATCCAAAATGGTATTCAATACTTTGATGCTCAAAAAGGCTATCAGCCACTAAAACGTGCTGAAGGCGTCTTGCTTCTGTCTGATATTAAAAAATCATCAAAAGCACTTGCTTCAAACGAATCAGCAAGTCTTTGGGATATTGGTGATGGTGTTACGTGTCTTGAATTCACGAGCAAAATGAATTCAATTGACCAAAACACCTTTGATATGATTCAAAAAGCGATTGATATCACCAAAGAAAAATACAAAGCCTTGGTTATTTATAATGAAGGCGCACACTTTTCAGCGGGTGCTAATATTGGCATGGCGTTATTTGCCGCAAGCATGGCGATGTGGCCGATGATTGAGGATTTCGTGGCCAATGGTCAAAAAATATACAAAGCATTAAAATACGCACCTTTCCCAGTTATTGGCGCACCATCAGGTATTGCTGTTGGTGGCGGTTGTGAAATCCTGCTTCATTGTGATGCTGTTCAAGCGCATGCTGAAACCTATATGGGTCTCGTTGAAGTCGGTGTAGGTTTAGTCCCTGCTTGGGGCGGTTGTAAAGAAATGCTCACGCGTTCTTATCTCAACAAAAAACGTGCTCAAGGACCAATGCCTGTTGTTGTACCGATTTTTGAAATGATCGCGACAGCAAAAGTTGCAAAATCCGCTTATGAAGCACAAGACATGCTTTATTTGCGTGAAACTGATATCATTACAATGAATCGTGATCGTTTATTGGCCGATGCCAAGAAACGTGCACTTGAAATGGCCTCTCATTATAAAGCACCTTTATCTGCTGATATTGTATTGCCTGGTCCAACCGCTAAAGTTGCCATGGAAATGGCTGTTGGCGATTTCCATAAAAAAGGCGTTGCAACCGATTATGATGTTGTTGTTGCTGAAAAGCTTTCAACAATTTTGAGCGGTGGTACAACTGATATCACAGAAACCATTACCGAGGATCAATTGTTAGCCTTAGAGCGTGAAGCTTTTATGCCGCTTGTTCAAGATCCACGCACTTTAGCCCGTATTCAACAAATGTTGGAAACAGGCAAGCCACTTAGAAACTAATTGTAACATTAACTGCTCAAATAGTAAGACAAAGCTTATGGAATATACAGATTTAACGTAATTGCTCATTCCCCCCTCCTACGCCCCGCGGCTTGTCCGCGGGGTCCATGTTCAAAAAGGGAAATGATAAATATTTGTCGGACCTTTCCTAAAGCTGTATGGATCCCGAGGGACAAGCCGCGGGACGTAGGAAGAAGGGGAATTAATTTCAAAATTTCTCTCTCCTCGAGAAAGTATGAAAAATTACTTCAGCATAGGGTTGGGGTGAGTAATTACGATTTAACAGCGAATTTGTACATAAGATGAGCAGTTATAGTTATTTAAATTTATGCGCAGACAAGGAATGACGCGCGAAGCGTATTCTTCATACGTGAGCAAAGAATGACGAAGTATCCGCGTGAAGTTAAACAACTATAAAATTAAAGGAACGTAAAGAAATGCCAGTATATAATGCCCCACTCGAAGATATTTTATTTATTCTTAATGATGTCGTCGGCATAGCCGATTTAAGTAAGCTTAAAGGCTATGAAGACGTAACGCCAGATTTGGTACAGTCGATTTTAGAAGAATGTGCAAAGCTTTGTACGAATGAAATTGCACCTTTAAATTTGTCAGGCGATCAAGAAGGGTGTCATTTCGAAAACGGTATTGTACGCACCCCCAAAGGTTTTAAAGAAGCCTATAAGCTTTTTATTGATGCTGGTTGGCAAGCGCTTTCAGGCGATAAGAATTATGGCGGGCAAGGCATGCCAAAATCTATGGATTTTACGGTTAGCGAAATGCTTTGTGGCGCTAATTTATCCTTTTCAATGTACCCAATGCTGACACATGGTGCTTATGAAGCGCTTATTAATCACGGTACAGATGAGCTTAAAAAAACTTATTTACCAAAGCTTATTGAAGGTTCTTGGTCTGGCACAATGTGTTTAACAGAACCTCATTGCGGTACAGATTTAAAATTATTACGCACCAAAGCAGTGCCCCAAAACGACGGCTCTTATAAAATCACTGGTACTAAAATATTTATTTCAGCAGGCGAACATGATTTAACGGATAATATTATCCATCTGGTTATTGCACGTACACCTGATGCGCCTGAAGGCATTAAAGGGATTAGTCTTTTCATTGTCCCTAAATTCATGCCTAAAGCAGATGGTACTTTAGGTCCACGTAATGGTGTTTATTGTGGTTCCATCGAACATAAAATGGGCATTAAAGCATCTTCAACTTGCGTCATGAATTTTGATGAAGCCCAAGGCTATTTAGTCGGCAATCTTAATGAGGGCATGAAATGCATGTTCACCATGATGAATGCTGCACGTTTAGGCGTTGGTATGCAAGGATTAGGCCTTGCCGAAGTTGCATACCAAAATGCGGTAATCTATGCCAAAGAACGCTTACAAGGTCGTTCTTTAAGTGGCGTTAAATGCCCTGAAAAACCAGCTGATCCACTTATCGTACATCCTGATATCCGCAAGATGTTATTAACCATCAAATCCTTTGTCGAAGGCGCTCGTGCTCTTGCCTATGATGTTGCCTATCACATTGATATATCAATGCTTCATGATGACCCTAAAACTCGCGAAGAAGCGGATGATTACGTGTCGTTAATGACCCCTGTCATTAAAGCTTTCTTAACAGATTATGGATTTGAATCCACCAATCTTGCCCTTCAAGTTTTTGGAGGCCATGGCTATATCGTTGAACATGGTATGGAACAATTTGTCCGTGATGCACGTATCAGCCAAATTTACGAAGGTGCTAATGGTATTCAAGCCCTTGATTTAGTTGGTCGTAAATTGTCTCAGCATAGCGGACGGTTGATGCGTCAATTCTTCCCTGTAATTGATCAATTTGTACGCGATCATAAAGAGAATCCCGGTATGGCAGATTTCACACAACCTCTAGCCGATGGACTTTCAAAATTGCAGCAAGCAACCATGTATGTTGCTCAAAAAGGCATGGTGGACAAAGAAGAAGCAGGCGCTGCTGCAAGCGATTATTGTCGTCTTTTTGGCTATGTTGCACTCGCGCATATGTGGGCAAAAATGGCTAAAGTATCACTTGAAAAAATGAATGGCGAGAATCCTGATTTTTATCGCAATAAATTATCAACGGCACGTTTTTACATGAGCCGCATGATGCCAAATTGCGGAGCTTTGTTAACCTCCATTCAAGCAGGTAAAAAATCAATTATGGAATTGTCGGAAGCGGCATTCTAATAATTGAACTAATTTACTTGATCAGGGTTGCGAAGATAATTCTATAATCGATTAATCTACTGGACAAAAAATAACTTTGGTTAAAACCCGCCAAACATCCAGCCGTTTCCCTGAACAAGCGAGAAGCAAAGCCTCGAGCATGGATTCAGGGTCCAATTAACAATCATGATCACAGATCATGACGTTATTTAAATAGTTTTGCCATGCTCTTTTGAGCATGGATTTTGTTTTGGATCCTGGATCTACGTATGAAGCTTCGCTTCAACGAGTCCAGGAAAACAAAGACATGTGGACAAATTTCTAGCATAAAAATAAAAATTGTCTCGTAGATTGATCGATTATAATCGTGCAACCCTATTACAATTTAAATAATTCTATATGAAATAAAAACATTCTCTTTTTTCTTTTTTTATATTAAAATTATAAGTGAAGCTATACCTTGATCTACTAAATGTTTACACTTTTATGAATAGTAAATGTAAATATTTTCATGGTCTTATAGTAAAAAAAACAATGGGAGATCATCATGAAAAAAATTTGCGTATTATCCCTGCTTGGGCTTTTATTCATCAATACAACTAGTTTTGCTGTAACGCCACCACCTCCATCAACTATTGCACCCTTACCACCAGTAGATCAAAAATATGCGTTAAGCGCAGCCGATAAAGCAAAATTTGTAAAAGTACAATTAGAATATATGCAGGTTAAAAAATCCTGCAATGCAGCGATTCAAAATGTTAGAATTGCTGACAAAAGAAAAAGAGATAAAGTTCTTGGCGTGGTAGGTATTAAAACTTCTAAAGAAAAAGAAAGATTAGAATCAATTGAAAAGCTAAATACACTTGCAGGAAAAGTTGATCAAGATATGGATAGTATAGAGCATTTATATCAAAAAGTACTCGCTAGAGTTGACAGACCAATGAAAGCTCAAGTTACAGCAACTCAAGAATTAGACACGTTTTTAAGCGCATTTGGAAAGCTGAAAACAAATTGTAAAGAATTAGAAACTTTACCTAAATAAAATACTGCGTTTGCAAATGTGTGTATCATGTGATCCTGAACGTCTTCATAGCATTGATTCAAGGCGTTCAGGGAAATCGTTATTAATGAAACAATTTTTGATATAAAAATATTTATTTTTAGATAAGTTTCAGCGTATTTTTTTAAAATTTGCAACAATAAATTCCTTTGTCTCTCTTTTAAAATCAATTGATTATGATATAATTAATCTGATTAAAGTTATGAAAGAAAATAATGCAACCCTGTGAAGAGCGAAAAATTCAACTCCCTGGGTTTACGATTGGACTTAAAATCTGGAATCCTCAAAATACTCAACGTGTTTTATGTCTTCATGGAAAACTTGATAATGCCGCAAGTTTTGATCTATTAGCCCCCTTTTTACCTCATCTTCAATTGGTTGCTGTTGATTTTCCTGGAACAGGATTATCGAGTCCTTATCCTAAAGGCGTTCTCCCACATTGGAAAAATGATGCTTTTTTAATGCTTCATTTAATCAAAGAGTTAAATTGGAATCGTTTTGATATTATTGCACATTCATTGGGATCATTATCCGCCTCAATAATAGCTATTGCGTGTCCAGACCAAGTAAACAAATTAGTGTATCTTGATATTTTGGGACCACGTATTGATTTTATTGAAAAGGGAACAACTTATCTTTTGACTGATATTGATAATTTTATAAACCACACTAAATTTCCAAGAACAATATTTCAAGATTTAGAATCCGCCATTCAAAAACGCATGAAAAGTGGAAATATAAGTTATCAAGCTTCACAAGCTTTGGCCTTAAGGGGTACAACAAAATCTAAAGAAGGATATGTTTGGACTTTTGACCGTCGATTACGATCTGTCGCTTCAACGCTCCCTTATGAAGACGAATTACGTACACTATTTAATGAGATTGTTGCACCAGTTTGCCTTATTCGCGCTAAACAAGGTGTACCTTATCCTGAAAAGATTTTTCAAGAACGCGCACAATCACTCAAAAATCTAATGATACATGAGTTACCAGGTGGACATCATATCCATATGGATGATCCAAAACCTGTAGGAAAAACTATTGCTGAATTTCTTAAGTTGAAAGATAATTTTTAAATAAAAACTGAAATTATTAGAAAGCCTAGTAGGTACAGCTGAACAAGCCATACTTATACCATTTTTAAAAATTATTAATTAGTTCTATGTTTTTTTTTAATTCAATTTAATTTTGCGAAACTTGTTTATAATTACAACTACATCCTACGTGCCGCAACTACATCATTACCCACAAGTATGAACGCAACCTCGGAAATTAAAAAACGGTAGAATTAAATCACAACCAATTGTATTAAAAAGAAAAAACAAAGTCCCTCGTCGTTGCAAACCCCCACGGGGGGTGTGGCAATCTAGTTCTAAAATCAACATTTATAACTTTCGTAGGCTTTTTTCTGGATTGCCACGCGGCTTCGTCGCTTCTAATGACCAAGGTTAATTGTTGTTTTAAAATAATGTGTTGTGCTTTGTTTTCCTGAACGCGTTGAAGCAAAGCTTCATACGCAGATTCAGGATTGTTCTATTCATCTTTGGTTAGGCACTTCAAACAAATCAAAAATATTATTTATTTTCAAATAGTTAACTATATTTTAATTAAAAATTTGTATAATTAATAACAGAACTATGATCTTAAAAATTACTTAAAAAAGGAGTAATGTCATGTTTAAATATCGATCTATCTATGTTTTATTTCTGGGCGTAATCCTTTGGTGTGGCCAGGCTATAGCAGCTCCTGCAAATGTTGCTGTCTTGGGGTGGGGTTCTCTCATCTGGAATCCTGGTGATTTGAGTGTTTATGGTCAGTTTGTATCGGGAGGCCCAACTCTTCCTGTTTCTTTTACACGCATTAGTCAGGATGGTCGCCTTACACTTGTTGTTGATCCACGATCAGACAGTCCTGAAAGAAAACCCAGCAATGCAAATTATCCTGGTGCAAATGTATTAACACAATATTTGCTTATCCAGGACAGAGAGGGTCTTGATTTCAATGAAATCATAGCTGTATTGAGAAAACGAGAAGGAACCAAATCTGATTACATTGATTATGTCAATCGTACCACAAAAAAGTTCCGCATAAATCAAATTAGTCCACGTACTGGCGAGCAATTAACTGTAAAAGGTAGATATTCTGTTGATCGGAATGGACAAATTAATATTGATGCTGATGGAGCTTTGCGTCGAGAACTCGAGCCATATTTAGAAGGTGTGATCGAATGGATCTATCAAAACAATTTAAACGGCGTTGTGTGGACCGGTCTTCAGAGCAATTTTCGTGAAAAAACAGGATATTCATACTCTTTAAATAAAGCAAAAGAGCACTTAGATTCCCTCAATTCTCAACAAAAAGCGACGGCACTTGAATATATCCAAAATGCCCCTGTTAGCACACCCGATGGCGATGCTCTCTTGAAGCATCTAATGCAGCAATATCGGTAATTATGCAGTATCAGCAATTATAGGGGACTCCTTGGTAAACAACGCGTTCAGGAAAACAAGGGTGTGTAGGAAAATTTTTACAACCCTTGTTCCTGGAACATTCAAGCTTAATCCACAGATCTTTGGATAGACACATAAGAAATTTCGTTTATTTTTTAACGTTCACAATAGATTTTCTTCTTAAATTAATAATTTTTTAATAAAAAAAATATAATATTTATATAATGGTGTAATAATCATGTCAATAAATGCAAATAATAAGTGTAAATTTAGCTTAAAAACAAGGAGAATATTATGTTTGGGCATCGATCTATCTATGTTTTGTTTCTGGGTATAATTCTTTGGTGTGGTCAGGCTATAGCAGCTCCTGCACATGTTGCTGTTTTAGGATGGGGTTCCTTAATCGGAAATCCTGGTGATTTGGGTATCTATGGTCAGTTTGTACCGGGAGGTCCAACTCTTCCTGTAGCTTTTACGCGTATTAGTCAAGATGGTCGCCTTACACTTGTTGTTGATCCAAAATCGGACAGCGTACAGCGAAAACCCAGCAATGTAGATTATCCTGGTATGGATGTGCAGACACAATATTTGCTTATTAAGGATAATAATGGACTCAATTTCGATAAAGTCATAGGAGAATTGAGAAAACGTGAAGGGACCAAATCTGATTATATTGATTATGTTAATCGTGCAGCTCGGAAGTTTCGCATCAATCAAATCAGTGCATTTACCGGTGAGCAAGTAACGGTAAATGGTACGTATTCAATTGATCGGAATGGAGAAATTGATATTGATGGCGATGGAAAGCTACGTCGAGAACTCACACCATATCTAAAGGGCATTATTGGATGGGTCCATCAAATGAATTTCAAAGGAGCTGTGTGGACAGGTCTTCAACGTAATTTTGCTGCAAAATCGGGGTCTTCTTACACATTGGCTAATGCAAAAATATACTTAAGATCTCTCGATCCGACACAAAGAGCTAAGGCACTTGAATACATCCAGAATGCACCTGTTAAGACGCCTCACGGCAATATTCTTTTGGCGTATCTAAGAGAAATAGATGGTAATTTAGTTCCATCTAATGACAATTTGAATATTCAAGCACCAAATGATGATCCAAGAGCCTATCGAGCTTCTCCTGAAATGCTTTCTATTTTGAATGAAGCAAAAAGATTAAGAAAAATAGGAAATGCTGCTTATATCACAAATGTTATAGCATATGGCGGTGCCGAAGCAGCCGACGTCATTTTGATACAAGATGGTGCTGTTGGAAAGGTATTAAAGGTCTTTGCAAATCAATCTAATCTAAATGATATGCAGACTGATTCAGATAAGGCATTTATTCATAGACTCAACCAAATGGCAAAAGATCGTCAAGTTGTTATTCCAAAAATAATCGTTGCAGAAGATGCTTTTATAGTTTCGCAAAATGTCATTGAGATCCAAGAAAAAGCCAAAGGAAAATTAATGAAGGAAGTTATCAGAGACATGGGTAATATGACAGATCAAGAAATAAAGGAAATGTTGACAGCAATCGGTGAACAATATGGAGCGCTGGATAAAATCCTAACAGAGAATAATCGAAGCTTGATACGCCATAATGACGATAAATCTGATAATCTTTTTTACGATAAAGCAACACAGAGGATAAGTTGGATCGATATAGAGGGAATATCTAAACAAGATAAGGCCGGACGCGGTATAAATCAATCTAGAGAAGAATTTTCATCTCCAGAATTTTGGAATGCACTGAAAAATTTGCTTGAAGGTGGAAGACCACGCAATATAAAACCTAACGACTACAATGATGGTAAATTCTGGTTCACAGATTACTGGCCTAGTGAGTATGCTGAAAATTTTTACGAAGATTTCTCTCCTGCAAAAATAAATCAATTGAAAGGGATTCTAAGTGGGCAAGATTGGGATCAGTATACTTCCCATGAAGCCTCTTCGGACATTCAAAAAATCATAAGTTTGGCTCCTCGGGTACATTTAATTGCGGATAGTTTTCTCAATGGTTATCTTAAAATCTATCCTGAAAATAGCGCAAATATTGAGCGATACAAAAGCAAAGACTCGTTCTACAATTTGTTCCAGGCGATACCGCAACTAAAAGCACTACTTCAAGAATATGAAAGAGCCAATCAGAATAGAGGCCAACGCAGATATAGACCTCACGCAGATGAAGAAGACCAACGCAGATATAGAGGAAGAATGCCTTGATATAGTGAATTCTAAGAAAACCGCACTACTAAAACCCCTCTCCCTACGCCCCGCGGCAAAACCCGCGGGGTTCAAAACCCTAGAAAATTCACAGTAAATCATCTATCTCCTGCACAATGGATCCCGCGGGTTTTGCCCTGGGAAGTAGAAGGAGTGCGATTTCTAATGAAAAACACTATATGCATCGGCAATTATAAGGGGCTTCTTGGTAGACAACGCGTTTAGGAAAACAAGGGTGTGTAGAAAATTTTTTACAATCCTTGTTCCTGGAGCATTCAAGAGTAATCTACAGGTCTTTGCTCAGACATCCAAAAAATTTTATTTTAAAATTAATAATATTTTAATAAAAAAAATATAATATTTATATAATAGCGTAGTAATTTCGTTAATAAATACAAATAATAAGCGTAAATTTATCTTAAGAACAAGGAGAATATCATGTTTACCTATAGATCTATATATATTTTTTGTCTGGGCATAGCACTTTGGTGTTGCCAGGCTATAGCTGCTCCTGCACATGTTGCTGTATTGGGGTGGGGTTCTCTCATCTGGAATCCTGGTGGTTTGAATATCTATGGTCAATTTGTACCGGGAGGCCCAACTCTTCCTGTTTCTTTTACACGCATTAGTCAGGATGGTCGTCTTACTCTTGTTGTTGATCCAAAATCAGACAGTAATCAAAGAAAACCCAGCAATGTAGATTATCCTGGTGTAGATGTGCAGACACATTATTTGCTTATTAAGGATAATAATGGCCTTAATTTCGACGAAGTTATTGGAGTATTGAGAAAACGTGAAGGCACAAAATCTGATTATATTGATTATGTCAATCGGGCAGCACGGAAGTTTCGCATCAATCAAATCAGTGCATTTACAGGTCAGCAAGTAACCGTAAAAGGGACATATTCTATTGATCAGAACGGACAAATTGATATTGATGGGGGTGGCGTATTGCGTCGAGAACTCACACCTTATTTAAAGAGCATTATTGGATGGGTACATCAAATGGATTTAAAAGGCGTTGTCTGGACTGGTATTCAGCGGAATTTTTTTGCAAAAACAGGGCAAAGGTACACATTAGATAATGCAAAATTATACTTAAAATTTTTGGACCCAACACAAAGAGCTAAGGCGCTTGAATATATTCAAAATGCGCCTGTCAAGACGCCTCATGGTAACATTCTATTGGCGTATTTAAAAGAAATAGGTGGTAATTTATCACCATTGAATGCAGGTCAAAATAATGTGCATAGCTATCTACTAGAAAATCAAAATGAAAATCCTAGGAATGTAATTCTGCCTAACAATAATAATAGAGATATAAATCAAAATGAAAACCGTAGAAATGTAATTCCACCTAATAATAATAGAGGTATAAATCAAAATGAAAATCGTAGAAATGTAATTCCATCTAATAATATGGGTATGAATCAGAATAATTTTGTTGGATGTGTTAATAATGAATATGCTGACTTGGAAAACCCAGATTTAATGGATGAAAAATATAGAGATTTAATGAGAAAGTATGACATACTGACAGGCTATACTGAGATTTCTCCCGAAGATTTATGGCGCGATATTGCTTTCGGACAGTACAACCATATTCCATTTCCTTGTGGAAAATATGGCAAACAATTACCATATGGAACTTTCTGGCAATATAAAGGCGACGAACATATGCAACAAAATGTTCGTGGGCAAGGTTGGAAATTGCATGTTTCGGCGACTCCTGATAGTGCAATAAAAATTGCAAAATTACTTTTACCTATATTGATAAATGAACGCACAATGGAAGCAAATGTAGCTTTTAAAATTATGCACGAGATTCCTTTGTTAAGGACGATGAATCATGTGTATGGTCAAGTAAAAGGTGATGAAAGTCAAGCTGGAAAATATTTAGTAATTTACAATAATACAGCATCAGATGCTTATAAAATGGCTAAAAAAATTGATTCGATTCTTGTAAGAGCAAAAAGGGATGGAATCCTTAAAGATTCAGATTTCTATAAATTAATTGGAGATGCTGAAGTTGGTTTTTCAGGTGGTGTCTTTACAAGATATGGTCGTTTTAGACCAGGTCAAGTGAAAATGTTGGATCCAAGAGATAAGACAAGGATAGGTGTTGATTATCCTTACGAAGCTGACGATAGGTTTTATCCTTGGCCAGATAGTATGAATAAAAATGCGCCAGAGTGGAGAAATGAACCTAGTCCATTTAAAGAGCTTCCACTTAAATGGAAATTATTTAAAGGACAAAAATATTTAAATTCATGGGAAGATAGACCATTTTCGTGGAATTGAGCCGTGATAGTAATCTGCGTTTAGTGATTAATTTGAACGCAGATTACTTTGGATTATTTAATCCAATAGAGGGTTATGAAAGTTCAAAAAATGGATTTCATGGGCAACTTTACTATATTTCACGTGGTATATAATAAATTAAAATAGCGTGTTAATTTGTATAATTTTTGGTAACCTTTTAATAGGACGTCTTTTTGAATTATAAAGAGATTTTATGAACAACAAGCTGTTTCTTCTTATTAATTTTTTAATATGTTCTTTTTTAAGCTTTCAAGCCAGCGCTTTTATGCCCAAATTTATTGAAATTGATGAAAACATTTTTTTTAACGACATTCTTCTCGATGGTTTTTATAAAAATTGGCAATATTATCCTTTTCAATTTGAAGCTGTAGGTCTTAAAAAAATTATATCGATTAAAAATGTTAATATAAAACCTAAATTAATAACAACAAATACAATTCAAAAAAAGAATGATTGGTTTCCTTCTATTTTTAAAATGTGTATTCCTGATTTGCTAAATTTATATGATTCAAGTAATGAATTTAATAAATTGGATATATTGAAAACTGGTATTTTAGGTCGATACGCATTAAAATTCGAAATAACATACGAAAAATTTACAAAAGAACATCTTGTTGTTTCAACCGATTATTTTTTTATGCTTTACAAGCAAAATAAAAATCAGCGTATTTCTAATTTAGAATCTAATTTTGGCAATCAAAGCGATATTAAATTTGTTCTTCAAGAAGATGATGCTCATTATTCTGATGAAGAAGATGTTTTAGAAGAAGAAATTGAAATAGAATCTTTGATGAAAGATGATTCCCAAAAAGAAACATCACAATTTAATGCATATAATTTTTTAAGTTGTTTTATAATTTCTTGGGATAATATTTTCGGCACTAAAAATTAATTCAATGCCGACACTTAAAATTTTATAGATTATTCACGTCTAAGGAGGTTTTTAAAAGCCATAATACGTTGATAAGATTGATCGATTCTTTCTTCTGTTAATTTGTCTTGAGCAATGAGCTCTAAAACAATATTCCGAATGCGTTTAGGAAAATCCATAGATGATGCGTCTTCACGACCCACTTGCTGAAAAGTTATTTGATTATTGGAAAATAATAGGATGTCGCAACCGGCTAAAATGGTTTTCAGCACAATGTCTTCTAATGAATAATGACCCCAAATGGCATTCATGAGCAAATCATCAGTTATAACAACTCCATTATAGCCAAATTCGCTTCTTAATTTTTCTTGAATGATTGGCGCGCTCATAGTTGCAGGTATTAAAGAATCGTCAAGTTGTACATTTACGATATGGGCTGTCATAATGGCGCAAGATTGTTGATCTTTTAAATCATAAAATGGATGTAATTCTTTCTCTTCCCAACAATGAGTGACATTGGTTGAATCCTTATGCGTGTCTCCTTTAGCGCTGCCGTGACCTGGGTAATGTTTAAGGCATGTTAACACATTGTTTGTAAAGTGGCTTTTAATGAAAGATGTTGCATAAGTTGTTACGTCGAATGGATTTTGACTAAAGGCTCTATCATATCTGCCGATTGCTGAAGATGATGGACCGTAATTAAGATCAACAACTGGTGCTAAGTTGAAGTTAAACTGATATTCATTTAATTCTTTAGCCATAGAATTATAGATTTCTTGAGCTTCTTCAACAGATTTGTTGCCAACTTCTTTTGCAGAGGGATAATTTGTGAATCCATTGGCTTCTTTTAAGCGTTGAACTTTCCCACCTTCTTGGTCAATAGCTAGAAGAAGATTATTATCGGGTTGCGCAAAACTTTTAATAAAGCTTGTTAAATTTTTAATTTGTTCAGGTGATTGGATATTTTTTTGATAAAAGATAACGGAACCTATTAAGCCCTCATTTATTATTCTGCCTATTTGTTGCACAGATTCATCTTCAGCGCTAACACCATCGAAACCAAGCATAATCATTTGGCCGATTTTATCTTCAAGCGTTGCTGCATATATAGTCGAAAAATTAAAGAATGTTATAAAAAAGATAAGGGTAAAACGGTTCATTTTCATGCCTTTATTTTGTACTGTTTTGGGTTGTGTTGCAATTATAAATTGTTAGGTAGTTTGAATTGAGAGATATTAAGATAATTTTTGAATTATAAAAAAGGTTGTGGAATGAGTTGTTTCTAAAGATCAACTTATTCCACATGGATCTTAATGCGATTTACGTCTTAAAAACGCTGGTATATCCAACAATTCATCGTCTTTAGCTGTTGTCTTAGCAGGCGCATTACTTTCAGCTTGTGGCGCTTGATTTAAAGACGCGATGTTATGAGGTGCTGGATTGGAGAGGCCTGCACTTCCCTGGCTCGCATTGCCTGTTCCCGCGTTTAAAGACCCTGTATTTGAATGGGTTGTATTCGATAAACCTGCATTTGGATTATTCACTTGTGTGTTTTGTGGGAAAGGCTGTTCATGGCGTGCATAAACATCTTCCTCTTCTTCTTTTTCTTGGCTGCGTGAACGAATGCCTGTTAAGCGTTCAAAAAGGCTTAGTTTTTTCTTTTCTTTTGGTTTTTCTTGAGGTTCCTGATAGGGATCACGCGCATTATAGGCATTATCGTCAAGATCTTGAGGGTTGACGGCTTGCGCTGGGATAAAGCCATGTTCTTGTTTTGTATTTTGTGTGGATTTGGATTCGTCGATTATATTCATAAAGAAATCATTTGTTTTTGGTTTTTTAACGTTATGATCGTTATCAAGGGCATTTTTATCGATTGCACCAAGCGCAAAGCGTTCATTTGCTTTAAGGCTTGTTTGGTCAAGATCGACTTGCATAGATTCGGATTCTGTTAATTTTGAACGTTCTTGGAACATGGAAATTGCTTTCTTTTCCATTTTCTTTTGAATATGGGCTTCAGCATCAATACCGGTTGCAACAACAGAAACGCGCATAATACCATCCATGGATTGATCAAAAGTAGAACCAAAAATAATATTGGCATCTGGATCAACTTCTTCACGAATGCGGTTGGCTGCTTCATCCACTTCAAACAACGTCATATCCATGCCGCCGGTGATGTTAATTAAAAGCGCACGTGCACCTTTCATGGAAACATCTTCAAGCAATGGATTAGAAATAGCGGCTTCAGTCGCGACAATCGCACGTCTTTCACCACTGGCTTCGCCTGTGCCCATCATGGCTTTACCCATTTGGGACATAACAGTTTTAATGTCAGCGAAATCAAGGTTAATAAGGCCTGGCATAATCATTAAATCAGTGACGCCTCTGACACCTGAATAAAGAACATCATCGGCCATGTTGAAGGCATCGGCAAAAGTTGTTTTTTCATTCGCGATACGGAATAAATTTTGGTTAGGAATGATAATAAGCGTATCAACAAATTGGGTAAGCTCTTCGATGCCACCATCAGCAATACGCATACGGTGTTTGCCTTCAAAATGGAAAGGCTTCGTCACAACACCAACAGTTAAGACATTGCGTTCTTTAGCAAGCTTTGCAATAACAGGGGCTGCACCCGTGCCCGTGCCACCGCCCATACCGGCTGTGATGAAGACCATGTTAGAGCCTTCAAGGTGATCGATAATTTCTTCAGCTGCTTCTTCGGCAGCTGCTTTCCCAGTTTCGGGGCGTGAGCCAGCACCTAGTCCTTGAGTAAGTTTTTCACCTAATTGAATGCGTCTGGTGCATAAATTATTGGCAATAGCTTGTGCATCCGTATTTGTAACAACAAACTCAACACCTTCAAGGTTTGAGCGAATCATGTTGTTAACGGCATTACAACCCGCACCACCGACACCAAAGACAGTAATTTTAGGTTTTAATTCGGGTTCGTGGCTTGGTGCTTTTAGTGTAATGCTCATTTTAGATTCTCCATATTCTAACGTCACACAAATAATAAACGTGTCACAAAATTTGACAATAAGTATTTAATTTTTTTTCACTACTCAATTTCCTACGCCCCGCGGCTTGACCGCGGGGTCCATAAAATTTATAGAAAGTTCTATAAATCCATTTGTCTACCTTCGACAATATGGATCCCGCGGTCAAGCCGCGGGACGTAGGAGGAGAGGCATCCAAAATTCGTATGCTCTCTTCCTGGGGAGTTTTTGCGGTTTTCATTTTGATCGCCCAAAAAGTTTTCCTATTCTAGAAAAGACAGTTTTTTGGCTTTTTTTATCTAGGGAAGGTATTGATTTTCCATAAATAGATTTATTTTGAAGGGCATAGACCAAAAGCCCTACTAAAGTTGAAGAAGCTGGTCCCGCTTCGGTGATTTGAAGTCCAGGAATTTTAAGGGGTCTGCCAATACGCACTTGTTTATTCAGCACCATGCTTGCAAGTTCGCGCGTGCCGGGTAATTGGCTGGCACCACCTGTCAGGACAACATGGCGCCCTGCCAAATGATCAAGACCGCTTGCTTCAAGACGAGAGCGAATAAGTTCAAATATTTCTTCGAGTCTTGGCTGGATAATGCTCACCAGGACAGATTTTGAAATGGGGCCTGATTGCGCATATTGATCGTCCCCTATGAAAGGTACATCTAATATTTCATTATCATCCATGGACATCAGCATGGCATGACCATGTAATGTTTTTAGACGTTCAGCATGGGTTAAGGGTGTGCCTAAACCGCGGGCAATATCATTGGTGACATGAGAACCGCCGACGGATAGTAAATCGGTAAAGATTAAATTTCCGTCATTGAATACGGCCGTTTTGGTAGTGCCACCACCCATATCAATGATGGTGACGCCTAAATCCATTTCATCTTCAACAAGACATGCAAGGCCAGAGGCATAAGAGGATAAAACAGCCGCTGTAATATCAAGGTGGCATCTGGATATACAATTGGCGATATTGCGGATAGCGCCTATATTGGCGGTGACGGCATGAATATTGGCAGCAAGTTTTTGCCCAAACATGCCACGTGGATCGCGAATACCGTGGCTCCCGTCGATGACATAATCAGTGGGGATAGAATGAATAAGGGTGCGATCGGTGAGATCAGGTAATGTTCTGCCGTGATCAAGAACGTTTTTTAAATCATTATCATCGACTTCATGGCCAGCAAGCTGCACTTCAGCATGAATCATTTTAGAGCTTGGCTGACCTGCTGTAATATTAACAATCACATCATGTGCTGTTTCACCCGAAATTTGTTCGGCAGCGCTGACGGCGTTGGATATGGCTTGAATGGCATCTTCCATATCGATAATAGCACCAGATTTAATGCCACGTGCAACATGATGACCAGATCCAATAATTTGCACCGAAAGATCACTAGAAATTTTTGCAAGGAGGCAGCTAATTTTAGAGGAGCCAATATCCAGAGCTGCGATCGTATTTGATCTTATTTTAGCCATCATAAATCTCTGTTTTAAACATTTTATGCATTGAATCTAGCTTTCGGTGGTTTTATATCTGTGTTTGTTTTATTGGGAATGGTCTCGTTGGGTGCATTAGGTGAGGCCATTTTAATGATAAGGCGATCTGGTAATCTGAAATCAATGATAGCAATATCGCGATCAAGCAATTTATGCTCTTGATCTAAAAGGGCTAATTGCGTCCATGCGGCCGATGCATTATTTTCAGGAAGCTTGACGATCATGCCGTTTTTTAAATGCAGATCCCAACGTCTTTTACCGATAATAACGGCTGAGGCAATGAGTGATTTCAAATGTGACTCAGATTCTAAAATTTCAAAAAAAGAAGGTGCAAATTTGGGTGCATCTTCACCCACAATTAAGGGAATATTTTTGTATTTGCTGCGATCAACATCAGGAATGCTTGTCCCATTACTGTCAATCAAAGATAATTTTTCTTGAAATTGCCATAAGGCAATAGGTTTTTTTTCAGTAATAGTAACATAAAGACTATCGGGTAAACGACGTTCAATGCTGACATGGGAGATCCATGGCAAAGCTTCAATGCGTGCTTTGGCAATGGCAGGGTCAAAAGCAAGAATGGGATCTCCGCTATTCACACCAATTGCTTCTAAAATAGCATTTTTGGGTGTTTCGTTACGACCTTCAACAATTATATCGCGTACTTGAAGTCCAAATTCAGCTGTGTAATTTAAAACATTTTGTTTTAATTCGGTGTATTTTTCGTGAATAATGCCTTGTTGCCATAAAATAGCTAACGTAATTAAAACGGCACACAAAATAAGACCTATAACACTTAAAAAAAACGTTTTAAAAATGTTTTTACGTTTACGCTCACGTATATGGGTTTGTCGACCTGGAGTCGGTTTTCTATCAAGGAAATCCGCCTTATCAACAAAATCTAAGCGTCGCATTTAGCTTCCTCAACCATCCATTGAATCAAGGATTCAAAGGAAATGCCATTATATTGTGCAATTTCAGGCACAATAGACAATGGTGTAAATCCTGGCTGTGTATTAACTTCAAGCAATATGATGCCATCCTTACCTTTTGTGTCATCAAAACGAATATCTGATCGTGTGACACCTCGACATCCTAATGTTTTATGTGCAATCAGAGAGATTTCTTTTGCGTAATCTTCGATATCTTTAGGGATTGGAGCTGGCATTAAATGCTCTGTCATGCCATCGGTATATTTTGCTTCATAATTATAAAAAAGCCCTGTTTTAGGACGCAATTCAAGAATACCAAGCGCTTTATCGCCCATGATAGCGACGGATAATTCACGTCCTGGGATGTAACGTTCAACCAGTACTATGGGATCAAGCATCCAATCTTTGGGATCAAAATTAGGTTTTGTGTTTTCATGAACGATATGAACGCCAACGCTAGAGCCTTCTGAAACGGGCTTAATGACATAAGGCGGTGACATTTTGGGATTAGAAAGCGCATCATCGATCGTTGTAACATAGCTTTCGGCAATAGGAAGGCCTGCATTTCTAAAAAGTTGAATTGCAATATGCTTGTTCATGGCAAGTTTGGAAGAAAGTCTGCCTGAATGCGTATAAGGAATGGCCATCATATCAAGCACTGCTTGAATACAGCCATCTTCGCCCCATTTGCCGTGCAACGCATTAAAAACAAGATCTGGTTTTGGATTTAAAGCTTTCACAAGCTGTTCCATATCACGATGAAGGTCAATGCATTTAACGTCATGACCTAAATTCTTAAGCGCTTTTTCAATGCCTATAGCTGTTGTGAGCGAAACTTCACGTTCCGTTGACCAACCACCTTTAAGGAGAACAATATTTTTACGTTCAATTTTTTTTGTCATTTATAATCCATTAATCGTAATGTTAAGTTAGAGTCTGTATGTAGTTCAAAACACTTTAGATCCTCAATAGTTCCTATGCCAGACGCAACATCTCTTATGTTAGATCATCCTTCTTCCTACGTCCCGCGGCTTGACCGCGGGATCCAGAAAACTTTAGAAAAGATCCGATCAATATTTATCATCACTTTTCTTCATCATGGATCCCGCGGACAAGCCGTGGGACGTAGGAGGTGGGCTGGAGTTTTGAACGAATTTACCCATAATCTGGGTAGTTCTAGCCAAGTCTCTGACCAATTCGTTTAATCTCCCATTCCAAAAGAATACCGCTTGCATCCAATACACGTGATTGCACAAGTTGGCCTAAGCTTTCAATGTCATGGGCCGTGGCATCGCCCGTATTGATTAAGAAATTGCAATGCAAATCAGACACCATGGCATTGCCAAAACGTAAGCCTCGACACCCAGCTTGTTCGATAAGCTCCCAAGCTTTATAGCCTTTTGGATTCACAAAAGTACTGCCACCTGTTCTGGATTTTACCGGTTGTGTTGATTCGCGTTGGTTTTTGATGTGTTTGTTTTTATCCGCGATAATCTGTGGGTCATCCTCATAACCTTGCAATATAGCTGAAATAAAAATCCAATCTTGGGGAATGGCGCAATGGCGCATTGAAAAGCCCATATCCTCAATTGTTAGTTTATGCACTTTTCCTTTGGGGTCAAGGGCAATCGCGGATATAAAAATATCTTTGATTTCACGACCATAAGCGCCTGCATTCATGCGTAAAGCACCGCCGATTGTACCGGGGATGCCGCTTAAAAATTCAAAACCACCAAGGTTGTGTTGGCATGCAAAAAGAGAAGCGTTGATATCCAGCGCACCAGATCCGATTTGGATTTGGTTGTTTGTAACAACCATATCAGTGAACCCTTTACCGAGTCTTAGGACAATGCCTTCGATGCCACCATCACGCACTAGTAAATTAGAACCAACGCCAATGGTTGTGAGAGGAATAGAGGTGGGTTTATGGGCTAAAAAATAGGATAATTCGTCAGCATTTTCTGGTTTATAAAGTAATTGTGCTGGGCCGCCAACCTGAAACCATGTTGTTTTAGACAAAAGCGCAAATTCACTTAATCGTCCCTTGACGTCCGGCATATGCGGCAATAAAGAAGGGAAGGGGCTGATGCTCATTAAACATAAGCCTCTTGGAATTGTGTTGTTGATCTTATTTTTTCGAGCGCTTCAGGGAGCGCATAAGCCCATTTTGTGACATCGCCTGCGCCTAAGCAAATAACATAATCACCTTTTTGCGCCATTGAATGCACAATTTCTGGCAAATGATGTGGATTTGGAAGGGAAATAACTTGACGATGGCCATGCTGACGTAAGCCAGCGACTAGGCTTTCTTTTGAAATACCAGGAATCGCATCTTCTCGCGCTGCGTAAATATCTGAAACGATGACGATATCGGCATCATTAAAAGCACTACAAAATTCTTCGAATAGGCTTTCAACACGTGTATAACGATGAGGTTGAAAGACAGCAATGATTTTGTTTTTGGTGGCTTGTCGACCTGCTTTTAAAACTGCTTTAATTTCAACGGGATGATGGCCATAATCATCAATAATTGTGATGCCATCTACGTGTCCTGTTTTAGTAAACCGGCGCTTCACGCCTTTAAATGAAGCGAGACCTTCAATAATAACATCGTCAGCAAGACCTAATTCATGGCCAATAGCAATAGGCACCAATGAATTCAAGACGTTATGGTGTCCCATCATGGGTAAAAATATATTTTTAAGATGTTTAGGGCGTTTAAGTTTGCGGGTCATAATTTCAACGTCAAAACGTGCGCCTTCAGGCTGAAGCTGAATATTGTGTGCTCTAACATTAGCTTGTGGATTGGTGCCATAAGTAATTAAACGACGTTCTGACACATGTGGGATAATAGATTGCACAACAGGGTGATCAAGGCATAAAACGCCAAAGCCATAAAAAGGAATGTTGAGAATGAAATTCTCGAAAGCAAGTTTTAAATTGTCGAACGTACCATAATAATTCATATGTTCAGGATCGATATTGGTAATAACAGCTATGGTCGCAGGTAGTTTTAAAAAGCTGCCATCAGATTCATCTGCTTCGACAACCATCCATTCGCCTGTGCCAAGACGTGCATTGGTATTATATGAATTTATAATCCCACCATTCACAACGGTTGGGTCCATTTTAGCGGTTTCGAGAAGGCTCGCAATAAGGGATGTTGTTGTTGTTTTGCCATGTGTGCCTGCAACAGCTATAGCACTTTTGAAACGCATTAATTCGCCAAGCATTTCAGCACGTCTGACGACAGGGATAAGGCGCGCGCGTGCTTCAATCAATTCTGGATTTGTATCAGGGACGTCTGATGAAATAACAACAACTTCAACGTCGGTTATTTGGGATGCTTTATGGCCAATAAAAATAGGAATGCCTATTTTTTCTAAACGTTGAATATTGGGTCCATCAGATAAATCACTTCCTTGGACTTTATAGCCAATATTGTGAAGTACTTCGGCAATACCACTCATGCCAATGCCGCCAATGCCAATAAAATGAATGATACCAATAGCTTGCGGTGAATTTGTCATAAAGGCTGTCCTAATAAATTTGCGAATTCTATTAATACTAAGCTTGAATGATCAAATTTGCTAGGTTTTCAGCGGCTTGAGGACGAGCATTTACTTTAGACTGTGTCTTAATTTCAACAAGGTCTGTACGATTATGAAAATAGTGAAGAATTTCAGTTGCTAAGCTTGCAGGTGTTAAATTTTTTTGTTCAATTAATATACCTGATTTTAGGCGCTCTATTTCTTTTGCATTGATATATTGGTGATTTTCAGCGGCACTTGGGAGCGGGATATATAAAGCAGGGCAACCAAGGACTAGGTTTTCTGCAATCGTTGAAGCACCAGCACGGCAGATCATTAAATCTGTGTTTATTATTTTTTCGCCCATTTGCTGAAAAAAAGAGGATAATTCGATTTCAGCTGAAAGATTTTTATATTTTGCGCTCGTTTCTTCAAGATATTCAGGTCTTACTTGTTGGGTTATTTTAAGTTGTTTCTGAATGTCATTTGGCAATAAAGCAATCGCATCAGGCATAATATCGCTGAATATTTTGGCACCTTGGGAACCGCCTATGATAAGGATATTAAATTTATCTGTTGATGAAATAGGTTTTTGTTGGTTTTGAAAACTGAGTATTTCAGGACGAACAGGATTGCCAATATAAGTACATTTTGATTGATTTTTGTCCCGAATGCCAAAGGTACGCTCAAAACTGAGTGCAATTTTTTGAGCGATAGGGGTAATAAGTCGATTGGCTTTGCCCATAAGCGCATTTTGTTCATGAATGATAATAGGAATTTTTAAAGAATGTGCAGCCCATAAGGGGGCGAGTGTTGGGTATCCACCAAATCCTATAACGCAGACAGGATTAAGTTTTTTGAAGAGCGTGCGTGTTTTAAAAAAATCTTTAAAAACACCAATGCCTTTTTGGAATGAGCCTGTTTGATGGTTGATTGATAATCGGTCATTTAAAAGATCATCGGGATTAATGTATTGCGCACCGCGGGTGTCGGTTAAAATTAGGGCTGTGGCACCTTGATCTTTAAGCGCTTTTTCAAGAGCAATCGCTGGAAAAAGATGCCCCCCTGTGCCGCCCGATACAAGTATAATTGGTCTAGTCATGGTGAAGGCTCGCTGCTGATTTAGCGCGCGTTGGCGTTTTTATTTGGTTAAGGGTTTTATTAATAAAACTATCACCACTGTCGCCGCGTCGTCTTGTGAGCGCAAGCAACATACCGATATTGAGGGCAAGGGCGAGTAAAGACGATCCGCCATAACTCATAAAGGGCAGCGTCATCCCCTTAGTAGGAATTAAATGAAGGGTGGACGCCATATTAATAATGGCTTGTAAAGCAAATTGAACGAGTAATCCAGAAGCGGCTAATACAATAAACATATTGCTTTCATGCATTAAACGTTTAAGGCCACGATAAAGAACAAAGGTAAAAAGACCTATAATAATCAAGCAGGCGATAAGGCCAAATTCTTCACCAGCGACGGCAAAAACAAAATCAGCATGGGCGTCAGGCAAATATTCTTTGACACGACCTTCACCGGGACCTCGACCAAAAATACCGCCGCGCATAAAAGCTTCAAGTGATTTTTCAATTTGGTAACCAATATTGCTAGGATCTAAAAATTTGTCGATTCGGCTTGCAGCATGCGGAAAAAGAAAATAAGCGCTTCCAATGCCAAGCACACCAAAACAGATGATGATAGCAATCCAAATAAAAGGAAGCCCTGCAATAAAAAATTGGGTAAACCAAATGGATGTCATAACAACGGCCATGCCAATATCGGGTTGAGCGAGCAACAATGCCATAATGAGTATAAAAAGACCGAAAGAATATATTTTACCAGGAAAATGAGGGTTTTCAAGTCGATTGGCAATAAGCCACGCCGATAAAATAGCAAAAGCAGGTTTTGCAAATTCAGAGGGTTGTAGAGAAAGCATGCCGAGACCAATCCATCTTTTTGCCCCTTTAATTTCAACGCCAATCACAAGGGTAAGGATAAGGCCTATAAAAGTAACAGCAAATAGAAGAAGGGCTGCGTATTGAATCTGTCGAGGTGAGAAAAAGGAAACAAAAATCATGATGAATAATGACGGTATTAAAAATATAAATTGGCGTATAACGAAATGATAAGAATCAAGGCCAATACGTTCGGCAACAGCGGGACTGGCCGCAAAAATAAGGATCGAGCCAAAAACAATAATAAACAAAATTGTTGCAAGACTAAGCCTGTCAACCGTCCACCACCAACGTGCTAATAAAGAAGTATCGTTCCGTGAAAATGACTTAACCATTATGCCTGTTTCTTTCAAGAAAAATTCAATAAAGTGTATAATTTTTAGGTCAAAAATGATAGAGGGAAGTGAATAGGTTGGTATTTAATATCCATTTTGCGCAACTTTTTATCTGTATTCAAAGTGATAAAGTGTATTTCGTTTAAGCTTTTTGCGCGCTGAACAAAAATGCAATTGCTTTTTTGCATTGGGGCTCATTTAAAAGACGAATACCTTCATCGAATTCTGAAATAGCTAAATTTTGAAGTTCTTGAGGATTTGAAAAATCAACCAAACCTTTTCGAATGCGGGCTTCAAAAAGAGGATATTCTAAAATATTTTTGTCATCGGGCAATTTATTTACACCTGAAATATGTGCTAACCATAATCCATTTTTTAAAAATGCAAGAGCTTTAAAGAGTGTAAATTTTGAAATTTGCTCTTCATTGGGTTCTTTCATAAAATAGGACGTTAAAAATGATTGAATTTTCGTATCATCATATATAAAAAAATTAAAGGCTTCGGCTAAATCTAAATAAAAAATATCTTGTGATGCTGTTTCAAAATCAATTAAATAGGCTTGTTTTTGATCAAATAAAATATTACCCGGATTAATATCATGATGTGTTGGCATAATGTCTTTTTCAAAAATAGAAATATTCGACTTTAATGCTAGTTTTATGGTTTCGTATTGTTTGAAATAATCTGTTTGGAATGTAGGAATTGGAATGTTCTTTGTTTTTAATTTTTCTTCAACATCATCCAACCATTCATAGAATAATTTTTTTCTTTGAAATGAATGACCTTGGTGCATCTGTCTTAAAGGCTGCGTGATTTTTCTAAAAAATGAAAGTGAATAACGTTCTTTGGGCCATTGATGCGCAATTTCTTCTAGAATAATGACGCCTAAATTATCATTAGCAAGATAAACTTTTGGTGAATAACCCTCTTGAGACGCAATCATGACATCATGATATAAAGCAGATGTGTCAGCAAAGCTTCCTTTTTGAACACGTGCAACTAAATTTTTTTGAAGATAATTAGAATAAAATTTATATAGACAAGAACCTGCAACGCTTCTGGCTAAGGGTTCAAAATGGTTTGCTGCAGCATCTAATCCTATTTTAGATGAATGTATAGCTTGAAGAATTTTTGCATGATCAGGAGCTTCCACATTACTTTTTATGGTATGAGGATCTGCGTGTATTGGTTTTGCTATGATTGTGGAAAAAATAAAAAAAAATGATAAAATGCGTCCCATTGAAGCCCCACTATGTAATACCCAAATAATCTGAAACTACCGTTTTTAGTCGATGACTTTTGGTCGCTTTTTGAAGCAAAAATTTCTAAGGTAAATCAATTACCTGTCGTAATTTTTAGCATCAAAAGTCACCTCAAATCTCATGCCTAAAATTCGGCATTTCCAAATCATCTGGCTATAGATTATAAGTATCTAATTTTTAAGTTTGTGGAATATTACTGGATTTATAAAAAAAAATCATGTGCTAATTTTCTGTTTTTATGGTTTTTTCATATTAATTTATCTGTGGAACCAGTCTACGGGACATTTTTAATAATATTTTTAAATCATCGTGTACCTCCTTGTTTCCCTGGACTCGTTGAAGCGAAGCTTCATACGTAGATCCAGGGTCCAGGGAAACAATTGAGTTGGAGGTAGACTTTTTTTTGTCCCGTAGATCGATGTGGAACATATTTTATAAATGCGTTCTCGATAAATTAGGACAAAATGATTTCTTCTATTAATTTTATCGTGATTATATCATAAGAAGGGATGCAAAAAATTGTTTTACCATAATAGTGCAAAAAAACAGATTGAGATCAAATGGTTTACATAAGAAAATCTGAAGAGCGTGGGATAACCAAAACTGATTGGCTCAACAGCAAGCATACGTTTAGTTTTGGGCATTATTATGATAAAAATCACGTTGGTTTTGGTTCTTTGTTGGTTATTAATGAAGATATAGTGAAACCAAATGCCGGTTTCGGAAAGCATCCTCATCGTGATATGGAAATTATTTCCTATGTTCTTGAAGGGGCGCTTGAACATAAGGATTCACTTGGTACAGGCTCGATCATTCTTCCGGGAGATGTTCAGCGTATGTCGGCAGGTATTGGTATCACGCATAGTGAATTTAATCCTCAAAAAGACGTGCCTGTTCATTTTCTTCAAATTTGGATCACACCTGATAAACTTGGATTGACGCCAAGTTATGAGCAAAAAAGCTTTTTGAAAAAACGTGAATCAGGCCAATTAACATTGCTTGCTTCAAATGATGGGTATTTAGATAGCCTGATTTTACATCAAGACGTAAATATGTTTGTTTTGGATTTAAATGCTAATGAGAAATTCACTTTTTTAGTTGAAGAGGGGCGTATGATTTGGGTTCAGATTGTACGTGGTTCTGTGCAATTGAATCAGCATATTTTACAACAAGGTGATGGTATTGGTGTAAAGAACGAAACATCTGTGAATTTCCAAGGCAAAGAAAAAGTTGAAATTTTAATTTTTGATTTGATCAATATTAAGGATTGATTTTTTTAAGTATTTCATCGATTTCATCTTGTTTTTTTGCATTTTTAGGAAGTTGTGGGCCGAGCATTAAAGAATTATTAGGGTTATTGATTTCTTTTGCAATCGACTTAACAATACCTTTGCTGTAAGATGTAAATAATTCTTCAAGTTTTTGTTCGATATGTTTAAGTGCTTGAACAACTTTTAGAATGCGTTGACCCGTTATATCTTGAAAGCTACATGCTTCATATATAAGAGTTATTGCTTCAGTTAACTTTTTGGATTCTTCATTATCAACGTTTTTTGCAATGAGTTCAATTTGCTCTGCAGCATCCATAATTTTATCTGCGGCATCCTCCGTTGCAATAACAACTGCATCAAGTTCGTCTGTCGCTTGAGGAATATCTTGGTTGCGAATTTCATATGGGATGTTGGCAATATTAGAGCGTGCATCACGAATATATTTTGTTAGTATGGAAATTTCATGATACATCATTTTGTCAAGGTCAGATATATCTGTTTCAAGTGCACCTAAAATCGATTCAACAATTTTTTCAACATGTTCAGAATCAGTTTTACCAGATAGTTTCTTTTTTAAAGCCGTAACATCAATTTCTTTAATGGTTTTTTTCAATCCAGACATTTTTTCCTCCAAAAAAATTAAAAATTACCAAAAATTGAGGTCATTTTACTTTTTAATGTTGAAGCAGTAAATGGTTTGACAATATAGTTATCAACCCCTGCTTCTTTTGCTGTCACAACATTTTCAGTTTTACTTTCAGCAGTGACCATAATGAAGGGGGTTTTTTTTAAGCCATCAGTTCCGCGCATATTTCGTAACAAATCAAGACCTGACACTGGTTGCATGTTCCAATCTGAAATAACAAGGTCATATTTTTTCTTTTGAAGCTTTAAAAGAGCTGTGTTCCCGTCCGTTGCTTCGTCAATATTATAAAAACCAAGCTGCTTAAGAAGATTACCAATAATCCTAACCATGGTTTTGTAATCATCAACTACTAAAATGGGCATTTCAAAATCAATACTCATTTTTATGTTTCCTTTTATGATTTTGCAATAGATCTAAGGGTCCAGAGTGTCTTTTGATGGTAGGCAATACGTTCAATCATCATACCGTCAGTGACGGCATCATGGTCGGCAGATGCTGTAAGGCGAATTTTTTCAGCGGTTTCAATCATTTTAGTATGATCTTCGATAAGTGTTGAAATAATAATGCTTAAATTCGATTCAGCTTTAGATTCGCTAATTTGTGTAAGCCTTAAGAAATCAGCAAGAGATGAAGGTGCATGTAATCCTAAAGTAAGAAGTCTCTCCCCTAAGGGATCAATAAAATCAAACAGATCTTTGTAAAGTGTTCCTAAAAATGGATGTATAGATACAAAAAGAGGATCTTTAAGATGCCAATGAAAATTTTGTGTTTTAACATAAAGCGTAAAATGATCCGCAAGAAACACTGACAGTAATTCTGCTGTTTTGCTTATGGCAATTTTAGATGATGGCATTTGAGAATCCCTTAAATTTTTTTATTCTTATACTTCTTTTGTTTCAAACTGTGGAGGTCGTCAGATTTCGGGGTTCATTATGCTCATGTATAAAGAGATACATTCCGCGTGCCTCACCACTCATCTTTCTGCCCACATTTGGAAACAATTCGAGTATACGTAATTTTATCATAAAGAGTCTTTAAGGAAAAGAGGGATAAAATCTGCACATTGATTTTAAGGATTTGAGGAAGGATAAAATGGCTCCCCGGGCCGGACTCGAACCAGCGACCAAGTGATTAACAGTCACTCGCTCTACCACTGAGCTACCGGGGAACATAGCTTGATTTTTATCAGATTTTTGTCAGAATCTCAAGACAAAAATTAAAAAATTTAATCTTTTATTGGAGGCCGGAGCCGGAATCGAACCGACATACAAGGATTTGCAGTCCTCTGCATAGCCATTCTGCCATCCGGCCTTCAATATCCAATTTTTTCAAATTGTGAAGCGCTTAGACTTAGAAAATCATAAAAATTAGACTTTTCGTGATTTGCTTCGTCTCCTTACCCACATTTTGAAATCTTTTGGGTATATAGTTTTATAAGGAAAAATTAGCTTTTGGTCAAGACGTGATAAAAACAAATATCAAATTTGTGCATATTTTATTTTAGATCAAAAAGGGCCCCATGTGAGGCCCTTAACGTAATGATGATGAATGGCTGCTTCATTCGTTAATATCGGCAACAATCATCCATTGTGTGTTCATATAAGGTACTTCGCTTTTAAGGCTTAGATCATTTGGATCAAGTAAATGTATGCGTTCAAAATTACCGACGTAAATGTAATTCGAGCTGCATTCTAGAATATTGATCTCACCATTAAGCATTGATAAATCATGATAATGTCTTTGGCATGCATTGTTCGATGTTTGAAGCCAAAGACCTTTTTGAGGCATGTTTTGGCTGATACCATAAATTTTACCATTCAGCGCTAAAACCTTGTTGCCAAAACCTGGCATAGGATTAGGCGTATAGGGTCCATAAGGTATGTTTGGATTTTGAGGTAAATCATCGATGAGTGTATTATTGTTTTGGAAGAAGTAAATTTTGCTGTAATCAAATTGAACATTTCGTTCTGTTGATGTAAGGCCACCTAAACCATCAGATACAAAAGTGAGTTCTAAAGTTTCAAGCCCCATCATCATGCAAGGATTGTTATAAGGCGGTATAGGATTTGGAGGGCAAACAGGTGGTTGATTATTGTGATAAATTTTGACGATGTTGTTACTTACATCAAATTTGTCCATTGGCATTATGCCAAGAAGGTCTCTGGTATGAACCAATTGTAAATCATGTGCATTATATATCCTCAATTGAGCATTTGGTTGTGGGCTTGGGTTGTTTGGATCATAAGGCATATTCATATTTTGGGGCATCATGAGTACAAAGACATGTTTGTTATTGGCTTTTATATCCATAATATTCCATGGCATGTCTGGCACTGGAGGGATTGGATTATTAGGATCCATGATAGGCATAAGGTTGAAATCAACAACATGTCTAAGGGATGAAAAGTCTTCATCATACTTTAACAATTGCATACCATTTGAAGTAAAAACATAGTTTTTAGCTTCAGATGCCGAATTTAAAGAAAAAACAGCTAACATTACACTTAATAGTTTCTTCATTAGTTTCTCCAAATTTGATGACTTTCTTCACATTTAATATTATTTCTAATTAAATATATATGCAATGTAGTTTATTTTATTTATTTTTATTTAATTGTTTGAGTATGTTAAGATGAATATATTAGAAACTTAAAATTATTATTTGCTTGTTTTAGATTTCTTAAATTGATTTTAATCAGTGTTTTGTTGATTAACTTTTTGATGAATCATAGGAGATGGCTTGCAAAATTGAATGGGCTTGACAAAAATTTTGTGATTGTTTCTGGATTTAAGTTAGGGTTGTTTCTTTCTGTAGATAGCATAAGGCGCCTATTAATTAAAAATTAATTTTTTTGTATGATAATAGTTTTAATGGGATTTTATGTTTTAAGGGGAAAGAAATGAGAAAATTAAATTTGGTTTTTTTTTGCAATGTCATCGTTCTTTTTTGTAAATAATGTAAATGCTGCGTGTCCATCGACAATAACGCATGATGAAGCAAGAGCAATTACCAATGGTGAGAAATATAAATTGACAGATCCTATGTATAGGCATTTTGCCCCAGTGGGTAATATGAAGGATAATGTTGTAAAAAAAGGCACGTCAAGTGCATATACAATGCTTCATCTTACAAATTCGGAAGAGATTCCTGTTCCTGGAGGCGGCGTAAGATTAAAATGTACTTATGGGTATGATGGAAAAATAACAAAAAGAAGTTGGACTTTTCAGATCGATATACCTAAAATATAAATGCAAAACCACAGGTATCCCCTGTGGTTTTTTAATGTCATTGAGTATATGTTTTTTATTGCTGCAATATAGCGCCAATCTTAATGAGGGCAGCTAAAGCGCCTTTTTTTGTGAGTGTCGGTATTTGGCATTCGTCATTTAATTCCCAAATAGTTTCGTCGTTATTTTCAATAATATTTGCTAATCCATTATATATAGATAAGTTGTTACTTAAAAGTTCATTTATTTTAAGCTGAACGAATGAAATTAAAAGATCTATATTATAATTTGCATAAACGTAAAAATGTTCAAGCGCTTTTTGTTTTGTAAGATTAATGAGCTCGATATAACAAAGAGATGCGTTCATATCAATAGTAATTTTATGTACAGAACCAACAAGATCACCAATTAAATTACGTAAATATAGGCCTTGATGAACAGGTTCATTAATTTCAACTGCCTTATTATTTGCATCGGTATTTTTCAGGTTGCAAATATTGTACATCAGTTGATTGGTGCCAGAAAAAAGATTTTCAATATAGTTTTGAAGTGTTTCATCTAAAAAATCATATGCTTTATGGGATTCAATTTTAGATGTGTCCATATTCATATGAATATCATTTTCTTTGTTTATTGTTTTGAGTTTTTTATTGGATGGTAATTGGCCATAAGCTTGTAAAACACCGCCATCTCGTCCAGCTGGACAGTTCAAAATAGAAACAAATGTTTTTAAAAGTGCGTCTTCTTGTTCGGATAAAGAATTTTCTGTTGTTTCTGATGGTAAGGATAATAAATGTTTTAGAATACATTTGAATTGGGCGGAAATTTTATGTCCGATAGGACGATTGAGTAAATTTACAAGATATTGTGATCCATCTAATACGTCATATTCGATATTACTAAAACTTTTGCAAGTTGTATTGAATATAATTTCTTGTAATGTGTTGTTAGAAGAAATTCGGTCTTTCATTGACTTGAATATGGTTTCTAGAATATTTGGCTCTATGTAAGGAATAGAGGTGAAATCAATTTGTTTGTCAGATAATGATTTTAAAAATTCAGGGTTTAAACATAATTGATATGAATAATTTTGATCTTGAAAATCTTTCCAGAAATGCAGTTGTGTTAGATCAATTTTTTCTGTTTTCTTTAGTAATAAATTTTCGTGGAGCTTAAAAGGATTTTGAAGGTCACTCGATTCATTAACTAGAATTTGTGTGCGAATAGCTAGTTGAACGATATCACTTTCTTCAAGAAGGCTGGTCTCTGAAAAATGTTCCACAATAAATGCAGATAATATTGAAGCAATATTTTCATTGCTTGATTGCAAACAATCTTGCCAAAAAGATATTAATCTGTTTTTAATTTTATTATTAGAATCAATAGATTTTAAATAATTTAATAAAAAAACAATATAAGCCTCTTCATGTTCTTCTAAGTCTTCTTCTCCATCTAAATCACTAAAATTGACTCTACTCATAGCGTCTTGCTGTAGGTCTTCTGGAATAAAGTAAAGAAATTTAATGCCGTTAGAAGCATTATGAAAATCCAATCCATTTTTTAAAAAGTTTGAAAATATGTCGAAATAAAATTCATAATTTTTTTGAAAAATTGTGATTATTTCAGAAAATAAATCACATAAATAAAACAAATCATGTTCAAAATTTAATAATTTTTTATTATTTTTTAATATAGTTGAAATTTCTTTATATTTTTTTGTTTCAATTTTTTTAAATATTTTAATTGTAGAACAAATTTGTACTGAATCCCATTTTTCAATTTTTATTTCTTCTGAAAAGTTTTCTTCTATGCTTGCTACTATATCTTCACACTCTTTTTTTTCTGTATTTGAAAGTAAATAAATAATATCTGCATAATTATCTGCCTTATTATAATCGTATTTTTCTGCAAAATTTTTGATAATGTTGATATTAGAATCAATATTTTTTTCTTCGGTTGTTTTTAGGCTGTTAATTTTTCTTATAAAAGAACTATAGTCAGATCCAGACCAGTTTTTTTCTTCTTCAACTTTTTTAATAAGATTTAGTAGAAAAGAAATTTGTTCATCTTTAACAGTCTTCAGTGCCTTGATAATATTATAATAATCTTTTAAATTCCATTTTTTTTGGGAAAAATTTTCTGACATTGTATTTAGTAAAAAACAGCGTCTTTCTTTCTTTATAGTTGAAAGTTCTGCTATTATTTGAATAAAAGATATGTCTATAAGATTTTTAACTCCTTGTTTTTCAATAAATTGTTTTGCTAAATTAAATAAATCAACATATTCTTCTTTTGATATTTCTTTAAGGGCGTTAAACATGTTTTTACTTGCATCAAGCACATAAGAATAACCTTCTGTTTTAGTCTTATTAAGAGATTCTTCAATTTGAGTCAAAATATCAAAAGATTCTTCATTGCAATTTGAAAGATTTAATAATATGACGCATAATGCGCCTATTCGAAAATTTAAATCAATGGAACAATCTGTTGCAATAGAACCATAAGCATCAATGAGTGCATTTTCATATCCGTTTGGTAGATTTTTGTAACTATTATTTATTGAAGAAATAATGTTCGCTGCTTTCGATCGGGTTAGACTGAATTCAGAATTTTTTGATAAAAAAATAGAAAAATCTAGAATTTTTTTATAAAATTCATTATATGTTTTATGTTGCATTAAATAATTTAAAACACTCAATTGAATTTTACAGTCTAGTTCTGAATCCGTTGCAATAAAAATCAAGGCTTCAATAGCTACTTCTTTATGAGATTGCGATAATAAGGGTTTATATTCGCTATTAAATAGAGTGTTTGCAGCCTTTAATCTTTCGCTTATATTTGTGCGATTTTTTGCTATAGAAAGAAGCGTTTCTTGCATTATTTCACAATAATCTGGATCGTTGAGCAAAGATGTTGATTCAATAAAAAAATTTTCTATCTGAAGAAGTTGATCCAAATTTAAATCAGATGAATCAAGTGCATTGATGATACGTTGTTTTTGTGTAAAATTTCTTTTAGATGAGGAATTATCTGAATCATTATGATTTCGTTTTGTTAAATATGTTTTTTCGTTTTCTTCATTATTACTACCAGCAAATAGATTAGATGAAAAAAGAAATGTAGTTAAGAATAAGAAGGTGAGTTTATTTTTATACATAATACATCCTATAAAATAAAAAAATTAACAATCAAGAAAATTATTTTAATAACTTATTCGTACACATCATAATTTTAATATGTGTTATAATTTGATGAAAAATAACAAATATATTTAAAAATGTAAAGATAAATATAAATTTATATGTTTTATATTGAATCTAATTTTTTTTACTTAGAAGTTTAAGTTATTATTTTGGTTATTTTTCTTTAATTAAATAAATTTATATTTATTATTTTAACAATTGAATTATTCTTTAAAATAAAAGATAAAAAAGAAGATGTATTATTTTTTATCAATCTGCTAATGCCTCTTTAGGAAACTTTAGATTTTGCTATTACGGTAAGCCTCAGATTAAAAGGTATAAAGAGGCAATTGTAACTTTTAAATATGATGTAAATCAATGTGAGTGGTATGTTTAATCTTGTGTATTATTCATATGAGAATTGCATTAACCCCTATTATGATAGAGGTTAATGCGTCGGCAAGTGATTGTTTTTCTAAAGGAAAGCTAATAATGGTGCCGCAAGTTCTACAATTTTAGGTGCAAAACTTCCTATAAGGCCACCAACAGTACTCACAACGCCGATAGCACCTGATGCTGTGCTATCTAATTTGTCGTATTTACCCAATGTTGCGACTTCGCCTTCTTTACCTTGTGAAGGATGTTGTTTAAGTGCTGCAAAAACAGATTTTTTTAAATCATCTTCATTTACATTTGTAAGTTCATTTGATTTTAAAACTTTTACACCACTATCAGTTTTATGATCTTCAACTTTAACGACGAGTCCCTTGTCATCGACTGTAATACGATAAACATCCACTTTTGTTGATGTTACAAGAATTGTATGTTTAGTATCAACAGGTGCTGGTGCGTCAGCTGCAAAGGATGTTACAAAAGTGCCTAAAACGAGCGTTAAGCTCAAAAAAAGAATACGCATTTATTTTCTCCGCTTTAATATTATGGTATGAAACCAAGAATTGTTGATGTGACTATATTGCCAACGGCTTCTCCAAGAGCAGATTGCGTTTTAGGCGTGCCTTTTAACAAATCTGTAATACCACTAAAAAGTCCAAGTGTTGTGGCTTCACTTTCTTTTGGCGGCACATAAGCAGCAAGTGCTTTATTGCCAAGGTTTTTAAGATCTTCAGCAGGAATGGTTGAATCGACGTTTGGCATTAAAATATTGTTGTGTGAAGTGTTAGATCCTGTAATAGTCCCACTTTTATCGAATTTAATGATTGTTGTTTTTACTGAAACAATAGCACCTGCCATATTTGGGTCTGCGGGTGCTTCTGATTGAGCTAAAGGCACAAAAAAAAGTGTCCCGCTTATAAAGGTTAATATTATTTTTTTCATTGTGTTCTCCAGTTTTCTTTAGATTGTTAGACCGCATACAATTTATTGATCATTAAATTAATGTCTATATTGCGCCAAAAACAACACTTACAACACCAACTACAACGTTTACAGCAGCGCCTATACCAGCGCTTATCATATCAAAAAACCCACCTCCGCTACTTCTTGTTGGCGCTGCAGC
>JAUYSY010000043.1 GCA_030696155.1 Alphaproteobacteria bacterium | reverse complement strand
TTTTATCGAAAGGTTTTGCTGGCGCCCCTATAAGCAAAATTGCAACGGATGCAAAAGTACCAAAAGCCTTGATATACCATTATTTTAAAAACAAGGATGAATTATGGAAGGAAGTCAAAATAAACATATTCGAAGAATACTTCGAAAACGATATTATATCAAATACACCAACAAATAATTTTTATGATTTTTTATCCTATATTATTTCAAAACGCATCCAAATTTATGCGCATAATGGTGATCTCGTCAAAATAATTCGCTGGCAAGCATTGGAAGATGCGGACAAAGAATCACCCTTAATGACCACACCCACTTCATCCATTTTAGAACCATGGCATAAAGCAATTATACATTTTCAAAACATAAAAGAAATACGGTCTGATGTTAACCCAAGCCAAGCGCTTTTAATGATTATGCAAGCGCCCTCCTCCCCATTTCTTATTTCCAACCATCCCTTTGGTCAAGAAGATAATGAGACTCAACTTAAATCTTACGAAACTATGCTGATTAATGTTCTTTTTGATGGGTTGAAAAAGATATAAAAACTTTTCATAGATTGCTCAACCTCATTTTATTTCATATTAGATTGAGCATCACACAAAATTTTATTCTGGTGTATACATCAAAATATCTAATATTTGATCGTCTGGAACATCTGGTTTTTCTTTATAGATTAAATAATCATTATCATCAAAAAATCTACGTGAATAATTATTTTCCTTAAAATTACTAGAAAGATCACGTATAAATAAATACCATCCACCATAATCAATTCGCTTAATAACAATAGGAAGAGCTGGAATATAGAAATGTTTACCATTCACAACATAATGCCAATATTGGTAATCACTCATGGCTCTATCACCATAAAATACATTTTCAGATTTGATATAGATATGGTTTCTAAGCTTATAATCACATTGAATAACATCTCCATGCCTTATAAAATGACAAGAGATTTGTGTTACCAGATTTTCTAATTTTTTATCTATCTCTTTTTTTTTATATTCTTCAGACTCTAAATCAGCTTCTCCAAGTTCAAGCAACATACAACAATTTAAAGTTCCCTTTATCTCTTCAGGTAAAGATTTAAACTTATCTGTATTTACATCATCCAAGCTTAATTCATTGAAAAATCGTCCATCCGGGATAGGATTATACCGATTAACATAATATTCAGGAACATTATACAACTTTGCATTCTGTCGCGTTAACGACATCGTTTTTATCCAAAAATAAGCATGAATCACAGCTTGATGAGGATTATATTGCTGAAGCTGAATCATTCGCTCAACAAAGGACTTGCGTCGAACAATAACCTCATATGAATCAGAATCATTATAAATGCCATAATACTGCGAACAAACAACAAGCGCATATTCTTTATTTGTTTCCTTCTCACAAACCTTAAAAACCTGTGATTCACCTCCTGAAGCAATAAACTTTTTATATTCAAAACGATCAAAAAAATCATCTTGTGTGACGATAGTGCCTATTGGATATAATTGTTCAAATTCAGGCAATAATGCAAAAAGTTTAAGGTGCAGCAACATTAAAAAAGAAAAAA
>JAUYSY010000127.1 GCA_030696155.1 Alphaproteobacteria bacterium | reverse complement strand
CCACTTGTAACACCTACAGAATGTATGAATCTTGATCCTTTGGAAGCCATTATAAAAATAGGTGCTTTACCCGTTTCAAAAATTAAATTTAAGTTTCAAAATCGAGCGAAAATAAGTCTTCCTTTTATAGGAAAAACCATTGCAGATAAAAAAGACAATAAAGAATTAGATCTTACAGAGGATTTTTCTGAAGAAATTAATACAAATCCATTTCATCTTTGAATTTTTGATAAACATTTATCAGACATTTTTATTTTAAATTTTGATAGTATCGCATACATATAGGCGACATAAGAAATAATTTCTATAACTGAATGTTCTTTGTTAAAGCAACTCACCATAGAAAACATTATAACAAGGATAAAATATATCATAAAAGAGCTACTATACTCTTTTGAAGTTAAATAAAAAAATAAAATTAACAACAACCATCCAAATGAATTCTGAAAAAAAACAGAACCATAAGATATAACTATAATAAAAGAAGAAAAAATAATAAAATTTGTTAATAAAAATGACATTAATGGCATTTTTTTCTCTTCTAAAAAAATTGGCATATCTTCTTGGACTTTTTGAGTTAAAAACAATTTAAAAAAATAAGGAAAAAAAGACAAAAATAATAAAAAACCATATAAATGGCTCGACATTCTAAAATAATACAAACTAATAAAAACTACCGTCATAAAAATAATTGATGTGTAATCAAGAATTCTCCCGTGCAACATTTTTTTCATAAGGCTCTCCATATTCTTATGATTTATTTTTATAAATACAATCTAACAAAAAAAAATTATATTTCATATAAAAAAAATATAGATATAAATTATTTTTATATCGTGTTGTATATAAAATACAAAAAAACATGTTTTTAAATTGCTTGGATAAATATATTCTTTTGAAATGCACTTTAATAAGAGTTCATATCTTAAAATTAAGATTATATATTTAAAAGATTAAATCTTTTTTCAAAGTGTGTAATTTCTTTAATGATGTCTTCAAATTTAGGGATCTCTCCGTATATCATTAATTCCATTTGTTTATAATCTACTTTTAAATTGGACAATAGTGATTCTTTTGGTGTAATTGTCAATGTTCCTGGTATAGCTGTTTCATATTTTGCCCAAGAAGTTCTAAAAAACCTTTTTTTGTTATCGATGACATCAAATAAAATATTAATACTCTCAATAGATTTATCAGGAATATCAGTTTTAAGAAGCTGATATACGTCATAATAATGTCGTGATGTTCGATCTCCTCTTTTTTTATCTAACGGTTTATTATTTTCAGCATGGAGAAGTGTTATTTTTCCCCAAAAAGTTCTTAAAGGAGATAGTGTCCGTATTTGAACTTGCTCAGTCTTAAGGAGGTCAGGAAATTGAGTTTCAACAAACGATATTACAGTCTTCTTTTCTGAAGGATTAATCTCCCCTCTTATGCCAGACTCCAATAAAATTGATTTTTTGATATATGATTGAGGAGAAATTTCCAAAATTGAAGGATAAAAAAATCTTAAATTTTTGGGCTCTGCAACATCTAACGCAAGTTCCCATTTTGAATTATGTGGTAAGGATGATTTAATATTTTCTTCAAGCTGTGGTTTAAGTAAATTTTGAACAAAGTATGTGGCCCTTATGTCGTTTTCATCTAGTAATTTCTGAAATTGTTTGTTAGACAAATTTTTATCTTTAATATTTTCAATAAAAATTGTTTTATCTATTGTAATATCACAATCTTCAGAGAACCTATTGATCAAACCATAACATTTAGATAAAGATGTTCCTCCTTTGAAAGTTAAACTCGATGAAATATCAAGGCTGAATAATTTATTAAGAAGCCATGTTACCCAAAAATCTTTTTCAACTAAAATTGGAGAAATCTTTTGTATAGAAGCAGTCCTCAAAATAAGTTCGTTTTTATCTTGATTGTTAAGGTCAGTGAAAAGCTGCAATTTTGTATATCCTCTCAATTGGAGGCCTAAGATTTCTTAAAGTAATTGATTTGATAGATAAGAGATTTTCTAAATCTTTTGAATTAAGATGGGCTGCAATAATTTTTAAAATTGCATCAGATATTTTATTCGAACCAAAATATCTTAATGCCTGAATAACAATACCAATAGGAGTCATCGCACCAGCAAGTTTTTTAGAGGATGTATGAATAAAATTAATATCCAATCCACATATATCAATTGTATGTGTTTTACCATTTGTTAGATAAAGCAATTTTGACGGTATTTGAGTTGTAACCCCCAATAAGTTTGCTGAATTAAGTGGGTCTGGAACAAACACTTGCCCCATCCTTCTTGAGTAAGCAGATAAAATATCATCAATTCTTGGAGTTAAATTCCCCAATATTTTACTATTTAAAGGAATATCGTATAAGCCATATCCAAGCCTTCGAATTGAACCATTTCCTGACAATCTATGCAAAATAACATCAATATTTCCTCGTGTTCCTATATCATCAAAATCATTGGCACAAAAAACATTACCCCGTTTAAATGCTTTTATTTTATCCCATACCTGTAATGAAACACTCATAATTATCTCCTTTGTAATTAAAAGTAACACTTTTTCTTACATTTGTCAAATTTTTATAGGACTTTTGGGATAAATGGGTCCTTCCACAGGGTCCCCTTAAGTCGGTTCCTTGTTTCATTGCTCCCCAACCCATAAATGAAAAGCTAATTAATGATAACTACATTATTGAAATAGGAACTAATGTTGACCGAAAACAGGGTCTACGTACACACTAAGCTTAGGACGCGAGATAAATTCTTTTTTAAAGAACAAAATTAGGTGCTCGAAAATGCTGCATAACCCTTCGCGATTTCAACTAAAAATTATTTTATAAAAAAAAGTCTGAAGCTTATACTCAGTAATGGTTGTACGCGGTTTTAAATACGAAAAGTCCTATTTACACACGTATCCTGACTTCCCCCCAACATAACCATAAGCATGTGCATGATAATCATCACCAGCATGAGCATAATTTTTCTTGGGATGGTAAAGAACCACACACCCACCCACATAAGAATGAACCCTTATTGCATACACATACTCACTATCCTGATATTCATCATAGGCATTAGAAAACACCAATAACATATTAAAACATTCATTAAATACAATTAATTATTTTTTTGAATGATATTTTTATTGCAATTAATAAACAAATATGTTGTTCTATAATTAGGGAAAATCAATTGGCTAATGACTTTATATAGAAACTTAGTCAAGTTATTTAATAAGGAAACAAAAAATGAGAACCACTTCTAAGAATATTTTATTTTTATCCTTGATAATTTTTATTTCTACATCTCAAGTTAATGCAGACACAAAAGATGATGTAAAAACAAAAATGCACAACGCATGTGAAAAAATGAAAGAAATGCATATTAAACTTCACAAAATGCGCTCTGACATGGACGAAATGATGAATTCCATGGAAACGTCACATGTTGAATTAAATCAAATTAAAGATAGTGATGTTTTCAAAGGAAACACCACACAAGGAATGCGTCAAATCGATTAATTTGGGGTTAGGGGAGTAGTGGAACCGTAAATGCACTTAAGGAGCATCTTTTGGATTACGTATAGGTCTCAATTCACCTCTTTCTATAGCATCTGAAACCGCAAACGAGTACCGTCCCAGCATATTGATATGAGCATGAATA
>JAUYSY010000126.1 GCA_030696155.1 Alphaproteobacteria bacterium | reverse complement strand
CCACTTGTAACACCTACAGAATGTATGAATCTTGATCCTTTGGAAGCCATTATAAAAATAGGTGCTTTACCCGTTTCAAAAATTAAATTTAAGTTTCAAAATCGAGCGAAAATAAGTCTTCCTTTTATAGGAAAAACCATTCCAAAGGAAAAAGATGATAATAGATTTGATCTCGTAGAATATTTTTCTGAAGAAACTAATACCAATATATCTCATTCTTAAGATTTTAATAAATATTTATCTGATGATTTTATTCCAAATTTTGATATTATTATATACATATACACCATATAAGAAATAACTTCTAAAAGAGAATGTCCTTCATACAAACAAATTACAATAGAAAAAAATAAAACAATATGATAAGACATCATAAAAGAATTATTATATTTTTTTGAATTTAAATAAAAAGACAAAGGCAACAACAACCACAAAAAACTATTAATTAAAAAACCACATCCATAAATTATTGAACTTATAAAAATAATAAAAATAATAAAATTTGTTAATAAAAATGCCATTAATGGCATTTTTTTACCTTTGCAAAAGATGTCTACTTCTTCTTTTTGATTTAAATATAATTTAAAAAAATAAGGAAAAAAAGACATAAACAATAAAAGACCATATAAAAGGTTCGACATTTTAAAGTAATACAAACTAATAAAAACTAGCGTCATAAAAATAATTGATATGTAATCTAAAATTTTTTCCTGTAACATTTTTTGAATAAAAATCTCCATATTCTTATAATTTATTTTTCTAAATATAATTTAACAAAAAAAAATGATTATTTCATATAAAAAAGGATAGTTATAGCTTATTTTTATATTGTGTTGTATATAAAATACAAAAAACATCTTTTTTAATTGGTTAGATAAATGTATTAATTTGAAATACACTTTAATAAGAGTTGGGGTTAGGGGAGTAGTGGAACCGTAAATGCACTTAAGGAGCATCTTTTGGATTACGTATAGGTCTCAATTCACCTCTTTCTATAGCATCTGAAACCGCAAACGAGTACCGTCCCAGCATATTGATATGAGCATGAATA
>JAUYSY010000115.1 GCA_030696155.1 Alphaproteobacteria bacterium | reverse complement strand
TAGATTTACGTCTAATCTTATATAATTATCTTTCAACTGCTTTTTTAATTTTTTATGTACCCAGGAATTTTGTGCGGCCATCGTCGCTTTAAAAATTTGACCACCTCCATTGCCATAACCCATTTTTTGCGTCATTTCCTGATTGATTTTACATTTTTCCTCTCCAGTCCCGATCGAAAGAAGAATAAAATCTTTAAGCCTTTTATCAGGAAACATTTTTTGACCCTCAATCAACGCAATTTCTGCCGGATTATGAGCAAATAAACCACCATCCCAAAAATTTAATATTGATTCTTGATCATTGCCACTAGCATCACCATGCATTTCTTTTGATTCAAAAAAACTAGGTGCAGCTGTTGTTGCCCGTGCAACCTGCCAAATCAAATAATCTTTTGCATTATTACGTCTGGCTTTAGTGCTTGAAAATATCTTAGCGCCATTTCCTTGTAAAACTTCAACAGCTGGTACAAAAGTAGGTATTAATAAATCAGACATCCTGTATGATTTATACGAATCCTTAAACGATGCTTCCATACCAATAATCGAGTATTTAGGCCCCCAAAAGCCTTTTGCAGACCAGATTCTTTGACTAAGCCCTGGTTTTTGAAAAATTCTTTCACGTTCATCAAGATATAGTTTTAAAACATCACTCGCTGAATAAAGTGGAACACCAGGTCTTTCAGGATCAGGAATACCAATTCCAAATGCCACTAATGCACCTGTTGATGTCCCAGAGACCCCATTGAAAATATTAACAACTGATGTCCCAAACAAAGCTTCTAAGCGTGATAATGCATATGCATGAATGATACCGCGGAATCCACCACCACTTAAGGATAACAGAAATATTTTGCGTGGTTCTTTATCCATAATATTGAGTGATTCATCTAAAGAAGAAGACGAAGTGAGAAACGTATCTTTGTATGAAACATCATGCATTGTTAAATTTGGATCACTGCTTGATGTCGATCGATAATCATTAGTGCTATTATCATTTGATTTATCCGTATTGCTACCTTCCCCAAACACTGTATTTACATAAATAAGCCCCAGAAAAACAAAGAGAAAAAAAGACAAAAAAGGACCACAAGAAGATTTCATAACGTATCTCCTATATAATATTGAAATAATTTTAGGTAAGAAAACTTTGAGATTAGTTTTTTTGCTACAATTTTATTTTAGGTCATAAATGAATTAACTATCAAGACAAAAAAATTATCACATTGATTTATAAAACAAAAAATATATGTCTATAGCATTAAAGTCTTTTTTCAAATTTAAACGCCAAATAAAGTTGGATGCAACTTCAAAAAAACAACCATAAGTTGCATTTTATCTATAGTAAATTATTTTTAATTGAAAGTTGTTATTTCTTCATCTATCATAATAAATTGAGAGGTCGTATTAAAGGAGAATAACATGAATCAAATGTACGAATTTACGACAGATTACGAGTGGATGTTAGATCAAGTTGAAAACATTCTTTGGATCATGAAGAAAACTACACCTTCATTACAAAGATCACAATTTAACAACAGAGAGATTGAGGCTGTTTTTAATGAAATTAAAGATAGCATTTTAACGAAAAGAAAAGATGATAATTTTTAACCCGATACACAGATATGTAGAAGGTTTTTCTTCTAACTTCAAGTCTGCTTTCTTGTTTATTCTTTTAATAAGTTAAAAGTAGATTTCAAATCTTCTTGTTGTTGAGTGTTCAAAGAATAAAAAAAACCATTATCAACACGTTCTATCATGGGTTGCAAAACCTCAATAATTTTTTTCCCTTTTTCGGTTAATAAGACCGTTTTTGCGCGTGGATCTTTTTCATTTTCATGACGCGTTATAAGGCCAAGCAATCCTAATTTTTTCAAAGATTTTGAGACTGTCATTTTGTCAAGTTTTGACTGTTTTACAATATCAATTTGCGTTTTATTTTCTTGTGGCGTGTAAGAGTTTAATAAAATTTGAAGAATCACAAATTGAGGATGAGATAGATCATAAGAATCAAGTGTTCTTTTAATCATCCGTTGCCAAGTAAGTGTTGTTTTCCACATTAGAAAACCAAGGCTTTTTTCTGATTCATCAAAAGAATAGGGTATTGTTTGTTTATTGTTTTTTAACGCGCTCAAAAAATGTCTCCGTTCATATTAACGATTACTATTTGATAAAGCTTAGCTAATTAAATTGAATTGGTCTAGACATCATTGTAACGACCTCAATGTGATTCATGCGCAGACAAAATGACCTATGCTGCATAGTCTTAATCTTCGATATTACGCAAAACGCGACCTTTTTGCTTTTCCCAATCTTTTTCTTTTTCACTCGCGCGTTTATCGCCTTTGGTTTTACCTTTACCAATACCCAATTCAAGCTTTGCAATACCGCGCGCATTAAAATAAAGCGCCATCGGCACAAGCGTAATACCTTCTCGCTTAATTAATCCAAACAAACGAGAACATTGTTTTTTATGTAAAAGCAATTTACGCGGTGCATTAGGTTCATGGTTAAAACGATTAGCTGGTTTATATATATTAATAGTTGCATTCACTAGGTAAAATGCACCATTAATTTCAGTCGCATACGCTTCTTGAATACTAACATGACCGGCACGCAACGATTTAACTTCTGATCCTTTTAGGATAAGTCCAGCCTCAAACGTTTCTTTAATTAAATAATCAAAACGTGCACGTCTATTTTGTGCTATATATTTTTGTTGGTCTTTTCTCGACATTTCTTACGCAATCAATCCTGTGTTTTTAAGCGCTGTTTTAACTATTTCTTTCGAAGCATCTGATATTGTCCATAAAGGTGCCCTTGTAAGTGCTGAGCAATGACCCAATAATTCTGCTGCATATTTAACAGGTCCAGGACTTGTCTCACAAAACATCGCTTCATGTAAAGGCATTAATTGCGCATTTAAAGCATCAACCTTTTCAAGATTCCCTGCACGCCATGCTTTATGAAGATCAGCACATAATTTGGGTGCAATATTGGATGTAACAGAAATACAGCCCACGCCACCTTGCGCTAAAAAAGGTACAATAAGCGCATCTTCACCCGTCAATTGACTAAATTTTTTGGTGATTTTCATCTTTGTTTTTAAAGGTCTTGTAATATCACCCGAAGAATCTTTAACACCAACAATATTTTTAAGTTCAGCGAGTCTCGCCATTGTGTCAACGCTCATATCCACAACACAGCGCCCTGGATTGTTGTAAATAATAATTGGCAAATCGACCGCATCGTTGATCGCTTTATAGTGATGATATAAACCCTCTTGCGTCGGTTTATTATAATAAGGCGTTACGATAAGTGCCGCATCTGCCCCTAATTCTTTTGCTTTTTGCGTATTTTTGATGGTATGCGCTGTTGAATCTGTCCCTGTACCTGCAATAATAGGTACTTTGCCCTTTACTTGCGCAACGACGATGCTAATAAGTGTTTCACATTCCGCGTCAGTCAACGTCGAATGCTCACCTGTTGCTCCACAGGGAATAATACCTTCAGTCCCATTTGCAATTTGCCAATTGATAAATTTAATATAAGACTCAATATCAAGACTTCCGTCTTTATTAAAAGGCGTTACAAGAGCAGTCATTGATCCGCGAAACATGATTTTCTCCTTTTGAGAAATAGCACATACACCATATTGCTCGATCTTAGCAGACCTATTCAAAAATGTGGAGCCTTACTTGATATGTTGGATAAAAATAGTCGCAACACCCCTACTCCCTACTTCCTTGTTTCCATATCATTACCCATAAGTATAAACTCAACCTCAGAAATTAAAAAACGACAGAATTAAAGCGCAATCAATTTAATTAAAAGGAAAAACAAAGAGCCTCGTCGTTGCGAACCCCGAAGGGGGTGTGGCAATCTAGTTCTAAAATCAACATTTATAACTTTTGAAAGGCTATTTTCTGGATTGCTTCTTCATCTTCGACTCATCGCAACGACGAAATCCTATGATTTCGTTATATTTAAAATTCGTGTAGATCTCTCAGGGACAAGCCGCAACACGTAAGACTCGGAAATTTCAAAAAAAAAGTAAAATACAGTATTTTTTACCTATGTTTCTATTTGAATAAATTTGATACAATCGCATCCTCTAAACATTATATAAAATCAATTAAAAGGAACTAAAATGAAAAAAATTGTGATAATTCTTTGGGTACTTTTTTCTTCACCTGTTTTTAGTGCGTTTGCCATAATAAGTGACAATCCTGATCAGCTTAAATTTTTACCCATTGAACAACTTCAGATCCTTGCAAAAAGAAAGTCGACACCCGAATATCTACGTGTAACCGCTTGTCAAAGACTAATGAAAACAAAAAACAATGAACAAGAAGCCTTTCAAATTCTAGTTAATCTCCTTGAACAATCTAATGACGCAAGCACTATTATTCCTCTCCTTCAGGAAAAAGAATTTTTAAAATTACATCACACTAAAATAGTTCCTCTGCTTTTAAATTATGCTAAAAATACAAATATTGAAGAAATAAAATTTAATATCCCCAATACTTTTTTTCATAATCCAGAAATAAAAAATATATATTGCAATGAATTAGTTGATCCTATTTTAGATCTTGCCAAAAATGCTAATAGTGAAAATATCAAACGTAATGCTTGTATAGCTTTATTGTGTGACGAAAAAATAAAAGCTACACATTATAATGAAATAATTCTTTTACTTTTAGATCTTGCTAAAAATGCAAAAAATAAATATATCGCAACAGAAATTTTCGATCTGCTCTTCGTTGAAATACGCCGCGAAGAGACATGTCAAGATGAATTAATTCTTCCACTTTTAGAGCGCGCTAAAAATGAAATTAATGTAAAATATAAATATTCTTATTTATCTGCGTTATGGAGCAATCATAAAATAAAAACATTACATTACAATGAATTGGTTCTGCAATTTATAGATCTTATTCAAAAATCAACATACACAAACATTCAAGAGGTACTTTCTCTTTTAGAAGACGATCTCTTAATTTTAACACAATATGAATCAGTATTTCGAAATGTGTGTAGAAAGCTGATTATTGAATACCCTGAAAATAAGGATAACAAAATGAAAGCCTATCTTTTGAACGAAGTTGATGAACAAGATAACCTACTTTGGAATAACAACACCATTATTGATTAGACTTTATTACCTACCGGACAAAAAACATAATTTTAATGAGAAACCTACCAATAACTCAGCTGTTTTCCTGAACCAATGAGAGCCCAGAGGGCTCGAATGCGGATTCAGGAAAACAAAGTTGTGTATGCAATTTTCTATCATAAAATAAAAATTGTCTGGTTCTCTAATTGCGCTTAAGTCAAGAGATATCTCCTTATTTTTTTCTTTGTCTTTTCTGAAAGATAGAATTTTATAGAACAATATCCATGGTTCTCTTCGAGGTCTTTAATGAAGAAGGATCGTGTTTCTTCTTCGCCTCATCATAGTCTTCGAATA
>JAUYSY010000076.1 GCA_030696155.1 Alphaproteobacteria bacterium | reverse complement strand
AGCACGTTATAAAATTTATATTATCGATGAAGTCCATATGTTATCTAAAAGTGCTTTTAATGCCTTGCTGAAAACATTGGAAGAGCCGCCACCTCATGCTAAATTTATTTTTGCAACAACCGAAATAAGACGTGTTCCTGTTACCATCCTATCGCGTTGCATGCGCTTTGATTTGCGTATGGTTGATGCAATTACTTTATCTGCTTATCTACAAAAAATTGCTTTCCAAGAAAATATTCAACTGGACGATAAAACAGCCTTATTATTGGCACAAGCGGCACAAGGTTCTGTACGTGATGGATTATCGCTTTTGGATCAGGCCATCGTTTATGCGCAAGATGCGATTAGCTTTGATCAAGTCAAGCAAATGCTTGGGCTTTTAGATCGATCTTTATTATATAAATTACTCGCGGCAATTTTTGAGGGCAATCCTCAAGAAGCCCTCGTTTTATCGCAAAAAGCCTATCAAGAAGGCGCTGATCCACTTCATATTTTGCATGATTTACAAGCCATTTTGTATATTTTAAGCAGAGCGCTTATTGATCCAACTTATTTACAAAGTCCTAATGTTTTAGAATTTGACCGTGTGAATGGTCTTGAGTTATTGCCTAATATTGATATGCCGATTTTGATGCGTGCATGGCAGATGACACAAAAAGGTATTGAAGAGCTTGCTTATGCCTTTGATGCATATCAATCTTTAGAGCTTATCTTAATTCGTTTGGCTTATGTCGCAGATTTACCGACGCCTAATGAATTAGTGCAAATGATGCAATCAATACCTGACGGATCGAGTACTGATTCAGTGCAGCCTGTAGACAATAAGCTAAAACAAAATAGCCAACAAACGGCACAACCTGAGACTTTTCAAGAAATTGTGACTTTGTGTCACGAACAACGCGAAATGATTTTAGCGATGCAATTAAGCGATCAAATCATACCCATTGAAAGTTCATTTGGGTTTTTGAAAATATCGCTGAAAGACACAGCGCCAAAAGATTTAACGATTAAATTGCAAAATTTTTTAGCTGAAAAAACAGGGACGCAATGGCAGATTGATATTGTTGCAGGACAATCTGGTAAGACTATTTATGAATTAGATCAACGTCGTAAAGAAAAAGAACTCAACGACATTAAAGCGATCCCAATAATCGCTAAAACCCTTGAAACTTTTAAAGACGCCACCATTAGTAAGATAGAAACGATCGACGAACAGAAGGATATATAAATGTTTAAAGATATGAATAAAATGATGCAGCAAGCCCAAAAATTACAAGAAAAAATGGCTGAAATGCAAGCAAAAATGCAAGACATTGAATCAGAAGGCAGTGCAGGCGGTGGTCTTGTTAAATGCATTCTCAATGGTAAGGGTGAAGCTAAATCTGTCACAATCGATCCATCTTTGCTTAAAGAAGACGAAAAGGAAGTTCTTGAAGATTTAATCGTCGCAGCCATGAATGATGCAAAAATTAAAGTGGATCAAAAGAGTCAAGATGAAATGCAAAAAGTTACAGGTGGCTTAAACCTACCTTTTAACATTTAATCAAGGTTCCATTATAAATGCACGGCCAAAATATTGGTCAACTTATTGATTTATTTGCACGTTTGCCAGGTCTTGGCCCAAGATCTGCACGTCGTTTGGTCCTGCATTTAATTAAAAAACGCGAATCCCATCTTGTTCCTTTAGCCAAAACGCTTCAAAAAGCAATTGAAAGCATTAAACATTGTAATATTTGCGGCAATTTAGACGGATGTGATCCTTGTCAAATATGCGTGAATCCTAATCGTGATCGTCATGTTTTATGCGTGGTTGAAGATGTCACAGATCTTTGGGCAATCGAACGCAGTGGCGCCTATTTAGGTTTGTATCACGTATTAGGTGGCGCCTTATCAGCCCTTGACGGCATTGGCCCAAATGATTTATCGATCCCTGCCCTTTTAAAGCGTGTTCAAGGCATCGAGATTCAAGAGATATTATTAGCAACGAATGCGACGATGGAGGGACAAACAACGTCTCATTACATCACAGAATGTCTCAAAGAGAGCAAACCTATTTCGAGACTTGCTTTTGGTATTCCCATGGGCAGTGAGCTTGATTATCTCGACGAGGGCACATTGGCGGCAGCAATTAGGACGCGCCAAAAAGCAGCCTAAGATTCATATTTTGTATTAATCCTTTCATATGCTACCCTATACAAAAATATGGAGTCGTGAAATGCTATCCCTTATCTCTCAAAATCTCAAAAAATTCTGTGTACTCGCAACGCTTCTTTTCCCCTTCTCTCTGTCAGCCGCGAGTGAAAAAGAAAAGCTTGTAGATGAATTTATTATGGAATCGCATGGTGCATTGACACCAGAAGCATTTGAAGGATTGCTTAAATCAATGCCTAATCCGTTTCAGGATCAGTTTGCAGAAGAACAAGAAAAATTCAATAAAATTTATGAAAAGCATTCACCAAGGCTTGCACAAGCAATGCAAAAAAATCAATTGGCAATGATGCAGAAAGTCTTGAAGCCAGTTTATCTAGCCAATTATTCCGAAGAAGAGTTGAAAGGGATACTCGCGCTAAATAAAGCACCTGTGAATGAAAAAATGAAAAAAATCTCGCCTGAACTTATGGGCGCGAGTGGTCAAATTACCCAGAAATTCATGCAAATGTTTATGGGTGTTGGACTTGTTAAAACAATGCGTTTAAGTTTAGCTGAAGCACGTCAAAAAGGGTTAAACAAAGATCTTCTTGATAAGGCCGATAGCATTTTAAAAGAAAATGATATTAATGTTGAGGAAGCTGTTAAAGGATTTAACACTGCAACAAAAACGACTTCAGTCTCCAGTGATAATTCACCAAAACAGAAACTTATCGACCAATTATTGGGATTACAACTTTCAGAACAACTAAAACCTATTTTTGGGATGATGAAAGCAGCCATCCCTAATAAATTTGAGGCTTTTTTTGGTGCTGATCAAGCAAAATTTAATGAGATTTTTGAAAAAAATCGTGATCAAATTGTTAATGAATTTTCAAAAAGTTTCATGGATAAAATGAAAGAAATCACAGAAGCTTTGTATATAAAACATTTTAACGAACAAGAATT
>JAUYSY010000031.1 GCA_030696155.1 Alphaproteobacteria bacterium | reverse complement strand
TTTTTTTAAGTTTGGGCGCATCTAATGGCATTGTTTTTAGTTTTTTTTAAAAAATTTTAATTCTGAATTGAGGTAGAATAATAATTTTTATGGATTTTTTCAGGGTTTTTCTCTTTATAGCGATGGGAAACTTATATTTTTCAATACACTAACTTCTAATTTATATATAATTCTTTAGTATTTTTAAATTATCAATGTCTATTAATCGTATTTTGAATGTTTGTTTTTTAGAACAAAAAGAGAACAAAATGCAGGATTGTAATTTTTGTGCTTTAATCTTTTTAAAAATCGTTTTTTTATCTTGATTTAAAAACAACATTATTTAAGAATAGTCATTCTATTATTGTTTTCCCATTGACTCCCATGTCATCCCATGCTATCCCATATAGAGTGGACTTCTTTCTAAACTCTACTGCTACGGACGATTGAGGTGTCGCTTCGGTACTCAGATCCTCATCTATATCAGGATAGATTCCGGTCTTCCGTGCCGAATCTCCTATCACTCGTCACGTAGCAGCGAGTTTTGAAAGAAGTCTAGTTACACATTTCTCTTTTTGGGTAGAGTTTCAAAAGCATGGCATTGTTTTTATCAACATATGAAAACAAATTAGACCGCAAAGGACGGGTTTCAGTGCCTGCATCCTTCCGTGCTGCTTTGCCGATTCCTCTTTTTAATGGCGTTGTCCTTTTCAGATCTCATAAAAGTCAGGCTCTTGAAGGCTGTGGCATGGATCGTATGGAAACATTGAGCCAATCGATTGATTCATTGGATCTTTTTTCAGATGCGCAAGATGATCTCGCTGCCACTATTTTTGCCGATGCGCATCAATTAAATCTGGATAGTGATGGGCGTATTACTGTGCCGCAGCATCTTTTAGATCATGCCAATATTACAGAACGTGTTCTTTTTGTGGGGGCAGGCCCTGTTTTTCGGATATGGGAGCCTGAAGCCTTTAAAATCTATCAAAACGAAGCACGCGCCAAAGTGAAAGATCAAAACCTTACATTGAAGCTATCTAAGCCTAATGGAGGTGCGTCATGACGCAATTAGGTCATTTTCCCGTTATGCTTGATGAGGTTGTTCAATATCTTGATCCTCAGTCAGGCGAAACCTATGTGGATGGCACTTTTGGGGGCGGGGGCTACGCACGTGCGATCTTAGAAAAAGCTGATTGCAAAGTTATTGGTATTGATCGAGATCCCGCGGCTGTTTTACGTGGTCAGGAATTCAAAACTCAATATAAAGATCGCTTTCAAATGCTTGAAGGGTGTTTTGGGGATTTAGAGCAGCTTTTGGATCAAGCAAAAATCGATAAAATTGATGGTATTGTTTTGGATTTAGGCGTGTCCTCTTTTCAAATCGATGATCCTGCACGTGGTTTTTCCTTCCGTTTTAATGGCCCTTTAGATATGCGTATGGGAAATTCTGGGATAAGCGCTAAAGATCTTGTGAATTCAGCAAGTGTTGAAGAACTTAAATTTATTCTTAAAACCTATGGTGATGAACGATTTGCAGGACGGATTGCGTCAGAAATTGTTAAACGCCGTGTAACCACTCCTTTTGAAACAACAAATGATTTGGCCTCAGTGATTCGTCGTCTTGTGCCTAAAAGTAAAGATGGTTTAGATCCTGCAACGCGTTCTTTTCAGGCCATTCGTATTGTTGTAAATAATGAATTAGATGAAATCACCAAAGTCTTGGTGGCTGCAGAAAAAAGACTAGCACCCAATGGTCGTTTGGTTGTTGTGTCCTTTCATTCTTTGGAAGATGGACTTGTTAAACATTTCTTGAAAACAAAATCAGGCAATATTCCTAATGTGTCGCGCTTTACGCCTATTTTAAATCAAGAAAAAGCTGAATCTACTTTTAAAGTTTTAACCAAGCAAGCTGTTAAGCCAACATTTGCTGAAATTAAAACGAATTCACGGTCTTCCTCCGCGCGTCTCAGAGCTGGGATGCGCATAGATGCTTCGGCATCTAAACTTAAGGGAGATTAATCCTCATGCTAAAATCATTAGTTTTGTGGATAAGTCTCCCTCTTTTTTTATGCTCAGCCCTTTTTCACTTCAAGCATGAAGTACAAGTTTTAGAAGATGCTATTCAATGCATTAAATACGACATTATTGAAACACAAGAATGCATCGAAGTTTTAGATGCGGAATGGGGTCATTTGACAGATCCTCAACGATTAACACAACTCAATGCACAATTTTTGAAATTAACACCAACGGAGCCTAAACAGCTTGTGACACTTTCAGATATTCCCGAAAAATCAATTATAAATCAAAAAGATAATGATGCGGCTTTTGCACAAAATACATCTTCAAATATGGCACAAAAATTGCAGTCTAAAACAACTAACGTTACGTTGAAATCATGATACAGAAGTTAATGGAGCATTTAAGGCACAATAATCATCATGAATCGGACGATTCTCATCCACGTATGCAAGGTATTTTACCTGAATTTGTGGAAACGGCCCATTCACGGATATTTATTTTAAATTTATTCTTTATTGCTCTTTTTGGTTTAATGGTTTTACGTGTTGCTGATTTGACGATTATTAAATACAAGCCTACTCAATTTTGTGCTTCTCTTGAAACAGGGGAGGAAGAAAGTGAAAAAGCGACGTTGCAAACAAAACGTGGTGAAATTGTTGATCGTAATGGGATTGTGCTTGCCACTTCTTTGTTTACAGCGTCTTTATATGCAGATCCAAGCGAGATTATTGATCCTAAAGAATCAGCGAAACAATTGGTGAGTTTGCTGCCTGAATTAGGTCTTGCTGAAATTGAAGCAAAATTGAGTGTTGAAAATAAACGCTTTGTTTGGTTGCAACGTCATTTAACGCCTAGACAGCATCATGATATTAATGCACTTGGTATTCCTGGGCTTCATTTTGAAAAAACGGAAAAACGCGTTTACTTGCATGGTCCACTTGCTTCGCATGTTTTGGGGTTTTCAGATACGGATAGCAATGGTATTGCAGGTGTTGAACATTCTTTTAATGATTATTTACGCACAAATTCAAAACCCTTGCAATTATCCTTGGACATTCGCATTCAACATATTTTACGTGAAGAAATTCTTCAAACCATTGATAAACATAAAGCAATCGGTGGGATGGGTACAGTCATGGACGTGCAAACGGGTGAAATCGTCGCTATGGTTTCATTGCCTGATTTTGATCCGAATCAAGCAAATCTTGCTAAAGATGTTGAGCGCTTTAATGCCAATACGGCAGGTGTTTATGAATTAGGGTCTGGGTTAAAATTATTGACGGCTGCAATGGCACTTGATTCGGGTAAAGTTACTTTTGCCAGTGGATATGATGCTAGCCATCCTATTACAGTTGGCAGACAACAAATCCATGATTATCGTGGACAAAAAAGATATTTAACGCTTCCTGAAATTATTGTGCATTCATCCAATATTGGTGCCGCCAAAATGGCTATGGATGTGGGGGCTGTAAAACAGCGCGAATATTTAGCAAGATTCGGTCTTTTTAAACCAACGCGCATTGAATTGCCTGAGGTAAGTAGGCCTTTATTTCCATCGACACAAAATTGGAAAGATGTGAATACGATGACTATTGCTTTTGGTCATGGTATGGCTGTTAGTCCCGTTCAAATGCTTTCAGCGATTTCAACGCTCGTGAATGGTGGTATCCTATACAGGCCAACTTTGGTTAAAAAGCAAAGCAGTGAAGAAATTTTTGGTGAACGCGTTATTTCAGAAAAAACATCATTGCAATCTTGTAAATTAATGCGCTCTGTTGTATTAGAAGGCACTGGTCGTAAGGCTGCAGTACCTGGATATTTAGTTGCCGGTAAATCAGGCACGGCAGAAAAAATAAAAAATGGTCGTTATAGTAAGACAGCTAATTTAGCTTCTTTCATTGGTGCTTTTCCCATACATGCACCACGTTATGTTGTTTTTGTGATGATTGATGAACCCAAAGGGACGAAAGAAACAGCAGGTTATGCAACAGGTGGTTGGATTGGTTCGCCGCTTGCAGGGCGTGTTATTAAAAGAATTGCGCCCATTTTAGGCATACAGCCTGTCGATGAAAATGATCCTTCCATCTTAAAGAGAACATTGGTAAACTATACTGGATCAAAATTGAATGGAGTTCATCTTGCGGCTGTCAAAACTCGTTGACCAAACATGTACTCAAGATCCTGACATTTTGGGTTTATCCTCTGATTCGCGTCATGTAAAACAGGGTGATCTTTTTTTTGCCATTCCAGGGCTTGCTTTAGATGGTCGGGGCTTTATCGAAGAAGCTGTTTCAAAAGGTGCATGCGCCATTCTGACAAGTGTTGATAATAACAAAGATCATTGTTCCATACCTATTATTAAAGTTAGCAATATTCGTGCTAAAATTCCAGAAATTGCAGCCAAATTTTATCAAACGCCCCCTAAATCGGTGGTGATGGTGACAGGCACCAACGGTAAAAGTTCAACTGTATCCTTATATCAGCAATTATTATGCGCAAAAGACATTAAAGCAGCCAGTATTGGGACATTAGGTGTTCAATCGGGTTTAACGCTTCCTTTCAATGATAATTTTTATGGATTAACAACTCCTGATCCTATAACGCTTCATCGTTTATTGTCGCAGCTTGGTCATAATGGTTTTGATCATGTGGCAATCGAGGCAACATCGATCGGGCTTGATCAGCATCGTTTGAATCATGTTGAAATAGAGGCTGCAGCTTTTACGAATTTCAACCAAGATCATCTTGATTACCATGACACGATGGATAAATATTTTGAGGCTAAAACACTTTTATTTAAGCAATTAATGAAGCCTAATAAAGTAGCAATATTAAATTGTGAAAGTGAACGTTTTGAGCAATTGGTTTCTATTTGTAAGGGACACAATCAATCTATTTTAAGTTATGGTAAAAATGTACAAGCCGATTTAAGATTAATTGAAATTCATCCACATTTGCATGGTCAAGATTTAAAGATCATTTATAAAAATAAAGAATATAGTACGACGCTTTCTTTATTAGGCGAATGCCAGGCTTATAATCTACTAACAGCCTTAGGCCTTTTGATTGCTACAGGTTTTGCGCTTGAGGATTTAATGCCGTTTGTACCTTTGTTGAAATCCATTCCAGGGCGACTTGAGCAAATTGATGGATCACCAATTTTTGTTGATTACTCTCATAAGCCTGTTGCCCTTCAAAATGCAATTTTATCGCTTAAGCAACATACAGAAGGCAAGATTATCGTAGTATTTGGGTGTGGCGGTAATCGTGATAAAGGTAAACGTCCAATAATGGGCGCTATTGCACAAGAATTTGCTGATGATGTTATTGTAACGGATGATAATCCACGTTTTGAAGATGCTGCTGAAATTAGGCAAGAAATTTTAAGTACTTGTCCCAAAGCCGTCGAAATTGCGGATCGTAAAAAAGCGATTGAAGAGGGTATGACAAGGCTTAAATCAGGCGATATACTGATTGTGGCAGGTAAGGGCAATGAAACGGGTCAAATTATAGGCAATCAAATAATCCCTTTTAATGACGCTGACATTATTAAAGAATTTCTTGGAAAGGTATAAGATGCAATCTTTTTTGTGGACATCTTCAGAAGCAGAAAGCGCGACGAATTGCAAAAGTAGTGCTCCTTGGCATGCGCAAGGTGTTTCCATCGATTCTAGAAGTTTAAAAGTAGGTGATATCTATATAGCGCTTCGTGGTGCTAATCATGACGGTCACGATTTTATTAAAGAGGCCATTGCAAAAGGCGCATCTTGTTTACTTATAGATACATTACCTAAAGACGATATATCTGTTCCATTTTTACTTGTGGAGGATACGCTTCAGGCCCTCCGTCAATTAGGTATTTATGCACGCAATAGAACAAAAGCAAAAATTATTGGGATTACAGGTAGTGTTGGCAAAACAAGCACTAAAGAAGCGCTTTATATCGCATTTTCGTCAGTTGCACGCGCTATTGCAAATCAAGGTGGGCTGAATAACCATTGGGGGCTTCCTTTAAGTCTTGCGCGCATTCCAGAAGATATTGATTACGCGATCCTTGAGATGGGGATGAACCATGTGGGTGAAATCCATGATTTGTCTTTGATGGCAAAACCACATTTG
>JAUYSY010000061.1 GCA_030696155.1 Alphaproteobacteria bacterium | reverse complement strand
TTTGGTCACCATTTCATTTTAAATGATGATTTTATGTTAACGCCATATCTTGGTTTAGGGTATCGACGTGACACATTTGCACGTTCTTCATGGTTAAAAGATTTTAAATTTTCCGCTGTAACACTCCCTATTGGTTGTACGCTTGCATATACAATGGATGATAAAACAACTTTAAAATTTAATGCTGAATACGAGTATTATCTTCAAAATCACATTAATATTCATCGTGGCAATAAATTCAATCGTCGCTCACGCAGTGTTGTTCGTTTGAGCAGCAACATACATGCGATGAAGTTTCAGCCAAGTATTGAGAGAAATTTTGATTCTTTAAATATAGAAGCGAAACCGTATATTCGTTACACTTCTTTAAGTCGACCAGGTTTTAGCGGATCACGTGAAATTGGATTTGGTTTAGGATTCAAGTATTAAATTATATATACAACGTAACCTTCTATGTGCCGTGACGTGTTCGCGGCATTTTCATAACAACTTAATTAAAAGCAAATTATTTAAAAAATAATATCATATTAATTTTATTTTCTATATAAATATCAATTTATTATTTCGCTAAAATGTATTAATTATTCTTTTTTATTGAAATAATTAATTTACTGTGTTAAATATACACATAAAATTAATTATATATATTCTTTTTTGGAGCTATCATGAATCGATTTACATCAATATTTCTTGTTGTTTTTATTTTGTTTTTTTCTATTAATCAACAAGTATTTTCTAATCCAACTGAAATTGATAATATTGTTAAAAATGCAAAACCTGATAGACGATCTTCTTGGGAAGTTAGTGGTTCAATATTACGTTTCAATGAATATTTTATTTCTACTTTAAAATCTGAGTGTGGATTTAGGGCTTTTGGTTATACTTCTAAAGAAGTAGCCATTAATGCGATGCTCGATGCGCTTAAAGATAAAAGCACTTTAGTAAATACTTTACGAGCTGAAAGATTGCGTCAATTTATTGACAATGATCATGATAACCCAGTAAATTTTTCTTCTGCTGAAAGTTATTTAAATAATATTAAAAAAACTAAACATGAGCTCTCTTATCAACCAAATGAAAATGTATATGATAAGAAAAAGGGAATTCAAAAAATCATAGAGAAACCTTCTTACACATTGATTGATGCTTTTGCATCATTGAATAATAAAAATCTTTATATTTATGAAGTGGATCTAAGTAAAAATAAAACTCTTTTTTTAAGTCATTCTTACATTATTAATAACAATGCAGAAAGTTTATATCTTCTGCGTAAAGGTTTTCACTATAATAAATTGGTATTAATTAATGATTTACCTTCAAATAATGTTGCCCAAAATCTAGAAACGCAATATCATCAAGAATTAAGAAATCATCATATAGAAAAATTAAAAAATTCTTATGCGGTAAAAAGTCAGCGGAATCAGCCTTATTCAAATCATAATTTGTCTAATGGCGTAAATTCTTTAAAAATTGTTGCTAAAATAAATAATAATAATTCTTGTGAACAAAATTCAAAAATAAATAAAGAAATAAAAACCACAAAAACATGGAAAGTTTTAAACAAAACTGATCGCCAATTTTCCGAATATTCTTTTTCTAATGACGATATTGATTCAATTTACAAAGGCTTAGGCTATGGATCGCAAAAAGAAGCTATTAATGCATTACTTGAAGTATTAAACAATCATGACAATAAATTTAATAATAATAAAAGAGATATAATAAAAAAATATATATCCAATGAAATGCTTGAAAATAGTAATTTATTAGATTATACTAAAATTAATAATATTGATTATTACACAGAAACAAAAAATCAATTTGATTTTTTAACGACTATAAAAAAAAACAAAGTAAACATATCTTTTTCATGCAATACTGATAAAAATGGTGCATTTACACCTGAAAAATCTCAATATGGATTGATGAGTGCTTTAGCTTTATTAAAGGATAGAAATCTATATATATACAAAAAACATGATAATCAGCATATTCGCTTAATTCATTTTTATCAAATAGATCCCAAAAAGTTTTCTATCTATTTAATCGATAATAATACGCATTTCAATAAACTTGTACCAACAAATGATAAAGAAGGTTTAAAAAAAGCCCAAGAAATTGAAGATAAGCTTAATCCCATTACGCAGAAAAAGACTTCTTCCGGTGTTATTGAAATTGATAATAACACTCAATCATCAGATCACATTATTAATAATAAAAATTATAGGTCGAATGTTATTGAAATCAGATCACGTTCAAACAATAGTATAAATGAAATTCACCGCGTTGATTTAACAGAAAAAGAAATTTTAAGTTTTTTGAACGATGATTCCCCGCGTGCTAAAATCCGAAATTTTGATTTTAAAACTTCTTGTCAAAAAATTTATGATTATTATACCTTTATCGATATTAATGCAGACAATAATAATTCAAAATTTGAAGATGATTGCGCTTTAGCTATTTTGTTTTTAAGTAAAAATTTTGTACCCTCTTCAATGACAAAAAAAGAATTTTGTGAAGATTTATTGTCTAAATTGAATTTTATTATTAAGGTAATAGGACTAGATGCCAAAACTAATAAATACAGACATTATGCACGTATTTATAAAGCACGCATTTATATTGCTTTACAAGAATATCAAAAAGCATGGGTCGAATTAATTGATCTCTATTTTCAAAAAACAACTTATACGAAATGTTATTACCTTGATATGGCTGAACTTATTATTGATCATCAATTTACACCCAAAAATACTACCCGTGATCAAGCGCTTGCATTTGCAAAATCTTTGTTAAGAACGACAGGATCACAACCAAATAGTACAAGAAAATCGCATATTCGATCGGTTAATATATCAACTATATTTCATCCAAATTATCGAAACGATATAGAATCAAGACAAAAAGAATATCAATTAAGTAAAAAAATTGAAGCTGAAGAAAATATAATTTCGGATGATTCATCTTCAGACGATTCGTCTTCAGGTTTTTCAAGTGACGAAAGTGATGTTGAAAATCCTTTTATAGAAGTATCTAATGATTCCATGAATAAAGCAAATCCTATTGTTTCTAATAATTTAAAACGAAAAAGACCAATATCATCAGAACGCTTATCAAAACACCCAAAAATAAATGAATCCGATGAAATTCAAAACAACAATAACATTGTCTATGAAAATAATGATGAGAATATTGAAGAAGAAATAGAATATGTTGAAGAAACATTTTCAGACAAATATTTAGGTAGTTTAAAAAATAAATCAAGACAAGCTCTTTTGCGCGGCAATTATTGTACTAAAAAAAATCCAAATAAAGCATTAAAATTTTACACAGAGGGGATCAAACAATATCCATCTTCAGATCTTTATCGCGCCTTAGGTGATCATTATAAGTATGAACGGAAAGATTTTGAAGGAGCGATAAAAATATATCAAAAGGGTATTGATTTATATCCTTCCTCAGATCTTTATCGTGCTTTAGGAGATCTTTATCGTTATGAACTAAAAGACTTTGAAGAAGTAAAAAAAATCTATGAAATGGGTATTCAAAAATATCCATCCTCTGATCTTTATCGTGCATTAGGCGATCTTTATTGTTATGAACTAAAAGACTTTGAAGAAGCAAAAAAAATCTATGAAACGGGTATTCAAAAATATCCCTCCTCAGATCTTTATCGTGCCTTAGGCGATTTTTATTATTATGAACGGAAAGACTTTAAACAAGCGAAAAAAATCTATGAAGTAGGTATTAATTTGTACCCATCTTCAGATCTGTATAGTGCTTTAGGTGATCTTTATAAGTATGAACTGAGAGACTTTGAAGAAGCGAAAAAAATCTATCAAGAGGGCATTCAAAAATATCCCTCCTCAGATCTTTATCGTGCATTAGGCGATCTTTATTGTTATGAACTAAAAAATTATGTTCAAGCGAAAGAAATCTATAAAGAAGGTATTCAAAAACATCCATCTGCAGGTCTTTATCGTGCATTAGGCGATCTTTATTGTTATGATTTAGCACAACATGAGAAAAATCCTATTTTAAAAAAAGAATATCAAATAAAAGCGTTTGAGGTCTATTTGAATGCATTCAATTATAACGATCTAAAAATTAATACAAAAATAGAAAAACCACTAAAGTTTTTGTATATCCAGTTAATGCAATTATCCCGTAATGAACGCATTGATAATTTGCCATCTCTTGCAGATCTTTATGCCTGTCTTGGATTTGCCTATGAATTTGATTTGGCGCAACATGAGAAAAATCCTGTTTTAAAAAAAGAATATCAACAAAAAGCACTTAGAGCCTATAAAAAAGCTTTGGGTTTTGGGGATGCTACAATCAACGCAAAAATACAAAAACACATTGATTTTTTGAAAAATGAGCTTCGAAAAAATTAATTTTTAAAAATCAGTAAGATCTTGACTGGCTTTATCCAATAGGGTGCGTAAAATATTTTATGCATCCTTAGGGTAAAATAATTTGCATTAAAGGTTTTTAAATTTAAACTTCTTTATAAAAAATAAAAAGTGTTGAAGAATGTCTACACAATAATAAAACTTATGCCATATTTTATGCCCTATGATTGACGATGCTTTTCATATCGATAGACTCCATCCAGAACTAACTGAATCATCAAGGAAAATTTTATGAAAATGCATTACGTTAAATCCCTTTTCTTGGGGGCTGTTTCTCTTTTAATTTTAAATCCAAGTTTTGCTGATAATGATCATCAATTTGAATTTGGGCCTGAATTTTCACACCATTCCCTTAATGAAAAAATTGGTGGTGCAAATGTTAATAAACTTCAAGGTCCTATGGTTGGTGTTCAAGGATCTTGGCTTTTTCATATGGGGCGCAATTTTTTGAGCGTTAATCCACGTTATCTTGCATCAAAACAAAAATATTCAAATAAGACGCTTCAAACGCATTCAAAAGGGCATGATTCTTTGTTCGAGCTCAGAGGTAATTTTGGTCGAGATTTTGAACTTTTAGCAGATGCTTCTATCAGCCCTTATATTGGTATTGGCTATCGTTTATTCCGCAATCAAGCAGGCAAATCATTTGGTGGTACATATACGTGGGGACATTTATCAGGCACTAATTATCTTTATATACCTATTGGTTTTGATACAAAATTTAAACTTCAAGATTTGTTAAGTTTAACGTTTAATGCCGAACTTGATGTTCTTCTAAGTGGTTCAAGTAAAGGTACACGTTTCGGCCGCAAGGTTGAAACACATAATTCGAAAGGGTATGGGCTTCGTTCTTCAATCGGTCTTGCTTTTGATTTTGCAAGTTTTACACTTGAAGGTAAACCTTATGTTCGTTATTGGTCCGTAGATGCTTCAGGTCATAAATGTGGATTTTGTGGCAGATTTAGCCAACCTAAAACGACATCGACAGAACTTGGATTTGGCTTATCCGTTAAATTATAAAGAAATGAGCCCTACACGACGTATAAAAATTTATAATTTGCCTTCTACCTTCATCCCTCCCCCTCCTACGTCCCGCGGCTTGTCCGCGGGATCCATGGTGCTAAAAGTATGTAGAAGATCGTTTATCGAGACTTTTTGGACGCTTTCTGGATCCCGCGAACAAGTCGCGGGACGTAGGAAGAAAGTGGGTTCATACTTATGGGTAATGATATGACCGCGGGACGTAGGAAAGAGGATGTCAAATTTTAAAAAACTTTATGTAAAAGGGCAACAACCCCTTTATAATTCACCAATTTCACCTTATAATCATCGTCATGATGACATTTCAAAAAATATCGATATTAACTTTCTTTCAACTTATTGTTTTTTTATGCATAATTTTAGTACCAACTTATGGACATGCTGCAAAGTTAAATGAAATCATTGTGCACCCTAATGATACTTTAGATAAAATTGCAAAAAGACTTAATGTTCCTAAAAAATATTTTATTCGCGCTAATAATTTAAAAGCACCTTACAAACTTAAGCCTGGTTGTGTTTTACATTATCCGCCTGTTCATTTTGTCAAAAAAGACGAAAAATTTGAAGATCTTCTTAAAAAATACAAATTAAGTGAAAATTTACTGGCCAATCATAACGATCTCAAAAAACCCTATAATCTTAAAGCAGGACAAATTCTTTATCTGTCACGCACACCTATTAAAAAAGCTGAGATTCAGAAAAAACCTACAGGTAAACCTAAAATAATAACACCTGTTACATCAAAAAAAATAGTATCTCCTACTAAAGATAAATCACTTGAAGTTAAAAAGGTTTCAATATCTCCAATCACTGAAGCCAAAACACCACAAATAAAAAAAACCTTAATACCTTCTGTTGTTGAAACTAAAACGCCTCCAGCACAAAAAGATTTAATGACTCCAATCAACAATAATTCAAAATTTTGTTGGCCTATTGCCAAAAAAGCACCCATTTTATGCCCTTACGGCCTTCTCTCAGAAGGAAAACGTAATGATGGCCTTAATATTAAGCTGCCCAAAGACACGCCGATTCTTGCAAGTTATGATGGAGAAGTCGTTTATGTCGGCGACAACCTTAAAAATTATGGATTGTTGATATTGATAAAACATGCAGACCAATTACATACAACTTATGCGCATTTAAACAAAAGCTTAGTCAAAATTGGCCAAAAAGTTAAGAAAGGTCAAAAAATTGCGCTTTCAGGCATGAGTGGAAGTGTGGATACGCCACAACTTCATTTTGAAATTCGCAAAAAGTCCAAACCTGTTAATCCACAAACTTATTTAAATAAGTCTTAGATTAAGGTATAAGTAAACATTCTATATAGAAATTCAGGAGTTACCTATGTATTCTTTTATAAGCACAGCCTTTGCAGATGCAGCACCCGGTGCCGCACCATCAGCCTCGTCAGGTGGCGCAGGCGATATCATCATGAGCATGCTGCCCATTATTCTGATGGTTGTTGTCTTTTACTTCCTTCTCATTCGCCCACAACAAAGAAGAATGAAACAACATCGTGAAACTTTATCACAAGTACGTCGTGGCGATCGCGTTTTAACTTCTGGTGGTATTATTGGTACTGTTTCAAAAATCATTGACGACAATGAAGTCCTTGTTGAAATTGCTGAAAATGTCAAAGTAAAGATTTTAAAAGCAACAATCGCAGATGTTTTAGCGAAGACAGAACCAGTTAAGGATTTACCTTCGTCAAAAGAAAACGCAAAATAAAGATATAAATGTCCAGCTTATGGTCAAATTATGTAATTCCCCACTGGAGGGCAGCTTTAACCCTCTCCTCCTACGTCCCGCGGCTTGTCCGCGGGATCCATATTAAAGAAGAGTAACGACAAATAGTTCGTATATTTTTCAAGATGTTATTGACCCCCCGGACAAGCCCCGGGGCGTAGCAGGGGGGGCTACTAAGTTTTAACAACTAATTTGTCCCTAATCTGAACATTTAAGAGTATTAACTAACAAATAGGAATTAACTATGTTTGGCTTTACGCGATGGAAAGTAACACTCATTTGCCTGATTGGCGTGATTGGTATGCTTTTAGCCTCTGTCAATCTTATGAACCAACCTTTCCTTGATAAACTTCCCAATTGGTTTCCCAAAGAAAAAGTTAATCTTGGGCTTGATTTACAAGGTGGATCACATCTTCTTCTTGAGGTTGATTTTGATCATGTTATAAAAGAATCCCTTCAAAGTCTTCAAGATACGTTGAGGACTGAATTGCGTAAAGCCACTATTGCGACCAAAAAACTTGATATCGTTGATAGTCACGTCATTGTGGAACTTGAAGATTCTAGCAATGGTTCAAAAGTTAAAGAAATTGCATTAAAAGCAGATCCATCGCTTGAAGTGATCGTTGGTGGTGATGGTGTTGTTAATATTGGTTATTCACCTATTCATCTTAATCAACGTAAACATGATATTATGGAACGCTCACGCGAAAGCGTTACGCGCCGCGTTGATGAAGCTGGTACGAAAGAAACTTCCATTCAAACCCAAGGTGACAATCAAATTCTGGTTCAATTGCCAGGTTTAAAAGATCCTGGACATCTTAAAGACCTTCTTGGCAAAACAGCAAAAATGACCTTCCATCTTGTTGATGAAAATACCTCATTATCAGAAGCTTTAGCTGGTCGTATACCACCTGGATCAATGGTTGTAAAACATTACAAAAACGACGAAGGTAAAATTGTCGTTCAAAAACGTGCGCAAATTGGTGGTGAATCACTTGTTTCTGCAAGACCAAACTTTAGCCAAGATAAAGGTTGGATTATAGAATTCCAGTTTGATGCTAAAGGTGGTAAAAAATTCGCAGAAATTACAGCTAAGAACGTCAATAAACGTTTTGCTATATTGCTTGATAATCAATATATTACAGCACCCAACATTAATGGCGCTATACCAAGTGGTTCTGCTATTATCGAAGGTGGTTTCACATCGCAATCTGCTCATGATTTAGCAGTCCTTATGCGTGCTGGTGCTTTACCTGCACCTTTAAATATTGTTGAAGAACGTAGTGTTGGTGCAGAACTGGGCGAGGATTCCATTAAAGACGGTAAAACAGCGACCATTTTAGGTCTTGTTTTTGTCGTTGTCTTTATGGTTGTGTATTATGGTCTCTTTGGTTTTATCGCTAATTTAGGCGTGCTTCTCAATCTTGTTTTAACGATTGCTGTTTTTGGTTTGATTCAAGCAACACTTACGTTGCCAGGTATCGCAGGTTTGGTTCTTGCAATGGGTATGGCCGTTGATGCCAACGTTTTGATTAACGAACGGATTGATGAAGAAACAAGAAGCGGTAAATCTGTTATTGGTGCTATTGAAGCGGGTTATAATCGTGCACTTACATCGATTATCGATTCGAACATAACAACCTTAATTGCAGCCGGGTTCCTGTATTATTTCGGTTCTGGTCCCATTAAAGCATTTGCTGTCACACTTTCCATTGGTCTTCTTATTTCTATGTTTACAGCCATTACATTTACCAGAATGTTAATTGCTGGATGGTGGTGGAAATTCAGACCACAAAAACTTAAAATTCACGTTCTTCGCTTTATTCCTGCTAATACAAAAATCAACTTTATGGCTCAAAAGAAGTTTGCGCTTATCATGGCCGCCATTATTACAATTGGTGCAATTGGTATTTTTGCAGCGAAAAACTTTAATTACGGTGTTGATTTTAAAGGTGGTATCTTAGTTGAAGCGCGCACAAAAGAAGCCGCTGATTTAAGCATCTTAAGAACAGCATTGGATAAACTTGAAATTGGAGAGATTGTACTTCAAGAATTTGGGTCACCTAACGATCTTTTGGTTCGCGCTGAAAACAAAAGCGGCATTGAAAAAGATCAAATAAAAATTGTTGATACAATCAAACAAACGATTTCCAATCTTTATAAGGATACTGAATATCGTAAGACTGAATTTGTTGGTCCTAAAGTCAGTAAGACATTGTTTCAAGATGCCTTCATCGCTTTTATGTTATCGATGGTTGCGATCATGATTTATGTATGGATACGTTTTGATTGGCAGTTTGGATTATGTGCTTTACTTTCACTTACGCATGATTTAATCGCTGTGATTGGCTTTATTTCCTTAATGGGTATAGAATTTAATCTAACAGTTGTTGCAGCTATCCTAACGATTTTAGGGTACTCAATTAACGATACGGTGATTATTTTTGACCGAGTGCGCGAAAATATTCATAAAAACAAAGATATGAAACTTAAAGACGTCATTAATCTTAGCTTAAACGACACACTTTCAAGAACAATCATGACTGTTGTCACTGTTCTTTTGGTGCTTGTTGCATTGGCTATTTTTGGTGGACCGGTTCTTCATGGATTCAGTCTAACGCTTATCTTTGGTCTTATTGTTGGTACATATTCGTCGATTTATGTGTCTGCAATGCCTCTTAACTTTTTCAACATCAAACGTAAATCTGATGAAGAAGAAGATATTGGGTTTCAACCAACAGCATAAACTGACGTAATCTTTGTACTAAAGAAAAAGCCAAGTAGAAATATTTGGCTTTTTTTATTTGCAGGGATTTTGATGTGCTATTACTTGTGGGACAAAAATATAGTTTGCAGCAAAATCTATCAATAACCAATCTATGGGACAAAAAATGAAATTAAGCCTACTTTTAACTATTCTACTCTTACACTTCGCAACTAATTTCTAAGAAGTGAAAACAATTTTTTACCAAAAGCCCTCCAAAAGAAGAGTTTTTTTACCTCTCCCCGTGTGGGAGAGGTCGCGACCAAAGGGAGCGGGTGAGGGGTATTTTGCAATTTTGGAGAGATGAGTATTTGTTTGGTAATGCTTAGAATATGGTATGATGGTGTTGCTCCTTGCAAACGCTTTAGATACCCCTCACCCGTCGCTACGCGCCGACCTCTCCCACAAGGGGAGAGGTAAAACCGAAGCAATTTCATTTTTTGTCCCGTAGATTGGGCAACAGCACATCTGTTTCCTTGAATCAACCTTCGTAGCTTCGCTACAAGGCGTTCAGGAAAACAAAAGGTAAGAAATGACTATAAAAGAAAAAATAATAAATTGTTTTGTCGAGGATACGCACAGATATAAATTATGGTTTCCTGTATTTCTAGGACTTGGGATTATTGTTTATTTTCAATTGCCATTTGAGCCTGATTATTGGATTGCGCCTGTTTTTTTATCAATTTTTGCCTTTTTTTTCGTTCTCTTTAGGAAATCGAATTGGGTGTATTTTGTTTTAACATTGCCAATTTGTTTTTTGCTTGGGTTTATGTTGTCTCAAGTACGAACGCATTTGATTGCATCCCCTATAATCGAAGGTGATCTGCCAATGACAAGTATCATTGGTGTTATTAAAAATTTCGAAATAACGCAAAAGGGTATTAAAGCGACATTGACGGATCTTGATATTGAGGGATTATCTAAGGAAAAGACGCCTTATAATTTAAGATTTTCTGCGAGGGATAAAAAAATTGTTTTATTTCCAGGCGATACAATTCAGGTACGTGCTTTTTTAAAACCACCTTTAGGGCCGTCTTATGCTGGTGCTTATGATTTTGCGCGTGTTGCCTATTTCAATCAAATTGGTGGTGTCGCTTTTGCGATAGGTAAAATTACTGTATTGGGCCAAGAAAAGAATAATAATTTCAGTAGGATCATTGAAACAACACGTCAAAATATTACAAATAGAATTCGTGAAATCTTACCAAATCAGAAAGGGGAGATTGCAGCAGCACTTATTACAGGACAAAAAGGCGGTATTTTAGAAGAGGTTTACAATCATTTTCGTGATTCGGGGCTCGCGCATTTGCTAGCGATTTCAGGACTCCATTTCGGGTTAATCTTTGGGTTTATTTACGCTTTTGTGCGTTCATCTTTTGCGCTTATCCCACGCATAGCGCTTGTCTATCCGATTAAAAAATGGGCAATTTGTGTGGCGATGTTGGGCGCTTTTTTATACTCCGTTATTGCAGGAGGGTCAGTGCCCACGATAAGAGCATTCATTATGTTGGGTCTTTTTGCGCTTGCGGTACTTTTTAACAGACGCGCTTTTTCGATGTATAATGTCGCTTTTGCAGCCCTTATGATTATGCTTTTTATGCCAGAAGTGATCATGGGGCCAAGTTTTCAAATGTCATTTGCAGCCGTGATTGCGCTTATTGCAACTTATGAAATAATTGCGAAATATACTTTTTTGCAATCCCTTCATTGGTTCCAAAAAATTATTCTTTATGTATTAAGTCTTTGCATAAGTTCGGCTGTGGCGTCGCTCGCTACAACACCTTTTACGATTTTGCATTTCGGACAATTTCAAACCTATGGGATTGCGGCGAATCTTATCGCTATTCCATTGACGGGGATTTGGATAATGCCCATGGCGCTTATTTCCTTGGTGCTTATGCCTTTCGGGCTTGATGCGCCAGCTCTTTTAATGATGGGGGAGGGGATTGATATCGTAATGAAAAGTGCAGCAATCGTTGCATCCTGGAAAGGTGCTGTTATTCATACGCCAATGTTTGATATTTTAGGCATTAGTTTGATTAGTTTTGGTGGGATTTGGTTTGCAATTTGGCAAAAATCATGGCGCTATTTTGGTATTGTGCCTTTTGTAGCAGGCTTTATCACATTGTTTTTTATTAAAACACCTCATTTGCTGATTGCGGATCAAGCAAAATTAATTGCGTGGCGTAATCAGGATAAATTATTTGTATCCTCGCTTAAAAGGCAAGGATTTACATCACAGCAATGGCAGTCTTTAACTGCCACGTATGAGCGCGTTTCTTTTCCTTATATGAGTTCGAAACGGAAAGATTTGATAAATGCGCGTTATGATATAGAAGGTTCAAAAGCTATAAAATGCGATGCTGATGGTTGTGTAATCAAAGCAAAAAACCAATTGATTGCAATTCCGCGTAACATCAAAGCATTATCTTTTGATTGTCAAAAAGCAAATTTGTTGATCATATCTTTTAAAGGGCCTTCGATCTGTCCAGATAAGCAATATTTTGCGAAAGAAACTGATTCAAAAGTGATTTATTTGAATAAAGATAAGAAAAATAAGATTGTAAGTAATTCTTACAATGATAGAAAATGGAATTCAAAGTAGGTAAATTTATGGGCTGTTGACATTTAATGGTAGAATTAACGCAATCTACCATTTTCAATGAAAAACAGCAGCTTATGAAGCAACTCTGATGCGTACGCCGCGGCAAGATTTGTAAGTCATGTGAACATGTGGCAGTTTCATTAAAAATAACGCCCCCTGAAGACCTATGTTGTTCCGCTCAACATTAAGCTTTTTAAGATTGATGAGATTCCCTATAGCTTTCGCGCCATCATTCCTTATTTTGTTCCATGAAATATTAAGCGATGTAAGGTTGATGAGATTCGCTAGAGCTTTTGCGCCATCTGCCCCTATGTTGTTCTCCGAAACATTAAGCTTTCTAAGATTTGTGAGAATTGCTAAAGCTTGCGCGCCCGCATCCCCTATTTCGTTATCCGAAATATTAAGCTTAGTAAGGTTGATGAGACTCGCTAAAGCTTTTGCGCCATCCGGCCCTATGTTGTTCTCCGAAACATTAAGCTTTGTAAGATTTATGAGGGCCCCTAAAGCTTTCGCGCCATCATCCTCAATTTCGTTCCCTGAAATATTAAGCTTTCTAAGGTTTATGAGGTCAGCTAAAGTTCTCGCGCCATCATCTCCTATGTTGTTACTCGAAATATCAAGCTTGGTAAGGTTGATGAGATTCGCTAAAGCTTTCGCGCCCAGAACACCTATTTCGTTCAACGAAACATTAAGAAATGTAAGATTGGTGAGTGCCCCTAAATATTCTATGCCATCATCCCCTATGTTGTTATCCGAAATATTAAGCGATGTTAGATTTTTGAGCTCCGCCACAGCTTCCGCGCCTTCAGTTCCTATGGTGTTATCTGAAACATTAAGCGATGTAAGATTTTTGAGCTCTGCTACAGCTTTTGCGCCTTCAGCCCCTATGTTGTTATCCGCAATATTAAGCTTTGTTAAATTCGTAAATGCATGAAGAGAGTTTAGAATCTCTATTTTTTGATTCAAATCAAGGCGTTTTAAGACTTGACTTAAATCGATCGTGTCAATATCTGGAAATTTTGCTGCAAGCTTTTGGATGTCATCGGCATTGGGCGTAATTTTAAATTTTAATTCTTGAACATGAAGTTGGTTCTGATCTGCGCCTTCCTTGTGAAGAAGTTGCTGTGTTTTTGAGTTAAAAAAAACTCTGAATTTTGGTAGTTTCTTAGAAAGATGTCTAGCACCGGATCTTTGTAGATCTATTAAATAATTCAACGAACCAAATTTTTGTCCAATGTCTTTAGGTTTAGATTGCTCAGATTGAGAATTATCTGAAGAGGACGAACAAGAAGACGAATGAGTTAGAACTTTAGAATTCCACTCAATAAAATCAGAAAGATCAATAGCTTTTTCAGCATTTGTTGGAGCAACCTTGTGTGCAATTATAGCTATAATTTCTTCAGGAAGATAGGGAAGTGAATTTTGGTTGATGTTTTTATCACCGATAGAATAAGCTTGTTGCCCCATCAATGCTAAAGCTAAAAAAAGAAATGCTTTTGTCTTCATGATTTAATAATCCACTATTAATAAGGCGATAAAATTAATTTTTAAGTTATTCAAAATATAAAGTCAAGTTTTTTATTTAATTTTTTGTTTTTATAATAAAAACAATAGTTATGTAAAAACATTTTGTCTGGATATGGCTGAAATGATTCTTTTGCACGATTATATGCCTGACGAAATAAACTGTGAAGCGGCTACTAAGTTTGCTTGGGAATTATTTGATACAAAAGTAAGTTCAAAGAACATACATCGATTAAAAAATACTAAAATAATATTGAAATTGAGTCAGCTTACTATATTTGATGTCTTGAATTGTTGTAAAAAAATGGAGCCAGAAAGGCCCCAAAATTATGGATACACTTCACGCGTTGTTTCTTGTCTCTTCTCAACTCTATCGACTATAATAACTTCATAGACCTTTTTTTTAAAACAACCCAAATATATCTAAAATTCTATTTGTGCAACACAGTCCCAAAAGATTTAGAGGAAAATCCATTTGAAAAGCTTAGATATGACCATCTTTCTATAATTTTATTGGCTTGTCAAAATTTTTGTGAGAGAATTTTGGAAGAACACTGAAGCTCATAAAGACGATATTTTAAATATTGAGATGGCTCAAAGCAATCTACAATAATCTGAAATAATCTGATCATGCTCGTGGAGCACGGAAACATTGGTGAAACAAAACCCAAAACCCAAAGCCAGAAAAGAAAAAAAATATGAATAATTCTAATAAATGTCCAATCATGCAGGGTGGTAATACGGTTACTGGAAAATCAAATATGGATTGGTGGCCAAACGCACTCAATCTCGATATTTTACATCAGCACGACACAAAAACGAATCCGCTGAATAATGGCTTTAATTATCGTGAAGAATTGAAAAAGCTGGATGTTGATGCATTGAAGAAAGACCTTCATTCTCTAATGACGCATAGTCAAGAATGGTGGCCAGCAGATTGGGGACATTATGGCGGATTGATGATTCGTATGGCGTGGCATTCCGCAGGTTCATATCGTGTGGCTGATGGGCGTGGTGGTGGTGGCACTGGTAATCAGCGATTTGCGCCGTTAAATTCATGGCCAGACAACGTAAATCTTGATAAGGCGCGTCGTTTGCTTTGGCCGATCAAGAAAAAATACGGCAACAAAATAAGCTGGGCTGACCTTATCATCCTTGCGGGTAATATTGCTTATGAATCCATGGGGCTTAAAACCTTTGGTTTTGGTTTTGGACGTGAAGATATTTGGCATCCAGAAAAAGATATTTATTGGGGTTCCGAAACAGAATGGTTGGGTAAAAGTCGCTATGATAGTGAAAGCAGTGAATCTTTGGAGAACCCTTTAGCTGCTGTGCAAATGGGTCTTATTTATGTCAATCCTGAAGGTGTAGGTGGAAAGCCTGATCCATTAAAAACAGCGCATGACGTACGCGTCACCTTTGCTCGTATGGCGATGAATGATGAAGAAACGGTTGCCCTTACAGCTGGTGGGCATACAGTTGGAAAATGCCATGGAAATGGTAATCCAACGCTACTTGGCGTAGCCCCAGAGGCGGCTAATGTTGAAGACCAAGGTTTTGGTTGGTTGAACAAAACCCAACGAGGTATTGGCCGAAATGCGGTAACCAGTGGCCTTGAAGGTGCCTGGACTACGCATCCTACAAAGTGGGATAATGGCTATTTTTATATGCTGTTTAGGCATGATTGGGCGTTAAAAAAAAGCCCCGCAGGCGCCAATCAATGGGAGCCAATCAACATCAAGGAAGAAGATAAGCCTGTGGATGTTGAAGATCCTTCAATTCGTTGTAACCCCATTATGACTGATGCCGATATGGCAATGATTAAAGACCCCGAATATAGAAAAATCTCTGAACGTTTTTATAACGACCAAGACTATTTCTCTGAAGTTTTTGCACGTGCTTGGTTTAAATTAACGCATCGTGATATGGGACCAAAAGTGCGTTATATGGGGCCAGATGTTCCAAGTGAAAATCTTATTTGGCAAGATCCTGTTCCTACGGGCAATAAGGATTATGACATTTCTAAAGTAAAAGAGCGGATTAAAAAAAGCGGCTTAACCATTAGCGAAATGGTTGCAACTGCTTGGGATAGCGCCAGAACTTTCCGTGGTTCTGACATGCGTGGTGGTGCTAATGGTGCGCGCATCCGTCTTACGCCGCAAAAAGATTGGGAAGGAAACGAGCCTAAGCGTCTTGCAAAAGTTCTTGCAGTGTTGGAGGGTATCGCAGGTGATACAGGTGCAAGCGTTGCAGATGTTATCGTTCTTGCCGGTAATGTGGGAATAGAACTTGCCGCTCAAGCAGCAGGGTTTGATATTACAGTTCCTTTTGCGCCCGGTCGTGGCGATGCAACATTAGCGATGACAGATGCAGAATCCTTTGAGTGGCTTGAGCCTGTCCATGATGGGTACCGAAATTGGCTTAAGAAGGATTATACTGTTAAAGCGGAAGAATTGATGCTTGATCGCACCCAGCTTTTAGGTCTGACAGCGCCTGAAATGACTGTATTGGTTGGCGGTCTGCGGGTGCTCGGTACCAATCATGAAGGAAGCAAGCATGGCGTGTTCACCGATCGTGAAGGTGTTTTGACCAATGACTTCTTTGTGAATCTTACCGATATGAAATATACATGGAAACCAACGGAAAAAGGTCTTTATGCTGTTGTGGAGCGAACATCTGGAAAAACCAAGTGGACAGCGACCCGTGTTGATTTGGTGTTTGGATCAAACTCTATTCTTCGTTCGTACGCAGAAGTATATGCACAAGATGATAACAAAGAGAAATTTGTAAAAGACTTTGTTGCAGCATGGACAAAAGTGATGAATGCTGATCGTTTTGATCTTGTATAATAGACTTCTTGTGAAACTTTACTATAGTATTTTCTATTGAAAATCGTACTCTATCTACGCCCCGCGGCAAGTCCCGCGGGGTCATTAGAGCATTCCCTATTTGATGAACTTTTTAAGATTGGGGAGATGATTTTCCAAAGCTTTCGCGCTTGCAACCCCTATATTAGAGCTCTTGCATAACCAGATCAAAGTTCAAAATTATAAATACCAGCAATTAAGTTGAATCTTAATCCAAATCGTTTTCTTCTGTTGCTATAACGATCAGCAATAATTTTAAATCTTTTAACTATTCCGATGACATTTTCATTTAAAACACGTTCACTGGATAATTCACGATTTTTCTTTTTATCCTGCTTTGTTAGCGCATTTTTTTTTGTTTTTTTCTTTGGTAAATCTGAAATTTTGTGCAACTTTTGTATTCCTTGGGAGCCTGTATCTGTGAGAGTTTTTGTCTTTGGATGGATATGAACGCGAGATTCCTTAAATAACCTAAAATCATTACGCTTTCCATTTGAAAAATTTGTGCAAATTATTTCTTTAGTTTTCTTATCTACTGCAAGCTGAGTTTTTAATGTATGTCTTTTCTTTTTTCATGAATAAAAGTGGTTTTGTTTTTTTTTGGACGTTCAATTGGTGTTTCAGTTGCGTCAATCAACACTAGCTCATATTCAATATTACTTTTAAGTAGTGCCTTACGACCTGGTAGTGAAAATTTTTTATCTTTTATAAGCGTATCCTCAACCCAGCGTATATTTCTGTAACATGTACTTTCACTTATTCCATAACTACGGGATATATGAAAATATGTCCTATATTCTCGCAAATATTCTAAGGTCATAAGCAACCTATTTTCTATTATCAATTTATTTGGCTTCCCTCCATGCGCTTTTCTTTTGGTTTCTGCTTTACTTAATATTTTTATCATCTCTTCGAATGTTTTGTGCTTGCCTCCTGTTAATCTACGAAAATTTTCTTCTGACTCTTCTTTCACTTGATCAAATTTCATTTCAACCTCTCCAAAATTGATTGAATTTTAATCATTTCAAGCAGTTATGCAAGAGCTCTATTATACAAATCAATCATCATTTCACTAATGCCCCATTCTGAAGACGACATTTTTTGAGGTTTTATGGCAAGACCAAAATTGCCTTGTATGGAGGATTGAACGCTTTCACGATTAAGACATTCGCCTTCAATTTCAGAGGTACGAATGGCTTCATCACTCATGATTTCGGTGATAAAAAATGTTTTATGATTGTCTTGAATATGTTGTAACGTGCCAAACAACACACCTGATTGAAATTGAAATTTTGCTTCAATTTCATCTAATTGATGTGCATCGAATGTAAAATTGGGCCAGTCTTTTTGTTGCCAATTCCAAATCATGAGTTATAAAGCAAGTGTTTATAACTCATGAATATTTTAGGGTGTTAATGAAATTTAATCTTGAATGATAGTATCGTCTAAGATTTGTTTGTTTTTTGCCTCAGCTGTGTTTGCTATTTTTAAAAATTTAGCGGACCAATTGGGCAATATAGTTGAATCCAATTCTTGAAGGCATGGATGATCAGCGCCAAATTTGTTGATCATTCTTTGCAATAGTCCTTGTTTTTGATTATTGTTTCGCGTTAACCAATATTCATTTATAAATTGATTATATGCTTCATGAAAAGACTCACCAAAGATAAGATAGGCCTTTAGTTTAAGCTCAAAATTATCAAAATCTTCATCAATGTGCTTTTTGTACGCATCTTGTAATATTTGTTCATATTGATGCAAAATTTGTTGATCAAATAATAGATCATCAAAAGCTAGCACACGAATAAATTTATCAGGTGAGTTTTGAATAAGATCTAAGTAATGAATCATTAACGTATCGTGATATGTAGTGCGTGCTTCACGATCACGCCAAATGGTGTTGAGTGCTACATGTTTACTTATTTCTGTGATGTTGTTTTCTTCGATGATAGTAAAGATGATTGGGATAACTTGATTTTTTGTATGTTTTGCAAAATTTAAAAGGGTCATACATGCTTGAAATCTATCAAAAGTTGTCGCAAAATCATTTTGAGCAAGTGCAAGATGTTCTTGCGTTTGTAAATAAGTAAGCGCTGCTGGTCTATGTGCGAGGCCTGCAGCACAGCAATTAAATATAGGTGATGCAAGAAGAATAGAGAGTGTTAGAACGATTTTTTTCATGATTATATAATCCTTTATTTTAATTATGTATATTAAAAAATATTTTTGTGTGTTTTTGAATTGTACTTATATCATTTATATATTTTTTAGTAAAGAAAATAAATTATATTTGTCTTAATTTCTTTTTTATTCAGGATTTTTATTATCGTTAGTTATAGTAGCTGAAGATAAATCTTTTTTTTCATTATCTATGTCTTGGTTAGGCGGAATCAATGTATTCTTAATTCTTGCATGTTGTTGAATTTTACGTTTTTTAAGATTCTCGCGTAAGGCAATGGCTAATCGATCTTTTTTGCGGTCAGTGTCGTTCATTTGGTTTCTTTCGAAATTAGTTGTTATAGTAAAATGATTCAAAAATACTACAAACTTCCTACGTCCCGCGGCTTGTCCGCGGGATCCATAAAACCTATTGAAAAGTCTCGATAAATCCATTCATTTACCTCCTTCACAATGGATCCCGCGATCAAGTCGCGGGACGTAGGAGGCGGGTGCCGTCCATTTGTAGCGTTTTCTGAGTCCTTTGAGCTCTTAGGTTCCAAGAAAATAATGGAGTTAATTAGGCTGTATACATTGTATTAACAGGAATTACCCCTTCAGCTGTATCCAACCACCGCCCAAAACGCGCTCTTGATCATAAATAACGCAAGCTTGACCTGAGGCCACACCATATTGTGCCTCTGCGAAATGGATGGTTGCGCGTGTCTTGTCAACGGGAATAATTACAGCTGGAATCGCAGGTTGCGTAGATCTAAATTTAACCATAAATTGCCCGTTAATAGTTGCGGGATCAATTAGCCAATTGGGTTCAATAATGTTAATTTCGGTACAAGCCAAAGCCTCTTTCGGTCCAACAATGACCTCATGTTTTATCGGATCAAGTTTTACGACATAAAGCGGGTCTTTAAGGCCGCCAATTTCAAGGCCTTTGCGTTGTCCTATGGTGTAATGAATAATGCCTTTATGTTGCGCTAAAATATTGCCTTGTTGATCAACGATATTACCGGGCTCTAACGTGCCGGGGCGTAATTTCTCAACAACGCGTGCGTAGGATCCGTTTGGGACAAAGCAAATATCCTGGCTGTCAGGCTTTTCAGCGACAACAAGGCCCCATTGTTCAGCCATTTGTCGGGTTTGTACTTTGTCGAACGCCCCTAATGGAAAACGGAGGAATTCTAATTGTTCTTGCGTTGTTGCAAATAAGAAAAAGCTCTGATCCCGTGTTGGGTCTGTGCCTGCATGCAAAGTTGGTTTTCCATCGATTTCAAGACGTCTCACATAATGGCCAGTTGCCATGACATCGGCATTTAAATCTTTGGCAAATGTAAAAAGATCGCGGAATTTAACGGTTTGATTGCATCTGACGCAAGGAATGGGTGTTTGTCCTTGTAGATATGAATCGACAAAAGGATCAATGACGTCTTTCTTGAAATTCTTTTGATAATCAAGAACATAATGCGGAATGTTAAGATTTTGGGCGACCTGTTTGGCGTCATAAATATCAAGACCTGCGCAACAAGTGCCTTTTTTTTGACCTACTTGACCTTCATCATAAAGTTGCAACGTAATGCCAACGACTTGGTAGCCTTCGTGCTTTAGTAATGCTGCAACGACGGAGCTATCAACACCACCGGACATGGCAACAACAACACGTGTTTCAGAAATGGGTTTGGTGATACCTAAGGAATTAAGAGGGTGGTTCATCATTTTTCCTTAATCGCGCTCATCGAGCCAAGTCATTTGAATGGCTTCAAGAATTTTTTCGTTGCATTTTGTGGCGTCGTCAGAAAATCCGTCTAATTCGGTAACCCATTGTTTAAGATCAGTAAAACGAATGGACAGGATGTCTGTATTAGGGAATTTCTCATCCAAGGCGATGGCGATATAACGCGAATCTGTCCAACGAAGATTAGGGGCCATTTTATTTATCAACCATCATATTACGTGTTGCATTGGGCAAGCGCACTGTAAGACCATCGAGTTCTTCGCTCATGATGATTTGGCATCCTAAACGCGACGTATGGGTAAGCCCAAAAGCAAGATCAAGCATATCTTCTTCATCTTCTGAAGCAGGTTCTAATTTCTTGAAATAATCACCTTCAACGATGACATGGCAGGTCGAGCACGCCAAGGATCCATCGCAAGCACCTTCAATGTCAACCATGTTACGATGAGCAATTTCAAGAACAGATAGACCAAGAGGTGCTTCTACTTCTTTTTTAGTGCCATCTGCATCTATAAAAACCATTTTTGCCATTTAATTCTCCGAAATTATTTAAATTGATCAATTGAAATACCTTTTATCGAGGAAGAAAGCGCTTTATTTAACCTTTTTTCAACAAAAGGCTTGGCTTTTTCCTCTAATAATGTAAGGGCTAATTGAATGTCGTCACGATTTGAACTATCAAGTAAAAACGTGAGTTTTTCTGCTGCCAGTACTATCTCATTTTTTTCATCATTTGTTAAGACATCTTTATCCGCAATCAATGCTTTTTCTAAAGCTGTCAGAACAGATTGTGCTTCCACTTTAAGTTCAATCAAAAAACGTTGATTTAAATCATCTTCACCATGATTGATGGAATCATATAGCATTTGCGTAATTTCAGTTTCATCTAAACCATAAGAGGGTTTAATGACGATTTCTTGTTTAGCGCCTGTTGTTTCTTCATGGGCTGAAACGATTAATAACCCGTCAGCATCGACCATGAAGGTAATTTGGATGCGTGGCATGGTGGCGCTCATGGGTGGAATGTTTTTAAATTCGAAATGGCCGAGCGACCTGCAATCCTTCGCGAGTTCGCGTTCACCTTGAACAATATGTAAAGACATAGCCGTTTGGCCATCAACATAGGTTGTGAATTCTTGCATTTTGGCGGTCGGAATTGGCGAATTGCGATCGATAATTTTTTCAACCAATCCGCCCATTGTTTCAATGCCTAAGGATAATGGAATGATATCGAGTAAAAGATGATTTGCCCCTTCTGTTAACCCATGGGCTTGAATGGCAGCCCCTAAGGCTACAATTTCATCAGGGTTCAGATCAGCGAGTGGTTTTTGGTTGAAAGCTTGTTCTAGGCTTTCGGATATGTAAGGAATGCGTGTGGAACCGCCTACTAAAACAATGCCATTGAGATCATTGGCTTGCAGTTGAGCATCTTTAAGTGTTTGTTTGAATAGAGTGATTGTTTGGTTTGTTATGGGTTCGATTAGAGTATTAAACGCAGTTTTGGTTAAAGTATAATCTTCAAAACCTGCTGTTTCATTTTCGGTTAATGCTTCTTTTAATTTTTTTGCAAGTTGAAGTAATTTCTTAAGATCTTGCTGTGATTCAATTGATTTATTTTGTTTTTTTATATAATCATCAACGATTAAAAGATCGATATCATCGCCGCCTAATTGTGCATTGCCACCACTTGCTAAAACGCGAAAGACACCTTTTTCAAGTTTCAGGATTGAGATATCAAACGTTCCACCCCCTAAATCATAAATCGCATAAACACCTTCTTTGTTTTGATCGAGTCCATAGGCGAGGGCGGCGGCTGTTGGCTCGCTTAAAAGACGCAATACGTCGAGTCCTGCAAGGCGTGCAGCATCTTTGGTGGCAGCGCGTTGAGCTTCGTCAAAATAAGCTGGAACCGTGATAACCGCTTGCGTTACGGGATGCCCCAGATATGCTTCAGCATCACGTTTTAGTTTTTTAAGAAGATCGGCGGATATTTCAATGGCAGTTTTTAATTGTCCATCAATGTTTAAACGCAAAAGGGATTGATTGTCTTGATCTTTTTGAAATTCATAAGGCATGATGCCTTGAAGTGTTTGGATATCATCAAGGCCACGCCCCATTAGGCGTTTGATAGAACGTACAACATTCGTTTGAAGATCTAAAATTTCATCGCCTGAAAGAACTTCATTGTTTTGATAGGCAACAACAGAAGGAATTAAGGGTTTGCCTTCTTGGGATGGAATAATTTCAGGTACACCCTCTTTTACATAAGCAATCACAGAATGCGTCGTCCCCAAATCAATGCCGATGGCTTTTGTCAGGTATTCAGGAATTTCTTGGTTTTTTCCCTTAGGTTCTGTGATTTGCAGAAGCATTTTTAGTCCTATTAAACATATAAACAAACTGACTTAATATATGCTTATTAAATTTGTTTTTTGAAGGGTTAATTATGGGAAAAATATGTTTTTCTTTTGTAAGTAATGCGTCGTTAATGCTGGATAGGGTCAACGACGCAATTGCTAGTATGATTCGTTAGGATTAATTAAGGCGCTTTTCAACGCCTTGAATTATATAGCTGCAGCGATTATGAGGCAAAGTCTAGAAAGGACGAGAACCGGAACGGAGTGTACCTTTTTGTACATGAGTATCGGAAGCAAAGCCCTGACGACGAATTTGACCATAGGATGGGTAGTTTTATTAGCTAGGTCTGCACCCAATATAATAAAGCGCTGCACGAAAATATTTAATCGTTTTTTTGCCATAAGTATGTGCATCATTATGGGCTGAAACTCCATAAAGAGCGTCTCCGTTGGGGCCGATTAATTGTTTGTGGGATGATCCAGTGTCTTCAATAATTTGACCGCTCATTTTGTTCCAAAACTTTTTGAATTCACCATAACTTATTGTGTGCGACGTTTTAGAGTTAAAAATACTATCAACAAATTTTTGATCTTTTTTCTTAAGGTTAAGGGGAGAATAGGGTGCTTCAGGCATAAGATTATGAAATTTGCGAATGCCAGATGGAAGAAGATAATCATTATCTGCAATTTGATTTTTCGTGTTATCGGAGATAATATCATTGTTAACAGTAGGTTCTGAATGATCAATGATGTTTTCTAATTGTTCATCTGAGCTATTTGTGTGTTCAGTGATAATTATATTATTATTGATATTGTCAGTTGGTCTAAGTTCTATTTCTTCAGGCATATCAACTTCATCAGAAAATTGATCAAAGTCTAGCGTATCAAAAAAACTTTCTGATTCTAGAAAAGGGTGTTCAGGTTGAATTTTAAGGAAATCAGGATAAGGTAAATCATCTTGGCATTCATCTGTTTCATAATCAGTTAGTTTCAAAACGATGCCGCTACCTTCAGGTGTTCCAAGCCCTTTAAATTGAATGAATTTCGTTTTAGGAATAAAGTGTGATTCATATAAGTACAAATCGGTCATGTTTTTTATTTTATTCCAACTTGGGCAGTTTTCTTTGTTTTGAATTTTCTTGATGGCATCATTAATACCAATAGTAAAATGCTGCATATAAGTTTGAACTCTAATATAACCACCTGCCTCATCGTAATTTCCTAAGCTAAGGGTTTTGTTTTGGAGTAAATCAAAAATAGAAGGCGAAGCACGTAAAAATTTTATTGCTTCTTCATCTAATTCTTCTATAGAAAGAGATTGAAATGTTTTCTTGATTAAAATAACAACTAATTCATATCTATTATTATTAACTTTTGAAGCAATTTTGTTTAACTTACGATATTCTTCGCATCTGTATAGCTTTGTCCATGCGTTAAATACAAAACCATTAAATGGTACAGGGAGGGTTGGATCAAATAATGATTGTGTGTTTTCTAATAGATATGCAGGTTTGCACACAAAACTTTTTAATCGTGTTTTAAGAAGGTATTTTAAAAAATCGCATCCAGATATCTCATTTTTTATAAGTTTATCGGCATAATTTCTTAGGCTTTCAATGAATTCATTCATTTGTTTATTGAAAGATCCATCTTTTTTTATTTTTTTTTCTTTCAAATTTAAATATTCATTTTTTTCTTTATTGCCAAGATTTTCAAATTTTTCACCCTCTTTTATTGTTTGGCAATTTGCTTCATGTTCAAAATGCTCAAATTTGTCTATTTCTTTTAGAATAGTAACAAAGCGTGAAACGCTGTATGAAGGGTTTGCAAAAATTAAAAATGCAAATAAAATGTATAGTTTTTTCATTTGTGTTTCCTTTAAGTATTAAATTAATTTTTTCAACAAAAAACATAGTTTTTTTTATGTTGAACAGTCTGTTGCGCAAATGACTATTTATATATCATTTGCGCATATTGATTTATCAGCTAGGTCTGCACCCAATATAATAAAGTGCTGCACGAAAATATTTAATCGTTTGTTTGCCGTAAGTATGCGCATCATTATGTGCAGAAACACCATAAAGAGCGTCGCCCTTAGGGCCGATTAATTGTTTATGGGAAGATCCCGTGTCTTCAACAATTTTGCCACCCATTTTACTCCAGAATTTTTTAAATTCACCATAACTTATTGTATGCGACGTTTTAGAATTAAAAATTCTATCAACAAATTTTTGATGCTTTTTCTTAAGGTTAAGCGGAGGATAGGGGGCTTCAGGCATAAGGTTATGGAATTTTCGAATGCCAGAAGGTGCAAGATAGTCTTCATCATCTGCAATTTCATTTTTCGTGTTGTTGTCGATAATATTGTTGTTAATATCAGGTTCTGAATTATCAATTATGTTTTTTGATTTTTCTTCTAACTTATCTGTTTGTTGGATGTTATTTGTATTGTTATTATTATTTTCAGATTCCATGGATTTTTCATCTGGTTGAGGTATTGTTTTTTCGGATGTTTCAATTTCATCAGAAAATAAATTAAAGTCAAATGTATCAAAAAAATTAGGAAGTTCTACGAAAGGTTGTTCAGGTTGAATTTTAAGAAAATCAGGGTAGGGTAAATCATTACATTCTCCTGCCTCATAATCTGTAATGGTGTAAGTCATACCACTGCCATTAGCACCTAGTGATTTAGACTCTATAAATCTTTTCTTAAGAATAAAGTGTGATTCATATAAATACAAATCAGTTTTGTTTTTTATTTTATTCCAACTTGGGCAGCTTTCTTTGTTTTGAATTTTCTTGATGGCTTCATTAATACCAATGCCAAAATGCTGCATATAAGTTTGAACTTTAATATAACCTCCAGCTTCATCATAATTTCCTAAGTTAAAAGTTTTATTTTGAAGTATATTCCAAACAGAAGGAGAAGCACGAATTAATTTTATTGTTCTCTTATCTAATTCTTCTATAGAAAGCAATTGAAATGTTTTCTTTATTAAATTAACGATTAATTCGTATCGTTTGTTATCATTTTTTGATGCAAATTTATTGTAATCGTAATATTGTTGGGCTTTATGTAGTTTTATCCATGAGTTAAATAAAAAATCATTAAATGGTATATTGGTTGCGATACCATCCTCTAATCTTTTTGAAGGGTTATAGATATAGCCTTCTAATCGTTTTTTAAGAAGATATTTAAAAAAATCAGATCCTGTTGTTTTGCTATTTTGAAGTTTGATGATATTGTTATATAGTTCAGTAATGAATTCATCTCTACATTCTTGGACAAATCTATGGTCGTAATAGTTTTTATTTATTACATTAGCATATAATTGTTCATTGTTTTTTATTTTATTGTTTGTTTCATTTTCAAATTCTTGATATTTGATAATTTCTTTTAAGATTGGATCAAAGCGCGAAACAGCGTGCGAAGAGTTTGCAAAAGTTAATAATACTATAAAAATGAATAGTTTTTTCATTTGTTTTTCCTTTAAATTTTAAAATAATATATTAATTATATTTTTTTCAATGTATAAATGATGATTTTATCTTATTTAAGTGTTTTAATTATGTTGCGAAAACTATCATTTAGAGATCATTTGCGCATATTGATTTATCAGCTAGGTCTGCAGCCAATATAATAAAGCGCTGCACGGAAATACTTAATCGTGTTCTTGCCATAAGTATGGGCATCATTATGTGCTGAAACACCATAAAGAGCATCACCGTTAGGACCTATTAATTGTTTATGGGATGATCCAGTGTTTTCAATAATTTGACAGCTCATTTTGTTCCAAAATTTTTTGAATTCGCCATAACTTATTGTATGGGATGTTTTAGAATTAAAAATTGTATCAATAAAACGTTGGTCTTTTTTCTTAAGATTAATTGGAGGATAGGGCGCCTCAGGCATAAGGTTATGGAATTTTCGAATGCCAGATGGAGGAAGATAATCTTCATCATCTATAATATCAATTTTTTTATTATCTAAAATAATCTCATTGTCGATAATAGGTTCTGAATGATCAATTATGTTTTCTGATTTTTCTGGTAACGTATCTATTGGTTGAATGTTATTTGTATTGTTGCAAATGTGTTCAGTTGGTGAAAGTTTTATTTTTGCGGGTATATCAACTTCATCAGAAAGTAGATTAAAGTCAAACGTATCAAAAAAACTTTCTGATTCTAGAAAAGGGTGTTCAGGTTGGGTTTTAAGAAAATCTGGATAAGGTAAATCATCGCATTCACCATTTTCATAATCTGTGAGTGTAAAAAACATGCCACGGCCATTAGCGCCAAGTAATTTAGATTCGATGAATTTCTTTTTAGGGATAAAATGTGATTCATATAAATATACATCATAATTTTTTTTATTTTTTTCCCATTTTGGGCAACGTGTTCTGTGCATGATTTTTAATAGGGCTTGTGCCATATCACATTTAAAATATTCCATATAAACTTTAACTTTAATGTAACCACCTGATTGATCTTCATGTCCTAAATTAGTTGTTTTGTTTTGGAGTATATCCCAAAGAGCAGGAGATGCGCATAATAAATTAATTGATTTTTTGGTTAATTCATCAATGGAAAGAATTTGAAATAATTTTTTAATTAAAGAAACAATTAGTTGATATCTCTCAATATTTGTGATTCTTGTTAGTGTAGAATATTCTATATCGTGGTGATTACATTGATTAAATAACTCAATATCTTGAGGTGGTAAGGCTACGTTTGTTGTAAGAAGGGTTTCGGTTGCTTTATAAGAGTAATAAATAAATTTTTCCAATCTGTTTTCAAGAAGAAATTCAAAAAAATTGATAGCACTATCATCATTTTTTATAGATTCTTTTGCAAAAAAATATAATTTTTCAATAAAAATATCATCATCATTTTCTTTTAATTCATTTTTTTCTTTAAGATTATATATTGTTTCTTTTGTATCAAGATTTGTAACTTTTTTCTTATTAAGTAATTGATGTCGATACTCTTTAGCTTCAATTTCAAATTCTTGATATTTAATAATTTCTTTTAAGATAGGATCAAATCTTGAAACACCGTAAGTAGTGCTTGCAAAAAGTATCAATGCAAATAAAATATATAATTTATTCATTTGTTTCCCTTTTAAATTTTTAAATGATTATATACTTTTACTTTAATAAAACTATTTTGTCAATAATGTTGTCATATTTTTGGGATCATTGGATTTAATAGTTGGTTTTTTTGAAGAATGATATGTACCCAAATAATCTGAAACTACCGTTTTTAGCAGATGACCTTTGGTCGCTTTTTGAACCAAAAATTTCTAAGGTAAAACAATTATCTGTCGAAAATTTCGGCATCAAAAATCACCTCAAATCTCATGCCTAAAAATCGGCATTTTCAAATCATTTGGGTATAGAAAACTTGAATATAAATTCTTAATATGTTTGTAATTATTTAGTTTTTACAGCTTTGTGCCGTAATGAATAGCAACCAATCCTAAAGACAGGTTGCGAAAATTAACGTTATCAAATCCTGCTTGGCGTAATTCTAAAGCTAAATCTTCTTGTTTGGGAAATTTTTCGATGCTTTCAACTAGATATTGATAAGAAGCTTTATCATTTGAAATTTTTTCGCCTAATTTAGGAATGAATTTAAAAGCATAATTTTGATATATTTTTTGAATAGGGGATAGAAAAATATGACTGAATTCAAGACAGTAAAATTTCCCCCCTTTTTTAAGGACTCGTTTTGCTTCACTAAGTGCTTTTGCGCGTGAGGGAACATTACGAAGACCGAAAGAGATAACATAGTGGGAGAATGTTTCGTCTAAAAAGGGAAGGAATTGTGCATCAGTGTTGGCATAATTAATACCATTTAAAATACCACGATCGATAGCGCGGTCAATACCTGTTTTAAGCATATGATACGTAAGGTCAGCATTTGTAATGTGGATATTTGCATGTTGTTTTTTAGCTTTTTCATAGAGCTTAAAACTAATGTCCCCTGTACCACCTGCCATATCTAGAACGTGATCATTGACTTGAAGTGTGATCATATTAACAAATGATTTCTTCCAGGCGCGGTGAAGGCCAAGACTCATTAAATCATTCATTAAATCATATTTTGGTGCAACAGAATCAAAAACGTTTTGAACGAGTTTTTTCTTTTCGTCAAAACTTACTGATTTGAATCCAAAGTTTGTATCATTTTCTTGGTTTTTTGCAAAAGGATCTGACATTTATCAAAGGATCTCTTCTTATATGTTAATAACGTTTCTTGAGAGAGTAAGGTGTTAATAATACGAACGTGAAATCAGATTGATTAAAATTAATAGGTTCGTCCTTGCGATGAGCCCCATATTAAATGGGGCGAAGAAGCAATCCAGAAAAAACATTTTAACAAGTTATAAATATTGATTTAGGACGGATTGCCACACAGCTCCATAGCTCGCAACCCAGGTCCTATAAAACAATATTACGCAGCTTTTTTTAGAAGGATGGTGCGCGTTTGCTCAATAATGTAATCTTGTGTTTTTTCATCCAAATAAGGATGCATTGGTAAACTTAGAACTTGTTTTGCAAGCTTTTCAGCGTTTGGTGTACCATTTGGACCAGCAGGATAATGTTTATAGGCTGTTTGTAGATTTAAAGGCATTGGGTAATATACAAAAGTAGGAACGCCAACTTCTTTTAGAGATTGCGCAACTTCATCACGGTTAGGGATCACCAGCGTATATTGTGCCCAAGCTGAAAATGCACCATCAATTAAATGAGGTGTTTGTATACAATCTTTAAGAGCATTTGAATAACGTTGTGCAATTTGATCGCGTTTTTTAAGTTCTTCAGCAAAAATGGCGAGCTTTTCAAGAAGAATAGCTGCTTGAATTGTATCAAGACGACCATTCATACCAATGCGCACATTGTCGTATTTATCACTTCCTTGACCATGGACACGAATAGAACGCATGAGTGCAGCATATTCATCATTATCTGTGAAAATAGCGCCGCCATCACCATAACAACCTAATGGTTTTGCAGGAAAAAAGCTAGTTGTTGTAAGTTCAGCGAGTGTTCCAACTTTTTGACCTTTTAAGCTGCCACCAAAACCTTGTGCTGCATCATCAATGATCCATAAATCATGATGTTGAGCAATTTTGTTGATTGCTTCATAATCAACAGGTTGGCCAAATAGATCAACAGTAATAATACCTGTAAGGCGTTGCCCTTTTTTCTTTGCATCTATGATTGTTGCTTCAAGATGATTTGGGCACATGTTGAAAGTTTTAAGATCAACATCTACGAAAACTGGGATAGCGTCAAACCATGCAAGAACTTCTGCTGTTGCTGCAAATGTAAAGGATGGGACAAGCACGTGATCGCCAGCTTTAATATTTTTGCACATTAAAGCAAATGCAATGGCATCGGTTCCGTTGGAGCAAGAAATAGTGTGTTTTGCGCCGCAGAATGCTGAAAGTTTAGCTTCAAGTTCTTTAACTTCGGGCCCCATGATATAGATGCCATGATCAAGTACTTTTTGAATGGCTATATCAAGCTTTTGGCGAATGTTTTTTTGTTGTGCTTTAAGATCAATAAATTGTATTGGTTGCATTTTTATTATCCTGCTTTGTGTAGCTTTTGAACTTTTTGAATTTCGATCAATTGATTATTATCAATTTTATATTGGCGATTTTCACGTGGACAAATAAGATCATTCCCAAGTTTTTCACCTGAATGGCTTACCCAACCAATTTGACGTGCTGGAACGCCAACCATCAAAGCGTGATCAGGTACATCTTTGGTAATCACAGATCCTGCGCCTATGAGGGCATAAGCACCAATTGTGTTGCCACAAACGATTGTTGAATTAGCACCAATTGTTGCGCCTTTTTTTATCCGTGTTTCTAAAAAATCATCCTTACGTTCAACTTCTGCGCGTGGCGTGTTGACATTCGTAAAGACGCAAGAGGGGCCACAAAAAACGCCATCTTCAAGAATGACACCTTTGTACAGACTTACATTGTTTTGAATTTTACAATTGTCGCCAATTTCAACATTAGGTCCAATCATAACATTTTGGCTGATGACGCAATTTTTACCGATTTTAGTTTGACCTAAAATATGTGAGAAATGCCAGATTTTTGTACCAATACCAATTTCAACAGGTTGATCAACATATGCACTTTCATGAATAAAAATGTCTTTTTGTAAAGGAATAACATTTGTTGTAGGTTCTTGCATTGATAGCTCTGCTTTATAAAGCACTTCGAGAACACGAACACCTTCTTCGCCATCTGTTCGAGGTGTTTCTCCTGTCTGAATGCAATCCAAGAAATGTTGGCATTCAAGTGTAAGAGGCTCATCTGGTTTGATAGGAATATATTCAACTTCGGCTTTTAAAGGAGAAGGAACGCCACTTACCCATTCAATTTTGTGAGGGTATAATTGTAGTTTTTCTTCCCAAGAATTACTATCATTAAAAACGGCCATTCCTTTTTCACCGACAATAATAAGTTTTTGTTCCTTGAATGGATGAAGCCAGGATACAAAAATGTGTGCTGCAAGACCTGAGCTAAAAGTCAGATGTGTGGTTGTAATATCAGCGACTGTTTTGTGAAGATGTGTAGCTGATATAGCTGTTACATCAGTAGGCATTTCGCCTGCAAGTGATAAAATCATAGAAATGTCGTGGGGGGCAAAGCTCCATAAAATATTTTCTTCACGTCGGATTTTACCAAGATTAAGACGATTTGAATATATATATTGAAGACGACCTAAATCACCCCTTTGAACAATCTCTTTTAATTTCAAGAAAGCAGGATGATATTGCAAAAGATGACCAACCATTAGTCTTAAATTTTTAGAACGCGCAAGCTCACATAATTCTTTAGCATGTGATAGATTTAACGAAAGTGGTTTTTCAACGTAAACATGCTTGTTTGCAAGAAGTGCTTTTTTAGCGAGCGTGTAATGTTGTATAGCTGGAGCTGCAATAACAACGCCATCAATTTCTTTGTTCAAAAGAATTTCGTGGAATGTTAAATAGGGGACATGAAATTGCTTTGACATAGATTCTGCTGTTTCAGGATTGTCATCGCAAACAGCGGCTAGAGATTTAAGTGTATGAAAGTTACGAACAAGGTTTTTGCCCCAATATCCACATCCGATAATAGCTACGTTGGGCTGTCTAAGCATGACATTCTCCACAAAAAGTTTGGTGTTTTACGGTGAAACATATCATCGTTTTAAATAAAAAATCCGAATTTACTTCTAGCATTTTTTTAATGCAAAAAAAACTGTTTTTTTGTTTTTTTTTTAATTGTTTTAGAAAACGTAGGTAAAAAAAAGGAATATAAAAAAATCAACAAATATATATTTTTTTAAAAAAAACAATGGCAACTGTCTCATGTAAATTTAAGTATTGCGACAGAGCAGTGAAATTGTTCGGAGCACCTTGAAGTATAATGTTTTTTATACTATTATGGACAAATGCACACTATTGATAAAATAAAAGAGCGTTTACCAAGTCTCATTTTGCCGTTCACAAGTATAATGCTTGTGACGTATTTTGCTGTGCATTTAATGAATGGAAGTCGCGGCATTGGTGTTTATTTTAAGCTTAAAGATCAAAAAATTGTTTATGAAAAGGAACGTGATGCTTTAAACAAAAAATTGGCATTTAAAGAAGCAAAAACTGGTCTTTTAAGTCCTAAACATCTTGATCCGGATATGTTGGATGAGGAAATTCGTTATAAATTAGGTCTTTCTGATCCTCAAGAAAAAATTATTTTAATGGGATTGCCTGAAAAGCAAATAGGTGATCAAAAAAGAACAATTATTATTGTTCCCCCCAGAGAAAAAAAATAATTTAAATATTTATATAAAAATAGTTTGAAAAATATTTGTTTGATATTTATAGTTTGCCATTCAATTTTGAGACAGGCTCAAATTAATGCAAAAATAAGGTTCATTATGAAGATATTTAAAACATTGGCGATATTGAGTGTTTTTTTCAGTGCGTTTACCTCACCGTCAGAGGCTGTTAGGATTGGTGTCAGCATTGCTGATTTTTGTAACTATAATCATTTGGTGAAAATGAACAGTCACTACAATCAGTTATGCGAAGTATGTTCAAGATGCGATTGTCAAAAAAACAAAGATATAATAAGTAAATTATATGCTATTCGTGAAATTTCTCTTAAATTCAATAATCAAGATGGTCATTTTGTAGAATGCAAAATAAATCCTGCTAATGGTTTTGCAATTCTAAGTGGAGAACATGAAACTGATGCTTTTATTCCTCAAGACTGGAAAATAACCTCTGTAGATTGTGCTCTTAGTATTGGTGAAAAAGTGGGTGTTTATAAAAGATTGTTTTTTAAACCTGATGAATTAGCTGAATTGGCTGATATAACGCAGTACGAATCCGTATTATTAGAAATTTCAATAATGGGAAAAAATTATCCAACTATGCATCTTCCTCGATTAGAAATTACTTCCATAAAAAAAGATGAAATTAATCACTAAATGGTGCGCCCGAGAGGATTCGAACCTCCGACCCCAGGATTAGGAATCCTGTGCTCTATCCTACTGAGCTACAAGCGCATGGTTTTTAGTTTAAAACAGGTTGTGCGAACTCGGAAATAGATTTATTAAAAATCGAAAGGTCCGTCGTTGCGAGCGGCCCAAATTTAAAAAGGAGCCGCGTGGCAATCCAGTTAAAAATCTACATGAAGATTTTAAAGGGCTATTTTTCTGGATTGCTTCTTCGCCCTATTTAATTTGGGGCTCATCGCAACGACGGAAACATAAGGTTTCTTTATATAATGTAATACCGATCCTGCATTGTGGGTGTATTCACAAAACTATATTCATATGTCCTGATTTGATTCATTTTTGCAAGTATTTTCTTGAAGCTAAAATTAGGGTATGGTTTGATCTCATGTTCAAAGAACATATTTTTATATTACGCATTGAATGGATTCAAAATGCCTAAAAAGCCACAACCTAAAAAAACAACAAAGAAAAGTAAGTCTTCCTATAAAGCAACCCGTAAATCAACGGCAGGACGTAAAAAAAATCATCGGGGAGATTTTAATTTAAAGCCGTATTTATATGCTTTGGCTTTTCTTTTTGTGGGCGGCTTTTTGTTTGTGTCGTTATATGTTTTTTTTGAAAAAGCAAATGCTAAAAAAGAATCTACTCAAACTGTAGAAAAAAAACCGGCAGTAATAAAACCTGTTTCTAAAGTGCCGTCATTGACTCAATCACCTAAAGATATCGTGCCTGAAGTGAAGCCTTCAAATGAAAAATCGTTGTCATCGGATTCTCCAAAAGACATTCTGCAAGAAACAAAACCATCAAATGAAGTTGCTGTAGCAACTGAACAGCTCAAAAATGTATTGCCTGAAGAAAAACCTAAAATTGAAGTTTTTACATTAGATCCTAAAATTGCGATGATGCAACCTGTTTTCACAGAACAAAAAGGACCTAAAATTGCGATTGTGATCGATGATGTTGGTGTTGATTTTAATCGCTCAGCACGTGCAATTGCATTACCTAAAGAAGTGACGCTTTCATTTTTAGCTTATGCTGGCAAAATTAAGGAGCAAACAAAAATTGCGCGAGACAAAGGTCACGAATTATTAGTGCATGTACCAATGGAAGCAGATTCTGGAAAAGATGCTGGCCTTAAGTCGTTATTGGTTAAATCAAGTGATAAGGATTTGAAAGAACATCTTCATTGGCACTTATCTCAGTTTGATGGTTATATTGGTATTAACAATCACATGGGAAGTAAATTTACGTCATCGAAGGAACCTCTTCAAAAAGTAATGGCGGATATAAAATCACGAAAATTGTTTTTTTTAGATTCAAAAACAACAATGAAATCGTTGGTGTCAGAACTTGCAAAAGAATGTAAAGTGCCTTGTATTGAACGCGATGTTTTTTTAGATCATGATCCAACGCTTAAAGCCATTGAAATTCAATTAAAATTAGTTGAAGATATCGCTTTAAAAAATGGAATCGCCATTGCAATTGGGCATCCTAAAGATGATACATTAAATGCCTTGGAGAAATGGATTCCAACGCTTATGAAAAAAGGATATAATCTGGTTCCTGTTAGCGCATTGGTGCTTCCTTGGCAATAAACTACCCACCCTATGGGCAAATTCGTCGTCAGGTATCCGCTTCCGGTACTCATGTACAAAGTAGTACACTCCGTTCCGGTTCTCTACCTTTCTAGACTTTGCTCCATAATTTGGGCAGTTTTTTTTGTTGTGGCCAGTTTTTTTGTTGGTTTGAAAATTATAACTATTTTTACAACATGCAAATATTAAGAAAGTTCTCGTTATGAAAAAACTTTTATTCTTATTATCTTTCTGCATAAATACCCAAGCTGTAGCTGAAGATCTTCGTATTGGGTTGCGTGCTGACATTACGTCTGTTGATCCTCATTTTCATGTAAGTGGTCCAAATTCAGCGATGGCTTCCCATATGTTTGAATCTTTAGTGAAGCAGGATAATAATCAAAAATTATTACCTGGGCTTGCTTTGTCATGGGAAAAACAATCTGATTTGATTTGGGAATTTAAATTACGCGAAAACGTTAAATTTCATAATAATCAGGTTTTTGAAGCTAAAGATGTTGTTTATACGATTAATCGTATTCAAAAAGGTATTGGACCTTTGGAAAGTTATAAAACCTATATTCGCTTTATTGATAAAGTTGAAATTGTAAACCCGCATAAAATAAAAATATCAAGTATAAAGCCTTATCCTTTGCTTGCTTGGGATATAGCGATGATTGGAATTCTGCCACATTCATTAGGTGAGAATCTTGATTCTCATGATTTCAATCAAGCTAAAACAGCTGTTGGAACTGGTCCATATCGTTTTGTTTCATGGCGTCCTGGCCAGGACATTATTATCGAAAAAAATAATGATTATTGGGGTAATAAAGAACCTTGGGATAAAGTTATTTTTAAGCCAGTTCCCCAGGATATATCACGATTTAATGCGCTGTTAGCAGGTGATTTTGATTTTATTGAAACGGTGCCTGTTGAAGAATTGTATCGCTTTAAAGAGACATCAAAATTTAAATTATTTGCTACCATCCCAAGTCGTTTGATGTATTTATGCATGGATTTAGGAAATAAAATTTCGCCTTATGTTTTAGATATGGATGGAAAAGCATTAACCAAAAATCCTTTTCAAGACAAACGTGTTAGAGAAGCCTTGTCATATGCTATTAATCGAGAATTTTTGATTCAGCATTATCTGGGCAATCATGGAAAACAAACGGGTCAATTAATAATTGAGGGCGCCACAGGATTTAATCCAGATTTAAAAGCGCATGTTCAAGATATTGAAAAAGCAAAACAACTAATGAAGGAAGCTGGATATGAAAAAGGATTTCAGGTAGTTTTTAGTTCGACGTCTGGTAGATATGTTAATGATGCCAAAATTGTTCAGGCGATAGCATCAATGCTTGAACAAATAAAAATTAAAGCAAAAGTCGAAATATTACCTTCAAATGTTTTCTTTTCGCGTTCTCAAAAGGGTGATTTTAGCTTAAGTTTAGGCGGATGGCCGGTTGGTCGCGAATCTTTAAGTCCTTTACAAGCTTTATTTCATCGTTTTGATATGAAGGAAGGCCATGGTGTTTTTAATCGCGGACGTTATGCAAATCAAGAACTAGATGTGATGATCGAAAAAGCCCTTGAAACCATGGATGACGTTAAACGTGAAGAATTACTCAAAAAGGCAAATCGAGTCGTTGTTGAAGATTTAGCGATTATTCCACTTTATTTTTCGATTGCGAATTGGGCAGGTAAAGAAAGTTTGACTTTTGAACCTAGGATGGATGAATATACGATTGCCATGAATGTCAAAAAATTTAAAAATTAAATGATTTTATATTTTACGCAACGCGTTATTTTAACGTTAGTAATGCTTCTTATTCTTACATTCGTTGTGTTTCTGGGTGTATATTATATTGGTGATCCCATTGCATTATTAATGCCTGAACAAGGGCAGGGGGCATCAATTGATGCTGCACGAAAATTATTAGGTCTAGATGGTTCGTTTTTAACGCAATATGCTACTTTTATTAAAGGTCTTTTTTCAGGAAGTTTAGGCAAATCATTTGTTTTTGGAACATCATGTTTTGATATTATTTTGGAACGTTTGCCAGCTTCTTTAGAACTTACGCTTTTGGCTCTTTTATTTTCATGTATTATTGGCGTGAAATTAGGTCTTTATGCAGCGCGTTTTCCTGAAGGAAAAGGTGCAAAATGGATAGAGTTTTATGCTTTATTAGGTATGAGTTTCCCCGTTTACTGGTTGGGTTTAATGCTTGTAACGTTATTTGCGGCACAATTGCATTGGCTTCCTTCTATTGGTCGGGGCGAAACTTTTTGGGGTTTAAGTTTTTTAACGATCGATGGCATTAGACATTTAGTGTTGCCTGTTCTTGTGTTAATGATGTTTAAGGTGGCGCTTTTTATAAGACTTACGCGTCATTTTGCAGGTAATGTTGCACAGAAATCTTTTGTTTATTTTACACGTGCGCGCGGCATATCTGAATCTATTATCTATAAAAAACATATTGTTAAGCATTTAATGCTTCCTATTTCAACAGTGTTTAGTTTAGAGTTTGGAAGTCTTTTATTGTCGGCTGTAATCACTGAATCCGTTTTTGCTTGGCCAGGGTTAGGAAAGTTGCTTATTGATGCTCTGTTGCAATTAGACCGTCCTATGGTGATTGCTTTTGTGATTTTTGTGGGTTTGTTTTACGCCATTATGAATTTGGTTTTAGATATTATTCATCGTTTTATTGATCCTAGGCTCCGAGAAAAAAGATGGGCATGATTTCTAAATTTGTTAGTGCTGAAAGCTCTAGTTTTTGGGGTAAAGCTTCATTGATAGGTCTTTTTGTCGTTCTTGCAGCTTCTTTTGTTTTGCCATTTTTTTTACCTTATGATTACAAGCACTTTTCTGATTTAGAACATTTATTTTTGAAGCCTTTCAGCCAAGGTCACATTTTAGGCACGAATGAATTTGGCAGGGATATGTTTAGTGGTCTTTTATATGGCCTTCAAACTAGTTTTATAATAGCGGGTATCAGTACTTTTTTTGCTTTTGCCTTTGGTACTTTTTTGGGTGTATATGCTGCTTATAAGGGCGGTATGGTAGAAAAAATTTTGGGGCGTGTGACTGAACTTCAACTGAGTATCCCAAGCTTTTTAATTGCGCTTTTATTGATTGCATTTTTGGGTCACGGTTTTTTGCCATTAATTGCGGCGCTTGTTTTAGGGCAGTGGGCCTATTTTGCACAAACGGCGCGTTCTATTGCAAAAGCTGAAATACGTCAAGAATATGTGTTATCTGCAAGATTGTTAGGATTATCTTCTTTTTATATCGTCTGTAAACATTTATTGCCTAATGCATTACCGCCACAAATTGTTGTTTTTTCATATCAATTAGCCCGTGCAATTGCTCTTGAATCTGCTTTATCGTTTTTGGGCGTTGGTGTTCCCTTAACCGAGCCATCTTTAGGTCTATTCATTGCGCAAGGTTATGCCTATTTTTTAAACAAAGCTTATTGGGTTAGTCTTTTTCCAGGTATCATGTTGATATTATTGGTTATGATGGTTACCAAAATAGGTGATTATTTGAATACGATATATGATCGAAAAAGTTCTTAACTTTATAAAAACTGCCCAGATTATGTGGCAAAGTTTAGGAAGGGTGAGAACCGGAACGGCGTGTGCTTTTGGTATAGTGGAATAACACACTCCTCCTACGTCCCGCGGCTTGTCCGCGGGATCCATGCTGCAGAAGGAACTTTAGTTAGTTATTGATCTTTCTTAGATGTTTTCTGGATCCCGCCAAGCCACGGGACGTAGGAAGAAGGATGACGACAAATTAGATCATAGGGCGGTTAGTTGCTGATTTAATGTATGGAAATTGTAATGGATAGAGTTGTAGTAATCACAGGTCCAACCTCTGGCGGTAAATCCGCATTAGCCCTTGATATGGCTTTGAAAGATAATGGTGTAATTATTAATGCAGATGCGTTGCAGCTTTATAAAGATTTGCCCATTTTAACGGCTTGTCCTAATGAGCATGAAAAAGAAATGGTGCCACATAGACTTTACGAGATTTTAGACCATACAGAACAATGTACAGCGGGTATTTGGGCGAATCTTGCTGCAAAAGAAATTGAAACTGTTTTACATAATGGACAAAAACCCTATGTAGTGGGGGGGAGTGGTTTTTATTTAATGGCCTTGATTCAAGGTCTTTCTGAAATGCCAGATGCGGATCCTGAAATGCGTGTAAAATTAAAAGATGATCTTCAGATTTATGGTCTTGATTATATGTACAAACAATTGGAGTGGTATGATCCTATTGTAGCTGCAAAATTACATCCTCATGATCAACAACGCATTATGCGTGGTTTGGAAGTTTATCAAACAACATTAAAACCACTTTCATATTGGCAAAGTCTGCCTAAGAAAACGTTTCCTTATACATTTGACGTGACCGTTTTATGTCCTGAAAGAGAAAAATTATATCAAAATTGTAATACGCGTTTTCTTAAAATGGTGGATATGGGCGCGATTGATGAAGTGAATAACTTAATGCAGCAGAATATAGCTGAAACAGCAAGCGTAACCCAGGCTCTTGGATATAAGGAGCTAAAATTATATATAGAAGGCGGTTTAATGTTAGGGGAGGCGATTGAATTAGCCCAAATAAAAACCCGACAATTTGCTAAACGTCAAACGACATGGTGTCGACATCAATTTACAAATGCGCATTGGATTGAGCCAATGTAAATGCACGTATTAAATGAATTCGATATCTTTCAATCTTCAGGAAGTTCTATTCGAATATAATCAAGTTTCTTTGTATTGGGATTCTCAATTTCTAATTTTAAATGTCTGCAAGGTTTATATGCATCTTTTGGCAGATTAATAAAACAGTCGATATTTTCTTCACAAAATAAATTTTCTTGTTCTTTATCAAAAATATATAATTTCAAACGACGTAATTTTCTTAACAAATCACAATAAAACATAATAGAATCACCATGAAAAAGATTGAGTATATTATGTTTATAATATTCTGCAATAAAATAGTTTTCATTTTTTATTTCTTTGACAAAAAACATCATACAGATAGGTCCATCTAATATTGCTTCTATTGCATTGGGTAAAACAATAGAACAAAACCATAATCCATCTTTCAAAACAGCTAAGCTATTCTTTTCTTCATCATACATATGGGTGAATTCATGTGGATGATTCTGAGGTTCTTGTTTTTCAAAAAGACAATCATCTTTATATTGATCAGAAAATGAAACTTTATTTGTAAGAAATACAAACATAAAAACTAAACAATGTGCAATATTGAGTCGCAATTCAAGATTCTCTTAAATTATTTCAGATGGTTACGGATTCACCATATTTAAATCACTGAAATATAAAGTCAAGGCAAAATTATACGCTTAGAGCGATTCATAATCTTGCCTTTTTAGAACATATACCCAAATAATCTGAAACTACCGTTTTTAGCCGATGACCTTTGGTCGCTTTTTGAACCAAAAATTTCTAAGGTAAAACAATTATCTGTCGAAATTTTCGGCATCAAAAATCACCTCAAATCTCATGCCTAAAA
>JAUYSY010000055.1 GCA_030696155.1 Alphaproteobacteria bacterium | reverse complement strand
TTTTATAATGGCTTCCAAAGGATCAAGATTCATACATTCTGTAGGTGTTACAAGTGGTTGAAGCTTTCTATGTTCAGACATTGATATACCATCTCTTATTTCATTTGCTCCAAAGGAAACATTTTTAACAATTTCAGAAATCTCACTCTCCCCAAATAATTGTGAGAGACGTTTTGCTGTGTCTGCATCTCCTGCTCTAAAAATAACTTTCGTATTACAAAGACCGATGATGGATTTGGCTTCATGAGTGCTGTAAATTTTATCGAGTTGTGGAATATCTTGAAGTCCTAAGACTAGAGAACCACCATATTTACGTGCTTCTGCTAAAAAAGTGGCGAGTTTTGGAAGTTTATTTAACGCTGGTAATTCATCAACAATACACCATAATTGTCTTTTTGGATCAGGACTAAGAGCCATTAAAGCCTTAAATACAATATTTGTCCAAGAGGATAAAAGAGGTCGAAGAGCAGCTCGTTGACTTGGAAGAGTTGTAATAAACAACCAAGTATCTTCTTGATTGTTTTGAACCCATTCTGTTACAGAAAAGCTATTTTCGTTATTTTCAAGATATTTAAAGCAATGCAGATTTGCTGAAACCGTTGCTCTGATGGAGGCCGCAGTTTTCTCTGCATCTCTAGAAGCAAATGAAAAAGCATCTGTGTCTTTAAAAAAATCACTGAATTCACTGTGAGAAGATTTTAAAAGAACATCAAGGAGTTTTGTCATAGAAGGGTTTTTGCCTTTAAATTTTTGAGCTGCAGCAGAAAGCAAAATTCTTGAAGACTGTGCCCAGAAAGGATCTTGTAAATTATCGGGGATCATACTTTCGGCCAAATCATCAAAATCGTAAGGGGTAACGCATTCGCTCCACATATTCCAGTTTTGAGAGCGTTCATCGAATGGATTTAGGATGAAGTCCTTTTCAGGACGGTAATAACAGGAAACAAGCTCGCCTGTTAGATCAATAACAACTGCCTTTTGATGTTGATTTCTTATTTGTTCTAAAAACTCATGGAGGCAATTTGTTTTGCCGCTACCTGTTGTCCCTGTTACCAAAAAATGTGTTTTTAATGCAGATTGAGGCACAGGTATGTTTGCAATTTTAATTTTTGATGAATCCTTTCTTTTAATGAGTTTTGAAAGTTGCCTATCATTAACTCTTTTGCCGCCACTGAGATGCTTCTTTTCAGAAAGAATCTTTCCACGCCATATCCAAAAGATGGCTGTAAAAATAAAAATACATATCCATGCTAGGATAGAGAGATAAAGATTTTTAATTAATGTTTGATTAATCTTATGCGTATTTTCTTTAAATGCTTTATTACGAAGAATGCTTATAGAAGGAACTTCTTTTGTTTGACCCTTCCCGTTCCAAAAATTCTGCTTTATTTTGTGAGAGTCGTCGAAAGACAATTTTAAATCAGCCCAAATGTAAGAAAAATACAAATAATATTCATATGGTTTATAATCTGTGTAAGACTTTAACCCAAAAAAAATAAATGAAATAAATGCAGCAATAATACTTGTTCTAACAAAAATTTGGAAAAACATCCGTATTTTGTGTAGTACTATTTGACCACCTCTGGTAAAATTATCGTACATACTTTCAACTCCTTTTCTATTTTTAAGGAAAATTGTGTAAAAATGAATCATAAAAAAATTGCAGACAACGTAGTCTTAACAAATAAGATAACTGAAATTGTAAGAACTTTTTTATCCGTATTTGTTTTTCTCTATTATGCGCTCGACGATTTTTTTGATGTACCATTGGTTCTTTATTCTTTATTTACGGCTTTATTTACGTATATTTTCCTTGGAATTCTTATTAGTTTTATAGAATTTTTTATTTTAAAATTACAAAAAAAAATATTGATGGAGGAAAAACATTCCTTTAAAAAAACATCTTTAACCTCACATGATGTTGCTGAATTTATTAAAATAAGATTTTTTTGTAGAATATCTAGCATATGTTTATCTTTTATAGTTGCTACATTTTGTAATGATTTATTTTGGGATGTGTCTTTTATCCTCGTGTATTTTATAAGTAGGTCTATTACAGATTTTTTCTTGAAAAAAGAAAAATTTTTGATGCTCAATTACAAAATTATGCAAAGTGATCAATCTATTTTTAACAAACACATTGAATCTAGCTCTCAAACAGGATTCACTGCACATGGCGATATAAATAGAAATTTTAATGATCCACGAAATCCAGCGAGTCCAAATTATATTTTTAAAAATCATTAGCATTTCTATTTTCTATTTTTATTTCTTACATCAAGCGTCTTTTTATATTTTTTGGCGTTTTCTAAACTTTCTTTGACGTTTTTATAAGCTGTATCACCTGCAGTTTTCATTAAAGCGGAATCTTTTCTGATATTAAATTCTTCAATGACTGGAGCTCTTTTTTGCATTTGCTCTTTTTCCTCATTGTTAATTGTGTTTTTAGAATCTTTGAAAGCGTTAGATGCTTTAGTACTAATATTTGATGTCTTTTGATCAATTGTTGTAGGTATTTGTGTAAGCCCTGAATATTCCGCTTTTTGATAAGGGTGTTCAGTAGGAGTAAGTAGCTGCATTTTTGGTTTATGTGCATTGCTGTGTAGTGTTTCTATGCTTTGAGTATTTTGTATGCCTTGTTGATCAAAATAATTAGCTTGCTTTGATACCTGATCTTCTACAAATCTATTAAGATACATATTGTTTTTATGGGGATCATTTGCGACAAGGGTAAGAGCTGCTTGTGATCCCATTGAACCTTTACCATCAATAGATTGTTCTTTAAGCCATTCAATATATTGTTGATTCATATTTTGAGTAAAACCTGCAGAATTTTGCTTTGCCATTTGGGCTTGTTCACTGAAAGAATTTGATTTTTGTAAAGAAAGACTTTCTTCTTTTCTATGTTGAGTGGCTTTTTCTATAGATTGGTTTAATCCCTCTGAATAACGTTTACCTTGTTCATCATTTTTTGAAACACGTTCGTCTTGAGATGCTTGTATTAAGTGACTTGTTGTTTTATCAAGACCATTTTGTTTTGCATAATTTTGAGCCTCTGAAATTAATTTGTGTTTACCAGCAGCCGATGATCCTTTCATTTGTGTATTTGCGCCATTACCCAGAAATTTAAATCCACCTCCGGCTGATATCAAAAGATCAGCCGCTTCATTTGTCGAAATATTATGATTTTTTGCAAAATCTTCGGATGCTGAAAGCAACTTCTTCGCTGATTGTTGTGCACTTGCATTTTCACTTGTATTATTTGAATCTGAATAATTCTGAGATTTTGATAAATGATTTGCGAAATCGTATACCTGTCTTGAAGCCTGCGCTTCACTTTGACTTGCGGCTTGACTGTGTTGTTGGCTCATGGTGGCCGACTGGTTGGACATTTTTGTATAAGCGTTACTAAAAGTTTCACCCATGTTAACGTTGCTTGGAAGTTGAGATACACCTACATTGTGAATAACAGATCCATCGGCGCTATGTGTTGAATTCATGTGGCCATCATTAAATAGCATAGCGCCAGACGTAAGACTTGGTGATTTAAGTGTTTGACCTTGAGTTGTATTATGAGCCTGCACTGTTCCAAGAGATACATTACCCATGCTCATATTCCCGTGAACCATTTCTTCACCGGCTTTATTTGCAACACCTTGTGTAACACCAGTTACATAAGAAAGTGCTTGAGATAAGCTGCTTACGCCACCTTGAATAATCGCCCACGCAATTACAGGAACACTGAGAGCGAGATACCCAGCTTGAGCAGCAATATCAGCATTGGCTTCAGTCATACCAACAGTTGTTGCAATTGATAAAACCCCAGAGGTGGCGGCGATGCTACTTTTTGCAGCAGCTACGTTCATAATAAAATTTAAGATTGCAAAAAGTGGTGGCCACATTTGTACCCATAAAATCATATGAAACCATCTTAATAATGCTTTTGTGCCACCAGGTAACAGCAAGAAAGGAATGATAAAAATAAAAGAAACATAGCAAATCAGTTCAAAGACATTTTTTAATGTAGGCAATGTTTGAGCAGCTAATGCTCCAAAAGATTTATGTGTTTCTCTTTGTTGCAAATAGGCTTTTCTGAGTGGAAAATTTGATGCATTACCAAGAGAAGTTGATTTTTTTTCAAGACTATCAACGACGCTATAGATCATCATATTTTGACGTAAAAGTTGTTCGGCTGAATTTTTGCTACCTATAAGATAATCATATGTGCTAGGCAAACTTTTAAGAAAAAGGGCTTTTGCTCCTTCCTCATTTTTTACATTTGAAAATATTTTTTTTCCAAAAATTTTTGAAGATTGATTAAATTCTGTATTCCATTTTTGATTCAATCTTGTAAAAGCTTCTTTGCACGTTAGAATGCGCGATTTTTGTCCACTTTCTTGATACATGACAGACCGTGCAGGAGAGGCATTTCTACCTACAAGATCCCAAATATCATCTGTATTTTTAAGATCATCAAAAGTATATTTTGATCCCTGTAAGGCATCATAAAGAACGCAATTATTCACAAACTCGTACATAGAGGATTGCATACTATCATCTGTAAAATGAAAAATACGTGCTTGTTGAACAAGAGAAGAAGCAAAAGCAACGCCAGTGTTCTGATATTGAACATCGTCTGGAAGTGAAAATACTTGCTCAATTAATTGTGTTAAAACTTTACCTATGCCACTAAGTGTACCACCAACAATTGCTATACCTGCTGGTACATTATCGACTTTTTTTGTACTATTTGAAACAGGATCAATAATCCAAACTCTCATTTTAGGCACAATAACAAGCGTTAAAATAAGTAAAAACGGTCCGAACCAGTTAAGCAAAAGAGGCGATAGACTGTTTTTAGCAATTGTACGACTAAAAGCAATTAAAAGACCTATACTTGCGCCACACCATATCAACGTATTAATAATGCCATTATTTCCATTAAGAAGTGTTGCAATTGCATTAAAAACGTTATAAAAAACTTCACCCCCTCCAAAAGTCGTTATCACACAATCCATTAGCGTTTTTCTCCAATTTGTTGACTAGCGGCACCTTGGATATATTTTTCAATAACTTGTGTTTTTTCAATGAAAGTTAAGTTTGCTTGAAGGTTTTGAATAGCTGTTGTACGTTTTGTAATGAGTTTAGATCTTGCATCTCGAATGTTTTTAATAAATTGACGAATTTCAAGATCACTAACCTGCTTTGCTCTAAGCTGGATTGTGCTGTCCTCAATCACATCCAATATTTCAGAAAGATATTGATAAACGATGTCTAAAGAGATGAGATCGGCATAATCCTTAACATCCAATGGATTTGTTGCACCACGTTTGTAAACTGATGCTACATTCAGCATCTTATAAACAGGTAATTTCGTCGTATTAAGAAAATCCTTCTCACTTGCAGAAATTTCTCTATCTGTCTCAATTTTGATCTGAATGGAAGTAAGAATATCAAGCACTTTGTTGCCAAAACCATTATCGTGAGCAATAGTTAATGTGTCTTTAAGGGGTGATAAACACTTTGATGTTTCATCACATTTGTAAATATCAGTTGATCCTCCATCAAGAAGGGCAGTAATGAGAGTGTCATTATCAGCAAGAGATGGATACCAACTCATTTGAAAGTGGTCACCGGCATTTCTAGATATAATTGTTCCTGAAAGAGCCATGAAGAATTGTGCAAGGTCAGAAGATTGACTTAAAAAGTCATTTTTATTAATGGCTATCCAAGAAAGATTATATTCTCCAACAAACATATCCTTAAAAGAATCTTTTTTATTAGCAAGAATTTCATTTCTTTTTCCTCCAGACCCACATCCTTGCCTTGCTTGCGCCCAATCTGTAAAAGCACCACCACTTGACCCCATAGCAGAGCATAAATGTCTGTTTGCTTGGTCAGATTGTGGCCAAATACCAGCTAAAGCAGTTGCTGCAACTTCGCAGCTATTGATATTTGTTTGATTGATCGTATTTGCCAGACCATTCAATTCTTGAACGATATTGTAGATCTGAGGTGATATTGTTTGAACGCCAAGCATCAGCGCATAACTTGGCATCGTTGCTGCTATTTGTTTCATTGAGCTTACAAGTTCTCTTGAATTAATATATGAAAACCCACCTGTAAATAAATCAATACCACCACATCCAGCCTTAAACGAAGGTAAATCAACGCTCATTAATTGCGCATTATTCACGCGATTTCTAAGATATACACCACCTCCTGTGTAATATCCTGCTGCCTGATCTTCATAAGCACCAGGACGCGACATATTTGCTTGTGATCCAAGATTTTTAAAAAAATCATTTAAACTGCCCTGCAATCCAGAGGCATTTAGTTCAAAAGATGATTCTTTTAAAGGCAATGTCTTAAAAAACAAAGAAACAGAGATGATTGCTAAAATAATTTTTTTCATAACTTATTTTTCCTCCAAAAGAAGAAGACGATTTTCAAGATCTTCAATACTATTAACGCCATAACTGATAGGAAGAATTTTTTGTGTTAAAGGATTAACGGCAATAAGGGCTGGAACTGTTTTTATGTCTAATTTTTGAGCGGCACCATTATTTCGTATTGTATTTGGAAATTCGGCTATCTTACCGCCATCTAGGCTGATCGCCATAATTTCTAATTTATGCTTTTGTGCAAATTGTTTAACAATAGGCGCGAAAACATGACAATATGCACAATCCCCTTTAAAGAAAAAGAAAAGACCATAAGATTTTGATATTTTTTTAATAAGTTCATTCTTCTTTTTCTGCTGAATTTCTAAATAAGCATGACGTCCAACTTGCGTTATAGGAAAAGTCATATTTTCATCGAGCGATGGCGTTGAAAATATGACTTTCTGCCACATTTCTGAGAAGTTTTCACTTCTATCCATCATTTTTTTTTGAAGGATTTGATAATTTTTTACATTTTCAAAATTTGGATTAAATAATGCAAGATTAAGGCTCTCTTTTAACTGTTTTTGCTGTTCCTCAACCCATTTAGTTGGATTTATAGGTATAAAAGCCATCTTTTGATCTTTCTTTTTTTCTTCTGGCTTCCTTTCCTCTTTTTTTGTTTCATACCAATGCCAACCTTCAGCTTTTCTATCAAAAAAACCAGCTTGAGTTTTAAAAGAAATAAAAGCAAAAAACCACAAAAAAAGAGAGAATCTTATCATTATAATCCCCCTTTTTTAACGGTTTCTAATTGATTTTTTATTCTTGATTCGACGTTTTGAATAATTTTTCCTGAATCTATATTGGGTTTTTTTTCCTTAAATTTTTCTAATATTTCTTGAAAAATTTCACTTAAATCTAATTTGTTGAAATCAATTTTTGTCAATTCATCAACTGTAAATCCACGACAAAGAGGTTTTTTAGGACTACCCCAAGAAAGTCCTATTTGAGGCCTTCCTTGTACCTGCAAAATTCTAGCTATTTTGGATGGAAAACAACAAAAAGACGTACGTTTTTGAACGCATTGTCCAGCAACTTTTTTATGACAATAGGTTCCAACTTGATGACAAAGATTTTTTTCTCTTAATACACGAAGTTCCTTCTCTACTGCATTACATTGAGCAAGACCCGCATCAACGCCCCATCCTTTTCCTTTTTTGCAACAATCTTTAAAACTCATACAATATCTGCTGCATTTCTTTTGATCACCTTTAAAGATTGATACGTCATCTATTGTTTTTTGGTTTTGAAGCTCTTGAAAAATATAGAGTTTTGAAATAGCGTCTAACATCTCATTGTTAGGCTCATAAGATTGAGACTTACAATTTCCGTCTAAACAAAAAGGGGTATCTGATCCAGAAATCCTTGATCTATTAGCATGTAATATTTTAACTGGACATAAATATTCTTGACGTCTTTCAACGCAACGACCGCCCACATATTTAATACATTGTGACGCCTCTTGAAAGCATCCACGCGCTCTTAATTCATGACAATTATTTTTTGATACATACTCACGTGTGTATGTGTATTTTTCTTTCCAACATGCTCGAGTTACTGATTTTCCGCTAATAATTCGTGTTTCATTAGGTTCAGTACAAACTTTGCTTTCATAATTGCACCCACCTCTATCAACCATGTCCTCTAACCTTGTGCAATCAGAGCTCCATGAATCAACTTCTTTATATTTCTCCGGTATAATTATTGATCGATAATATCCTCTTCTATTACAATTTGCGTTATTATCCCTATGATATGTCCACTTATGTTTGTAATTCTTTTTTTTCTGCTGGTGACCATGACAATACCAACGTTTAATCTCTTGTCTTGGTGTAGTAATAACAATATCAACTTTTAAAGTTTTGTAGCAAACATGCTTTTCATCTTCATCAGACTCATCACAATATTTAGTTTCATATAGAATTTTTTCAGAAGGTGTTTCTGTTTCTTGTGCATTTTCTGAAATGACTTTAAGAGGATCATTAGCTGTCTCGTCCATACCTACAAAGGCAGGATCAGTTGTTGGATCAATAATAAATTCCTTGCCGTTGATAGTGGAGTTTTGAACAAAAATTGCTGATTCATCGTTGCTTAATCTAGAGCTCACCTCAGCATTAATGTTTTTATCATTAAGCATTGCTTCTGGTGGTATTGCCGCTTCAAAACCTGGAACATCATGCGGCGAAAAACCTCCGATGTAATTTTTCATTTCTCCGTGCAGGACTTCTCCATGATTTAAACCATCCAAATGATGGTCCCCTATATCACTAAATCCTCCTACTGGCACAATTACAAAAATCATAAATGATAAAATATGTCTCATTTTAAAAATGCTCATTTTTTTATACCATGAGCGTCTAATGTTGAAGATGTATTAGATTGGCTTTTTTTATTTTTTTTCTGTTCAATGAGCAATGCTTCTGCAAGTTTTTCTTTGGCAAAAGAAAGCGTTACATTTCCTTTAAGCTGCACTGAATGATCTTTTGTACTCCTAATAAATATCGGCACCACATTGATGTTATTTTCACGAAAGAGCAAAGGATCAATAATAGCCCCCTCCCCCAATTCTTTAAAATGACTTGCTGTTTTTATGAAACTATCTTCTTTAAGACCTCTAAAAACGAGTACAGCCTTTTGAGCATCTACTTCTTTAGCGAGCATTTTTAAAGATGAAAGAGGCATACTCCATGAAACAAAAACGTAAAAATTATCAGATCCGTCTATTGGTCTTTCTTTTTCGTTTAAGTCGTTTGATTTATTCATTGAAGTCAGTTTTTTAATGATAGAGCTTTTAACCGGATCAAATCCTAAATCATCTAAAAGCGTTCGACCATCTTCTTTACATGAACCACATTTATTTTGAACGTCGTTTGTTAAATTGAAGTTGTTATTACCAGAAACGCTTAAATCTTCAGCAATTTGATTGTTTCCATGCTGAAAAAAAGAAGTTTGAATTTCATTTTGAGGCGCAGCATTAACATTAAAATTTATAAACAACATTTTGAAAATAAATAATTTTTTCATTTATCGCACCGGTGTAAGACAACAAAGACGCTTGCGCCAAATTAAATAACCAAAATCTTCCCCTTTTTGAGGAAACTCTTTACTGCTTGCCCACAAAGCTTCACTCCTACCAAGTGGATAACAACCTCTTTTTGTTGAAGGAATTGGATAAACCATTTGTGTTTTATATTGAGTCTTCTTAATAATCGGCATAGGATATTTATCGCAATATGCTTTTTTTCCCTTAAATCCCCATAAAAGAGCAGATCTGTGCAATTTTGCGATCATTCTTTGTGTGACAAGAAGACTTGCTTGGACACCACCAACATGAGCAGCTACCGTTCCTGAAAATGGATAAAGTGATCCTTGACATCCCCCGCACCAAAAAAGCTCATCTCTAGGAAAACCAACACTTGCTGTTGCACAATCAGCCGCACAAGAGGCTTGTGCTATTGGGTTTCCAAAAAGAACAGCCTCTGGGTTAAAAATAAACCCCAAATCATCATTATTCCACGTCGGATCAAGCTCTGTGAGATACCCAATATCGAAACTATTTTTTTCAATACAAATAAAATCTGTAATGAGTTCTAACCAATAAATAAGAGGATACATATACCAATGAACTTGATAAAAGCTTCGTCTGAGTCCATTTCTACTATTTGAATGAGCGACAGCACCTCTATTTTTAAGAGCTGTATTGCTTAAACAAATTCCTCCCATAGATACTAAACAATAAGGTGTTCTGGTAACATCCACCAATCTTACAGGTTCCCAAAAACTAATAGGAATACCAGGAACAGGCAAATTTGCTGGAGGACGATTACAAACGCACCACCTATCTCTCGTATTTTTTGTGTCCTCACCACCCATCAACCTAAAGCCAGCAATTGTAATAGGAAAAATACACGACCAGCAAATATCTGTAATTGGATTTACAAATTTTCCAACACATTTTGCATGAAGAATATTACTCTTTAAAAGAAAAGGATTATCATTCAAAAAAATAAAGAATAAAGCTAAAATGATCTTTTTCATTTTTTAACTTTCTCCGTATTTTTTAAACGAGAAAGATCTATTTCCTCAATTTTTAAAACCACTCCCTCTTGCGTTACACGTGCTGGAATAAATTGGATTTTTAATTTTTTTGTTAAAAGAGCTTGTTGGTCAAAAAAAACAGGTCGTTCTATCTTTTCTTCTAATTGAAGAGGTGATCCCTTCGTCAAAATAAGACGACTGGATGCATTTTCAGCCAATGCCCATTGAAGATGATTATCATCACTACCATCAAAAAATAACATTGGTGCCGCAAGTGACGTATGCTCAAGAGGATTTACGTGTGTACCCGCTTTCCACATAATTTTGCCTTTATGATCTCTAATGTCATTTTCAACAAAAAAACTTGGGTCATAAAAGAAAACTCGGTTTTCTGTTGCAGACCCAAGAGGCAGAGGAACAGGGTGAAGAACTTTATGTTTTACGTGTTGAGCCATCTTTTGGTTAAGAACGTTTTGATCTATTTTTTTAACGCGTCCTTCAATGACTTCTAAAAGATCATTCTCAATAATAGGATAGGTTTCTCCAAAAGTGCCAAGGTCATGAAGAGTCAATCCAAAAACATTTGGCGAAATCATGATACTCAATAGCAAAATTTTTCTTACCACAGACGAACCGCCTTTTTTTGAATATCTTTAAAAGGCACAAAACCAAATTCTTCATATCTTGAATCAAAACTCTGTTTATCTGTTCCACGAACAAACAAATGATCTTTTGGAACAATTTTTCTATTATTAGGTGAAAGCTTTTTACCTAAGCTTGTTTTTGATAAAAGTTCACCTATTTTGTTATCATTAACCCACATCTCATTTTCTTTGATTAAAATTTTATCGCCAGGTAAACCTATAACTTCTTTTAAAAGCCTTCTTTTTTCTTCTGCAGTTATTAAATATTTTTCAAAAATAACAAATTGATTTTTTTTGAAATCAAAAAAATATGGAAATGAAAAGAACATATATCCTTTGAGACTGTCTGATATAGGAAAAACAATACCTGTATTAAATATAACAAAAATTAACATTGGCATAAAAATAATAAATATCCATATTTTATTTATTTTTTTAAGTATTTTTATTTTTGTTAATTTCATCAATAACATCCTCAATTAATTATGATTATTCTTGAAGATATTCTCTATCAACATATTGATTTGATTTTTCGGCATAAGATGTTTGTGAAAATGGATCCAACATAAGGCGCCCAATTGAATAACCATAAGGTTCACTAATCATAATTTCAGAATATTGTCCCCGTTTAGTGCAAAGTGATTTTAAAAGTGATTCCATATGTGGATGATCCAGTGAAATGTGTTCGCTTTTTTTTAATTGCTCAATTGATTCTTTTTCCTGGGACAAAAGACACATCCAATCTGATTCTTCATAAGCCACCAACGCACCCTCTGAAGCATAAAAATCATTGATAGATTGTGCACCAATCACAAGAGATCCGTTATATTGACGAAGACGCCTTGCCAACATTCCGGTAAAAACACCCATTTGAGACCCACTCAATGCATCCCACACTTCATTAATCACAATATGAAAAGGTGTCTTTCTTCCTTCTAAATACATTTGATTCATAATCTGAATGATGATCATTTGCATTACAATTGTCTGAAGATCTTTGTGTCCTTTAAGATCTTCTAATTCAATAACAATCAATGACTTATCAAAATTAATGTTAGACGATCCTTCAAAAAAACGTCCATAAGCACCTTCCATTGTATAGGGAAAAAGCATCCTCCCAAGATCTTTGGCCTTCTTGTCATTTTGACTTTTAAGATATTCAGCAATATCTGTAATCGTCGTTTCTTTTCCTTTAAACGCCCATACTGCAAAAACAGCTTTTTTAAAAAGAGTATATTCTAGTGCATCTCTTTCAATGTCAGGCGCTGCCATTGTTGCTAAAACAGGATTTAACATCATAAAAGGATCAAGCAATCCATCTTTTTTAGCATTTGATAATTTTGAAAAAGGATTTATGGAAAAATTTGTCTGCGGTGTAAATTCAATAAATTGTCCATCAAAATGGTGACACATTTTTTCAAAATTACGCCCTACATCAAAAACAAACACACGCCCACCAACCCTCAAAGTAGATGTCATGAGTTCTTGCATAAATAAAGATTTACCGCTTCCATGCTTTCCAATAACACAAATGTTATTATTGTTATAATTATCAGCATCATTATTAAAAACATCCCATGAAAACAACCTACCTGATCTACTGACAAGAGGTACTCCTGGTGCTTGTTTTTCCACCCAATCTTCTTGAAATTGCAAAAAATCAATAGATTCATTGTTCATAATTGTTTTGGAAAGATGATGGTGCATTTAATTTATCCTTTTTTTAAACATTTCTATTTCTTGCAACCGTCTCAATAGCATTTTCTAACGATAATCCTTGTTCTTGAAGAGATTTTATATCTGAATATTCGCTTGCTTTTGTTGAATAAAGCATTTGTGAAAATGGATCCAAAATAAGACGCCCAACTGAATATCCATCTGGTCCACTAATCATAATTTCAGCATATTCTCCATGTTTGGTATGAACAGACTTCAAGACAGCTTCCATATGAGGATCAAGTGAAATACGTTCACTCTTTTTTAATTGATCAATCGATTCTTTTTTTTGAGATAAAAGACACATCCAATCTGAATTCTCAAAAGCAGCAAGAGCACCAGGAGATGCATAAAAATCATTAACTGATTGAGTGCCAACAACAAGAGATCCATTATATTTACGGAGACGTCTTGCTAAAGTTTCTATAAAGACACCTGTTTGAGGCCCCCTCAACATGTCCCATGCTTCATCAATCACAATATGAAAAATTCTTTCTCTGCCGCCCAAAAACATTTGATTCGTGATCTGAATAATGATCATTTGAATCACAACAGATTGAAGATCCTTCCTTTCTTTAAGTTCTTCTAATTCAAGAACAACCAATTGACTATTAAAGTCGATATTAGATGCTCCTTCAAAAAAACGTCCATAAGCGCCATCTTTTGTATAGGGGAAAAGCATTGTCGCAAGATCTTTAGCTCTATTTTCATTTTGATTTTTAAGATATTCAGCAATATCTGTAATTGTTGCGTCTTTCCCTTTGCTATCCCATACCGCGAGAATGGCTTTTTCTAAGAGAGCATTTTGCATGTCGTCAGTACCAATTGTAGGTGCTGCCATCATTGATAAAACTGGCTTTAGCATTGCAAGAGAATCAATTAATGCCTCTTTACTATTACCTGGTAATTTTGAAAATGGATTTAAAGAAAGATTAGTTTGTGTCGTAAATTCAATAAATTGACCGTCCAAAAGGCGGCACGTTTTTTCAAAACTACGTCCTACATCCAAAACAAAAACACGGCCACCAAGTCCTAAAGTTGATGTCATGAGCTCTTGCATAAAAACAGATTTACCACTTCCAGATCTACCAACAACACACACATTGTAATTACCAGCATCATTATCAAAAGCATGCCATGAAAATAATTGACCACGTCTACTCACAAGCGGCATTCCAGGCGTCTTCGTTCCAGTCCAATCTGCTTGCAATGGTAATAAATTAACAGCCTCTTTACTCAGCGTCGTTTTAAGAAGACGATAATGCATTAAATCTGTATTCATACCATCTCCCCATGTCATAGGAAGTGCTCCCAAAAAAGACTGGAGATGAACATATTTATTTGGAACAATTTCGAAACCCTTTGAGCGAAACAGGCCCATAAGACTTCTTTCTGATTCAGCAAGTTCTGAAGAGGACGACAAAAGAACAATATTTAACGAAGCACGAACTAAACGATCACCATTATCCAAAGAACGTAAAACAGCATTAATCTCTTTATATTCCTCTTGAAGTGATGGAATATGCTTCCCAATTGGTGAAAACACTTGCTTTTCTATAAGAGAATTTTTAGCGAATAACTTCGTCTTGATCCCATCCTCTGGACAAAACCAAATACCATAATGCAACAAAAAAGGGGTTCGAATTGTTGAAAGTGTATTGAATTGATCGCCAATCAAATCACCCATAGCATAAAGTGACCACAATGCTGGATAACGACGAATGCTATACGTTCTGATCCTATTTTTTCCTAATTGAAATGAAACAGCATCCTCTTCTATGGTAAAATGCATTTCAGGACTCGAAATCTGAGAACTTATGTCATCATATGGATTCCATGATAATTTTGGTCTACCTACCTCATTTTGAAAATTAATAAGACCATCTAATGTTTGTATGAGATCCTCTGCATCCCAAGTCCATGCAGAAATATGTGCATTTTTTAAAGTAGAAACAATGCTTTCTCTCAGTTTTACAAGTTCTTTTTTAGTAACATCGTTTTCCTCAACGCGACTTCGAGAAAAAGATAGAATGCATCTAAATTTTCTAAGAACAATAGAAGAAGATGAAAAAAAATCAGTTCTTTTTTCAGCGAGTTTTTGAAGAACAGAACCTGCCCCTTCCCGCTTTTTTTTCCAAAGATCAAGATCGTTTTTAATGTAAGGATCAGCCCACAAAATACACTGAAAGTTACTTCCTAAAGGAAGTAAATTCTGAAAAATAGAACTTATCTCTCTTTGGGTTGCTTCATTCGCTCCAACCATCGGCGGGCATTCAATTACAAATCCAGTACTATTGCGATTAAAAAATAGAGAATATCGAGAATCAAAAGTTTCATAAGGCAATAAATTAGAAAATTTATACGTTAAAGAAAGAGATTCTAACGCCTTTAATGGAAGATTGTTTTTAACACCAAACTCCGTTCTTTCTTTAAAAAATTTAGCGATTTTTTCTCCAATATTCGCAATCATTTTTTTTCTCTTACATCATCAACAACGTCTGTTTTATGAAGAGCTGAAAACACAAAATTAGATTCAAAATAATTGCCATCCTCATCCTTATAAGGTGCAAACCAAATTTTCATAGAATCTGATAAAACTTGATTGTTTCGAGCTCCACCAATAATCGGATCATAAGGATGGAATTCACTCGAAACACGACACACTTTTGATGCAGCATCACAAATTGGCGCAATGCTACCTGTCTTTGGATCAATGTTTCCTGTTAATAGATCTTTATTAGAACCCGCTTTGTTTACAAGTGCATTTACCTCGCTTATAGATTTACATCCAAGTCCAGGTTTCGGCGGACAATCAAAATGATCGTTATGAACCCCACAAGCCGAACATAAAAAACTCACAAAACAAACTAAAAAAAATCTCATAACCCCTCCCCTCCATTAAAACGACCTTCTTCAGATTTAACCTGCATTAATTGTCCTTCCTTTTTGTTTTTATTCGATATTTTCGTTTTAGGAATAATAAGAGATGCGCCATGCGTTATAACAATATCGACAATTCTTCCTGCTGAGACTTGAATAACAGGTTGAAGCTGTTCTGCTCTTTTAATCCAAAAATCAGCATATTTATCAAACGCGTTCGAAGTACCATTTGCAGCACCAGACTTCAGCATATCAACAGGGCTCATGGAATTTGTTTGCCCAAAAGGCGAAACAGGGAAAACACTTCCTCTATTAGCACCTTCAACAAAATTGCCTATACCTCCTAAAAATCCAGCGATAAAGGTATTTCTAAGCATGGGCCCTGTTTTATCAACAACGACACCTCTTACGCCCGCCTTACCATCTTCTCCAGCCACATATCCTGAAACAGAGGTCTCTAAAATCTCTTTTGAAAACCTATCAACACAAGTAAGTTTTTCAAGACGCATAAAAACACGCTCAGATGAAAGATCTCCATAGCTTCCAGCTAAAACATGACAATCATCCACGTGAGATCTAAATTGTCTTGGCAAAGTTCCATGATCGATAAGTCTCATCAAAATAGGTCTTGGATCACTTGAAGACGTAACAGACGTAGAAGCATCTATACCTCCAATCAAAACAGCTTTCGCAAATGATCCAGCAGGTATCGTGTTATCAATATGTTTGATTTCTTTTATGTCTTTTTTGCTTAAATTAAGGACAATTTTTGAATGAACGTCTCTATTCATATTGAAATGCCCCTCAGGCATATTTAGGGAGGAGGAAAATGTTGAGGGGCCTTTAGGTTCGCTATGAGACGACCCTAAATAGGTTTGTTTTTCAAGATCATTTTTTAGATCTGAAATTTGTTGTTGCAGACTACTTATATCATCCACAGTATTAAAATTTTTAGATTGTTCATCTTTTGTTATGTTATCGATAATTATTTTTTCTAATTGATCAATTTTTTTTGAAATAATTTTATTTTCATCTTCAAGTTTTCGCACCCAAATCTCTTGGAAACTCATATTATTTGTCACAGGTACGATAGATTTCTCAGATATATCACTTTGAATTTCCTTTGTTTTTTTTGAATTGTTAATAAAAACAAAAAGATATAAAAGCACACCAAAAATAACAAAAAAACTTATAAAACCAAATATAATATATTGTTTTCTCTTAACACTCTGATTAACTGTTTTTGTCATCGCTGATCCTTTCAACTATAACCAAAGATGTGTTTTCATTTGGTTCAAGCTTTAACTTAAGTGAAGACGCAGCCATACATTTTATACCGCAAAAAGCACTCTCCCTTATTATTTGAGAATAAGTTAATGTATTTTTGATCGAATAAAGATTGGCCATAAATTGACGCCCTTTATAAGCACGTAAAGGTGTGAAAATAATTCCATTATAACCTCCCCTATTTGGAGGATTTTCATACGGAATATATCCTTCTTTATTTTTGTTTTTGAGTATAGATTTAATAACTGAAATAATTTCTTCGCGATCAGATTTCACTTTTTTATCCTCTTTGTTCTTAATAGGAATAAAAGCTATCGTTTCACATGGTTTTTCAGACGTAAGAATTTTAAGATCTTGTATATATCCTTTTTCCGTAATGATAGTGACTGTGATAGGTTCTTTCTGCATTTCATGTGAACTTACCCAAATATGTCCCACATCTTCATCGAATTCGATTGAAAGAAAATCCGTCGATCCAATAATTTTTTGGATTCTGTCTCCTTCCACATACATGCGACAAAGATGTTTTTTTGATATGATTATTTGAACGGGATCAACTGAACCATGATGTTTCTGAATCGCATGAACATTTGTTGTTAAAAAAGAATAAAGAGCCATGAATATGAACTTTTTCATGTAGAAGCCTTTTCTTCGAATGATAAAATTTTTAAAAATCCGTTCGTAAAACAAAACTCAAAACAATAAGATTTTTTGTCATGTAAAACACGTCTCTCTCCTATAAACCCTGTTAGCAAACCACTTAAAGTACAGATCATTTTGTTTTTGTTAGAAACAATTGATGTAGGTTTAAAAGACAAAGAAAGTCCTTCTTTTTTAAGTCTGTTTTCCTCAGAAAGAAGAAATTGCTTTACCTTCTCATGTGCGTCTGAAGAAACATGCCTTAATATCATCTCTCTTTGATGAGATGCACTTTCAGGTGATACATTCAAAAAAAGTGACGCAAAAAAGAAAGCTTGCTCTTCAAGATAAGAAGAAGAAACCGTATTATTTTTAATCCAAATAGGTCGATTGATTTCTGGAGGTACTAAAATTGTTTTTGTGTCATTCAAGAAGACGGCAGAAGCCAGAATCAGATTACTGATCAAAAGAACGCCACCTATACCCAAAAATAAATTCCTCTGACGAAGCAAAAAAGTTATCCGCGAGGTAAAAAGAGAATTCTTCATCCAAGATATTCCCTTATCCAAGAAGGAGGCGTGCTTTTAAGATGTTTCGATGAAATTTGTGGTAAATGCCAATAAAAAAAACGCTGTAAAAATCCAGAACTAAATTTTGAGGTCACTTTTCTATAAAAACGAAACGCAACAAAACTTGATATAGTGCCTATCAAAACATGTCCAGAAAAAAAGCCAATTAAAAACGGAATCAAAAAAATTAAGACCGCATCCATAGTCCAATACAAAAACCTTGTTGGACTATCTAAATGTTGAAAAATACTATTATTTTCCATGATAAATCTCCTTAAATCATTCAAAATGAAATAATTAGATTATATCAATGCGGCATATGCAGTATCTGTCCAAGTGTACATAAGACCCACAAAACCAACAGAAGCAAAACCTACTAAAAGAGTTTTTATACAGCTTTTCATAGCAGCATTTATAAAAATATATAAAATACCACCTCCTATCACCCCCCATGCAATTGGACCATTAACCCATGAAATAACAGCTGTTGTCTGCTCTGCCAATAATCCACCTACTTTTCCTGCTAATAATTCCGGTGAAACAAATGCAAAAACTACAAACATAGAAAACAAAAATAAATTTTTGATTAATGTATCTGTTTCTATTGATTTTTTTTGATTGAAGGATTTGATATTTTTCGCTGTATAGGAATTTGACATTTTAAAGTAGCTCCCGTTTATATTTTTTTTTACCTTTTTTTTAGAGTATCAATAAAATATTTTATGTCAATAGAATATTTTATTTAGACAATTTATTTAATCTGAATAATTTTTTTAATCTGAATAATTTTTTTAAAAACTGCAACATGTTGTTTTTTATGAAAAAATTTGATAATATAAACTTCGTATTTATTTTTAAATTAATATGGTGGATGATTCATGTGAAACAAAATTAAAACCAACATCTTCCATATTTAAGGATATTTGTGCTAATTATATATAAGAATATCATGAGGACCTTCATATGAACTTATTATCTGAAAATAAAGGTAAGGCTATTGTCTTGTATTTAAAGTTTGCAGATTGGATTTGGATTTCTGATCAGGCCATAAGAAACAGAACATTAAAAAGGGAATACTTAAAAAAACTCATAAAGGAATATGCTTCTTTAAAAAAAAATGTTGATCATTCAAAGTGGGAATTGAAAAAACATGATGAGCTAAAAGCAATACCGGTAGAACTAGATTTAGAAGACTGGATTTGGATTTCTAATCAAGCAACAAGAAGTAAAATCCATAAAAAAGAATTCTTTACAAACATGATAAGTGAAATTATAAATGAAATAAAAATAGACCCTAAAATTTATTCAATAAAAATTGTGGCATAATTATGAAAAAAACAAGCACAAAAATATCAATCGACTATTCAATGGTTTTTTCAATCCGTTATCCAAAAATAACAAGCAGAATAGCAGGAGTCCTTATAAAAAGTGATGTTAATTCAAAAAAAAATCCTTAATAGTTTTGAATATATTATTTTAAAATGTCAAGAATTTATAAATGAAGACCTATCAAATCATATTAATTTAATAAAAAATATTACGTTTGATAAAAAAATTTCCACTAATATTTTTGTATTACATTATTGGCTTTTAGAGTCGCTCGAAAACAATGATAGAATCGAGTGTAAAAAAGTATTAGATTACATTCTTCAAACACAACTAATAGATTATGATGTAAAAATCTTATCTCTAAATGATTATATATTTAAAGAAAAAATTTTATACTGGGTACTAAACAATAAAATAGACCTGCCAGAATCTAAAAATAAGCCTTACATAAATTTTCCATCAACTGAAGAAGTAGAATTAAGCAAAAAAGCAATTTCTAATTTATTTCTAATTTTAAAATCTAAGACACCTCATTTTTTTAAACACCTAAGCAAAAACACTAGAAATATTTTTCTTTGCAAAAGCAATTGTATTGCAGCAACAACAAGCCAATTATTTTTTGGATCAATGATTATATCATACCCAGAAGACGTTTTTGAACAAAACAACCTTCTCGAATACTATTTTGATACCATAATTCACGAATATGCTCATATCCAGCTAAATATGATTTTGTCTAATGACCCAATAATTATAAATGAATCTGATTATGAGTTTACATCGCCAATTCGGAACGAATTAAGACCAATGCTTGGTGTTTTTCATGCCTTCTATGTACTTGGTCATGTATTAGACATTGGAAAAAGAATTATAAACGATTTAGAAAAAGACGTTATGATTCCCTTACTTTCAGAAAGGAAAAAAGAATTTTTATCCGCCGCAAACACTATAAAAGAAAGCGCAATTTTAACAGAATATGGAAAAAATATTTTTCATAATATAACAAAAATCCACAACATAAACATATAAACTTATGGACTTAATTCAGAAATCTTTTTTTCACCATAAACAACATAAAAGATACCAGCAAGAATGATCAACGCTCCAATAATTGCTTTGACAGTAGGAAGTGTATCAAAAACAACATAACCTAAAACACCAGAAACAATAATTTCAAAATATCCTAAAGGCGCTATAAAAGTTAAACTTCCACATTCTAGAGCTGCAAAACTTAGCCACCTTGGTATTGCCCTTACAAACCCTATAAAAAAAATAATGTAATAAAAATTAAAATCACCAACAAATAATCCATACAAACAATAAAATATAGTCGTTGCTGACGTACCAATAAAAAATACAATCTCTTTTGAATTATAAGTAATTATTTTTTTTATTAAAAATACATTTAATGCATTTAAAACTAAATATAAAATAAAAATTTGCACCAAATTATTTGTTGGTATTTCACCACTAAAAATTATTATAGATCCAATAATAGTAGTAATTGTGCCAATTATTTTACACTGATTAAATTTTTCATGAAGAAAAAAAACACCAAAGAATATCAAAAAAATTTCTGATAATATAAAAAGAACTCTAAATTCAAATAAATTTACTACTGATAAAATATAAATAAACAATATAGTTATAATTAATTTAAAAAAAATGTATAAACAAAAAGTTGGTTTTATTTTTATTGAAAAATCATTTTTTTTAATTTTCAATAAAAACAAAATAGAACCGAATAAAAGACCAAATTCCATAGAAAAAGTTACATTAGTTAATGACAAATCCGTCGAATAAAATTTTGTAGCAGCATCTACAAACGCTCCTATTACAATCGACAAAATAATAAAAATAAGAGGCTTAAATACTAAATTTTTTTTCATTTTATCTTTTTTTTGCTATCAATTTAAAAAATAATTTTTTTAAATATCCATAATATCTAAAAAATCCTGTTTTTTCACAACAATCAATAGAAATTTCAATGTAAGCAAGTGACTCTTTATGATTACCGGATATTTTAAGTGCCTCCGCTATAACAAGAGACCAATATGAATTGTAAACATCTTTTTTGGCGAACGTACAATACTGATCATAAATCTTAATTATATTATCTACATTGCATTTGCCTATACAAATAAGTATATAATTCATATGCAACTCTGCTAAATAATTATAATATGGATCTTCATATTGCTCTTTTCTATTTATAATATCCTTAGAAAATAAAAAAACATCAACAAATTGTTTAGATAAAAAACTTACAACCATTAAACTAGATATAACAATTACATAAGACCTTATATCAAGTTTTTCTAAAAAAAAATTTATTTCTTTTTTATATTCGTTTTTAATTTTGTTTTTACAAAAGAAAACTAAACGTATCTCTAAAGCTATGTATCTAGCCACAAGAGAAGAACAATTATTCAAAAAAAAAATTTTATTCTCATTATATAGAAATTTTGCACAATTAAAATACTTCATTGAGTTATTTGAATCACCTAAAACATCATATCTATAAGACAAAAGAAAATATATTTCAAATTTTAATTTTTTATCAGCTGTTTTATTTGAATAAAACAATATAATATCATCAAAACCATCAAAGTATTCTTGAAAAATAAAAATTGAACTTAAATAATATATGTTTTTTAAAGAATTTAGTATTATTTTTATATTATTAGAACTTTTTCCATATAAAATACTTTTATGAAAAAAACAGAGAGCTTCTTTATGTAGATATTTTTTTCTAGCATCTTCTCCTGCTTTTAAATAAAAATATGAAGCAATATCATATCGAGTAGCATGTTCATAATGATGCGCTATTAATTCTGACTTACCTTTTATTTTTTTTAAAACACAAGCAACATCATCATGAAGTTTGATTTTCTCTGAATGAGTAAGTGTTGAAATCATAACTTCTGCTAAAAGAACATGATGAAAATCAAATTCACCAGACGATAACTGGCACAAAACAGACATAGACAAAAGATTTTCAAGCGAATCAGCTATAATTTTTTGTTCAGTCTTCAAAATTTTTACCAAAAAATCTTTTGCTACACTCTCTCCAACTATCGACATTACCTTCAACAATTTTTTTTCATGAAAAGATAAGCTAGATAATTTAGATGACAACAAATCATAGATAGAGTCGGGAATACACCCTCCCCCTCCTTCTAAAATTTGTTTCACTATTTCTTCAATAAAAAGCGGATTTCCCTCGCTTCTTTTTATAAGAGATTGAATATCTGTATCTGAAAGATCTGGACAAAGAAATAATCCAAAAGATCTTACTTCACTCCATGACAACGGATTTAAATTTATAATGTTATCAACATGAATATCTTTATATAGGTATCGAGAAGTTACTATAATTGATACATTTTTATATTCTGTAACAAATTCATTCAAAACATCTAATGTTAACGAATCTGCCCAATGTATATCTTCTATAAATAAAATAAAATCTAAATCACTTCCTAAATATCTTATTGTTTTAATAATTAAATCTTTAATTTTTTTATTTACATCTTCTGCACACAATTGAATAATTTTTATATATTTTGGAAACTTAACTTCAATAATTTCAGAAAAAACATATAGATATTCATTGAAATTAATACCTATTTTTTTTGTTTTTTCTTCAATATCAAAAACAATAGTATCGCTTTGAAATGGACAGAAATAAGATTTTAAAAAAGATATGAATGGATAAAATGGTGAATTTTTAAAATTATGCTGCGCCTTAAGTTCTACTACTTTTTTTTTAAGACGAAAAATTATCTCTTTTGAAAGAGCACTTTTTCCAATTCCAGCCTCACCATAAAACATACATGAAATATACCCTTTTGTATTATAACAATTTAACAGTTGATCAATCTCATTATTCCTACCAAATAGTTTTTTTCTTTTTGAAAAAGAACAATCATCGACAAAAATAGAGTTTTTAACCTTTTTCTTCAATTCATAAAAATTTATTTCATCTGAATTTTGTTCATTAATATTTTTAAAAATATATTCATCTCTCAAAATATTCTTAAATTGATTAGAACAAAAAACTATACTTTCTAACGTTTTTACATCGTTATAAATTTTATTTGAAATAGAATCACAAAAAATTATATTATATTTTGATAATTTTTCTTGTTGATCCAAATCTAAATATGTACATATTTCCGATAAATGAATACCTACTATAGCTTTAAATTTAGTATTAATTTTAGAATTCATTTCTTCAATTTTATCTAAAATATAAAATGCAGAATCTACAGCGTTTTTTGAATCATATTCTTCATTTTTATTTAATCCATAAATTAATGTAAATTCAAAATTTCTGTTATATCTAATAATACAATTAAATTTTTTAGATGCAGATTCAGCTATATATGAATAATAATTTATTACTCTTGATAATTTATTATTTTCTATTTTTTTGATAAATGTTATTTTTTCTTCAAAAATTGAACAAACAACTAGTTTAACTTTTTTTAAATTATAAAATAAATCTTTCTTTATTAAATCCGACGAACAAGAAAAACAAAATAAATCCTCATCAATATTCAAATAGCCACATCTAACACATCTGTTTATATTTTCTTTTGAATTACAGAAATCAACATGCAAAACATTAGCTACATTCAACTTATTATTTCCCCCAAATTAATCCCACTAAATAGATTGATTATAGTTTCAACCTACAATATTTTTTTAAACTTAGTTAATTTTTTTAATATTCGCAACAAATTTAATTTGTTGCTATACCAAAACAAGATGTATCCATCATATATATATTAATTTTATTATTGAAAATTAATATATATACATTATAAACAATAAGTTATTTCAATGCAATACGTTATCCAGATACAATAGATTATCTAGATATAATATTTCATTGGAATAAAATATTGTATTGATTTAATCCGCAAAATACGATTAAATTTATATTCACAAGAGAAAAATATTAAAAATTACCTAAGGTATAAAAAAGGAGGACAAAGCTTTATGAAAAATAAATATATCAGACAAAAAAAATCAAGAATATGCTCACTATTTCAATATCATACATGTTGATTAAAAGATAAAAAAAAACACCCGCAATTGCAGGTGTTTTTAAATTATTTGTTACCCCAGTCTACCAAAAAGGGACACAAAGAACATTTTAAGATTGTACTTTAAAATATTAAAAGTCAATCTTTTTGTTTCTTTTTCCTAAAAAAGAGATCAAAAAAATGCACTTAAATACATATACTAAATATTCTCAAAATTTAGCGACCGAATACAACTCCAAAACAGCATCTCTAATTATTTCACAATTAGAATATTGGTTTTCAAAAAAGAAAGATGGTTTTTATAAATTTTTAGAACCAGCAAAAAGCTCCTTTTACAAAAAAGGAGATAGCTGGTCAGAAGAGATCGGTATTTGCGGAAGAACATTCACAAGAGCTTTTGACAAAATTGGAATTCGATACAAAAGCAAAACAGCCTTTAAAAAAACTGAAAACAAATTCGAAGGTATGTGCTACGCAAGCTATCAAGATAGATCAACAAATCAAACTTTTTTTATTCGCAATCATGAAATAGCAGAATGCACATTTGGACATTTTTTCAAAAAAAATGTCCCTTCTTGTACTCAAGAAAAGACAATCAATGAAACTTTACTATCGATAGAATATCAAAAAAAATCCCATAAAAAAAACATTAAAGAAAACAACATTTCACATTTCAAACAAAACGTTTTTAAGGTCAGTAATTATAACTCAAAAAATATCACAAACTTTACAAAAGAAAACACTCACCTTCAATCTATCAAATCTCAAAATAATAACATCAGAATGGACAATCCAGAAAACAAAAGTCAATTCCAGAACGGACAAAATGTCCGTTCCAGATATATATATAAATATATATATCTACAAACAACTACTCAAACTAAGAAACCATCAAATTTAAATTCAATCTCAAACAATGAGCAGAATCAAGAAAATGAGTTAGTGAGAAAAGTTAAAAATATTTGGATAGAAAAAATAGGAGATCTTGGAAAAGCCCCACATAAGCTTTCAAAAACAATTTTACAAGCGTTTCAAAAAACTTTTAATGGATCTCTTGAAAAATGGAAGGAATATTGCTCTAAAATAGCAACCTCAAATTTTTTAATGGGAAAAACTAAATCATCTTTTAAAATTTGGATATTATGGGCTTTGAAAAAAGAAACTTATGATCGTATAAATTCTGGAGAATTAGGTGTTTCTGAAACAAAGCAAGATCAAATAGAAACAAAAAATAATGACGTTTTAGAATCAATAATTGCTAATCATTCAGAAAAAAATATTCAAGATGCTTTTAGAGAAATCTCTAAACGAATTGAATCTTATAGATTTAATTCGTGGTTTAAAGGAGCAACACTTCAAGCAATAAAAGGAAAAACTGCTTTTTTGAAAGTTAAAGATAGGCTATCTTCAGATTATATACGCAGAAACTTTTCTTCTGAAATCTTCTTTTGTTTTAATAAATTCAATCCAGAAATTAAAAATATAGAGATGTTTTCATAATATGGAAAAAAAAATAGGTAAAGTAGACCAGGTTTTCTAACCACAAAATCTTTTATTAAAAAATTCTCTCACATTTTCTTAAGAGCTGTCATAGATCCCAACGAAAAATGTATTCTATTTTCATATTTATTAATTATAAACTATTCTTTTTTATATATTCAACAAAAAGTTCTTCTATTAATTCTGTCATTGTTTTTTTTGAGTTTATGCAATGCATGTGTATTTTTGTTTTTAATTCACCCTTAATATTTAAAGATATTCGTTCTCTTCTTATCTCGTTATTAATTATATTTGTTTCGCTGTTTTTAAAATATTGAACAGGTTCTTTCTCTACTTTAATTAAATTATCAGTTAGAATAAATTTTTTCTTTGACATAATTTTAAGCAATCAATTTTTTTTTATGCTTAAAAGCACTAGTTTCAAAGATATTTTCTTTAACAAAATCCCACACTTTAGAAATTTCTTCTGCAGCCTTCTTATCCTCCGAAGATGCCGAATCACCACACCCCATAGCCCTAGCATAAGAAGCCCTATTAGCTATAATAGCAGGAGCAACCTTTCCAAAACCAGATAATGCTGAAGACGCTTGAAACCCTAGGTTTGTATTTACCATTCCTTGCGTTATAACAAAAACGAACTTTTTTCCAGCCTCTTCAACCATACTTATAGTTCTTCCTATTGCGCTTAAATCGGGTGCCGTCGGCTTTGAAGGAATAACGACTAAATCAGCAATATTAATCCCAGCCTTAGCATTTTCACTTGCATCTCCAGGTGTATCCACAATACATAAATCAAATCCAGAAGATGACAATTTAGAAATTTGATCACTTAAATTTAAACTCTTAACTTCCATGAGATCAATATCATCTTTTTCTCTCTTATTCCACCACCCCTCAAGAGTTTGTTGAGGATCTAAATCAATCAATATTATTTTATATCCGGCATTTGCTGCTTCAACAGCTAAATGGGCCGCACATGTTGATTTACCTGCTCCACCTTTGCGGTTCGCTACTGTTAATACCTTCATTTTCATACTCAATACATAAATTTAGATTGATTCTACTCTTTTTAAAACTAAAACACAATACGTGTTGAGTGTTACGGAGTGACACATATCAACTTATCAACATATCAACATATCAACATATCCACACATCAACATATCCATATATCAACATATACGCACATCAACATATACGTATATCAACATATCCACACAAAGAAACACTTTTTTTACACCTATTGACACGCAAATTGTTTTTAGGTAACGTCAATCAGAATTAAGGACCTAAGGAAGAGAGAAAAATGAGCAATATGAGCACAAGAATAAACCTTATGCTTGATCTAACATTATCTATTCAGATAGAAAAAGAATCTTCAAAGCGCGGCATAACTCGAGTGCAATATATAAAGGAGTGTATTCATGAAAAAATAAACAGAGATAGTTCTAATATAGCATCAAATGTAGAATCAAATTTAAATGAAATAAAGGACGAAATCAAAGAACTAAAGTTTTTGACTATTTCTATTCTAGAAAAAACCGTGAATAAAAATCAATAAAGGCCGGTTTTGAGTGCAATCAAATCCGGCCTACGTTCTACTCACATACCAAAAAGCATATGATACAAAACGATTTAAACACTCTAAGAGTCTACCTAAAAAATTCGATTGTGTAAATATATTTCAATGGTATGTGTTCCAAAACAAAAGGAGACGTACATGAAAATAGAACAAACACAAACAAATAATACAAAAAAAAATTACATTTTTTATAAATCATACAATTCTTATCATACAAACATAATCATTTCACAACTAGAATATTGGTTTTCAAAAATGGGAGATAAATTTTATAAATTCATTGAACCATCCTCCAATCAACGATCATATAGAGAAGGAGATAGCTGGACAGAAGAGCTTTTCGTTTCTCGAAAAACTTTCACACGCGCTTTTGACAAAATAGGTACAAGACATAAGAGCAAAACATCCTTCAAAGAAGCCAAAGACAAGTTTCAGGGAAAACTTTATGCCAGTTATTACGATAGACAAACCAAACAAACTGTTTTCCTCAAAAACACTGAAATTGTTGCATCTAAATTTAATTGGTTTGAAAAATCTCTAAAAACAGAAAAATTAAAGCAACACACAAAACCTTTAATTATATCTGATAAGGTTAAAAAACCTATCAAGGCACAATCAAAAAATATTCACGAAACACTTAATACACACATACAAAACGACATAAAAATCAACGCAGAATCTAATTCAAAAGAAACATCATTCAAAATAAAAACAGCTTCCAACACAAATGAATCTCCTATATTTTTTGAAAATAACATTCCGTTCTATAACGGCCAAAATGACCGTTCTGGATATATATATAAATATATATATATTACAAAAACTACTTCAACTAAACAAACTTCAAATTTAAATCAAAATGAAAATATTGAGTTGGACGACAAAAATGAGTTAGTGAAAGAGATTAAAAATATATGGATAGAAAAAATAGGAGATAAAGAAAAAACGTCGCAGATATCCTCAGAAGAGATTTTAAAAGCTTTTATTAAAATCTTTAATGGCTCTCTTGAAAATTGGAAGGAATATTGCATAAAAATTTCGTCTTCCAATTTTCTCATGGGAAGAATTAAAAATACATTTAAAATTTGGATTTCTTGGGCTCTTAAGAAAGAAACATATGATCGTATTAATGCAGGAGATCTTGGTGTTTTAAAAACAGAGCCTATCAAAGTAGCTTTTGAAACGAATAACGTTTTAGATTCAATTTTATTAAATCATTCAGAAAAAAATATTCAAGATGCCTTTATAGAAATCTCTAAACGAATTGAATCGTATAGATTCAATTCATGGTTTAAAGGAACAACACTTCAAGCAATAGAAGGAAAAACTGCTTTTTTGAAAGTTAAAGATAGGCTATCTTCAGATTACATACGTAGAAACTTTTCTTCTGAACTCTCATTTTGTTTTAATAAATTTAATCCTGAAATTAAAAATATAGAGATATTTTCATAATATGTTAAAAAATAAAAAATTAAATATAAAAAATTTATATTTTTTAATTAGTGGTTTTATATCTGGTTTTATAATTTTTGAATTTTATTTTAAAAATGAGAATTATGTAGCTGTAACAGACCAAAATATAGAAGTGTGTTTTACACCTGGAGGTAGATGTAAGGATCTTATTATTAAGCATATAAGTGAAGCTATCTCAGAAATTTTACTTCATTCTTATTCATTTACATCTCAAGAAATAGCTGATGCATTATTGAGAGCGCATGATAAAGGTGTAAAGGTAAAAATATTATTTGATAGGAGTCAGCTTAAGGCAAAATTCTCTCAGATTCCAAGGTTCATAGAAGAAAAAATAGAAAATAAGATAGATAAAGTAAATGGAATAGCCCACAATAAAATTATGATTATTGATTCTAAAGTTGTAATTACAGGTTCATATAATTGGACAAAATCTGCTGAATATAGAAACTCAGAAAATGTACTTTTTATAAAAAATGAAAAAATTGCTAATTTTTATAAAAAAAATTGGGAAAATAGAATTAAATGATGTGATGTAAGTATATTTTATATCCAATTTTTAATAAAAAACTAAAATTTTTAGTTTTTAAATCAAATAGTTATTATGAATTTATCAATAAAATTATTTTAAAGTATTTTAAAATTGTTTTTTTAATATATAGTTTTAATATTATAAAAATAATGAGGGAATAATGCTTATACACGTAAATAAAAATAACATTGATAAACTTTCTGTCTTTATGGATGAGTATTTTCACCAAAGATATCTGGTCTTTATAGAGAGATTACAATGGTCTATAGCAAGTGAAAACTTCAAAGAAATTGATGAGTATGATACTAAGAATACAGAATATTTGATATATATTCATCCAAAACATGGTGTTTGCGGAGGTTTAAGATTCAATCCGACAAATAAGCCATATATGTTATCTAATGTATTTTCTTATTTAGTCGATAATATTGAAAATCTTCCAAAGTCAAAAAATGTTTGGGAAGCTAGTAGGTTTTTTTTAAATGTTTCTTCTGATAAAAATGAATTTATTAAAAAGGCTACAAAAGAAATATTTCTTGGTGCATTAGAGCTTGGATTTAAAAAAAAGCTAAATGCTTTGATCATAGTGGCTGATTTAAGAATTGAACGAATAATAAGAGCATCAGGATGGCATTTTAACAGGCTTTCAGGGCCAAAGAATTGTAAGGATGATCCTAATCTTACTTCAATTGCAGGAACATTAGAAATATCAAAATTTTTCTATAAAAACATTATAGAAAAATCCAAAATTGAAGGTTTTAATACTTTTTACTCAAAAATAAAAAAATAAAAAGAAAGGAAAGAATATGTATTCTTTTTTCAACAAAAACATTATTGATAATATCAATCTAAGAAATTATGGATTTGGTGAATTTTTTTATATAAAAATAGAAAAATATAAAGAATTAGATATGTATGCTGTATATAATGCAGATGGAACAATTGTAACGAGTAAGGAATATATTCAAGATGCTGTATATTTTATAAAAGATCATGGATTTGTGCATGCATCAGTTCATTAAATAATATTGATTCAGCTCTAATCTACAACAAAAAAAAAGTTTATTTAGCTGTAGATTAGAGTTATAAAATAAGAAGAATGAGTTAGGATAAAATTTTTACATATTTTGTATAATAAAATTTTTTATTTCAATAAGATCTAAAATAGATTGTTCGTGAGAATTTTCAATATTTTTATGTTTTGAAATTAACATCTTATTGTTTATAATGTTAATTATTTTTTTTAATCTATCTTCATTTTTTTTAATTATTTTTTTATTATAAAAAAATATTTCATCTATTTTTTGTATTATTATAGAAAATGTATTTTTATTTTCCTTATGTTCTATTAAAGTATCTACCAAATTTGCAATAAAAAATTTATCGTACATATGAAGTATTTTATTTTCTATATATTTTTGTTTTTCTTTTGACGCAAAATTAATAATAGTTTTAAGTCCATTTTCGTTTTTTATTGGTATTGAATAACCTGAGTTTATATCAAAATTTTTTGCTTCTAAAAATACTTTTTTTTCATTTTCACTTAAATTATTTTTTGATAAATTTCCCCAAATAAATGGATATGGTTTTCTAAACTGGTTGATCATTGCATAATCTAATTCTTTAAAATTAAATTCCAAATATTTTTTTTTCCATTCTAAAGGATATGTACTTACTGTTTTTTTTTCATCATTAATATTCCAACATGTAATATGATCAAAACCAAATTTATTAGATAGATTTAGTAAAAAATCATTTAAATCAATCATAATAAATATTCAATATTTTTTTTTGTAAAATTGAATAAACATTTGTTTTTCCAACAATTAAAGAATCAAAAAAACTTAAACCTAAATAGGATGAAATTGTACCAAGATTGTCCGTGATATCTATATCTTGTTTTGATGGAGAATAATCACCGCTTGGATGATTGTGTATTAATATAAAACCGTTTGCTTTTTTTTCAAAAATTAAATTAATAATTTTTCTAGAATAAATATTAGCACTATCAATATCTCCAACAGAATGTATTTTTTCATAAAAAAATTTTTTATTTTTTAGTAAAATTATCAATGCATATTCATAATCTATGTTGTAATATTTTTTAATTAAATAATTAAAAAAATACTTATTATATATATTTTTTTCTTTCAAAAACATTGATTTTTGAAATTCAATTATAAGACATTCAAACGTATCTATTTTTTCATTTTGTTTTTTTGTTAAAATTTTTCTTATTTCTTTTTTATTTTTAAAAAAAATATCTTCAATATAATCAGTTTTTTGTAAAATATAATCTATTTTTTCTTTGTTTTTTATTTTTATAATATTTTTTAGGAATTTTTCTATATCATTAATATTAATATAAGGATCCATTTTATATCACAATAACTATTGTTGTAAGTTTAACAAAATATTAGTCAACGTTTGTTTGATTGAATTTAGGAGTCTTGTAAGATTTTTAAAATCTTTAGCCATACTAACATATTAATATATTTACGCTTTATTAAAAAGAAAGATATGCTTACATGTTAAAATTTAATATTTTTTAGCTAAAAAAGTATATTTTATATGTTTTTTCCAAAATATAATTCAGTAGGATTAAAAATAGGTGGAGGTAAACAATGTATAATTATGTCATGTTTTTGAGCTATTTTTTTTGATAAATCACTAAGTTCTTGTTCTTGATAAAAAATTATATGAATTTGCGTTTCTAAATAATTTTTTTTTATATTAATTATATATTTTTCCATTCTGACGCTATCAAGCATCATAATGTCACCATCATTAATATTAAATATAACATAAGCGTCTTTAGGAATTATTTTAAAAAGTTCACTTTTTTTTTCATCACGTTTCTTTTTTTTAAGATTTTCATCAAATTTTTTTTGGATAATTTCTGATTTAATAGGCTGTTTTTTTTGATTTAAATCAGAAATTGACATTTAATTACTTTCTAAATTCAAATGAAGTTTTACTCATCTACTCATATGGGTATTTGATCATATGAGTATATACTCATTTTATCAGGTATTTTTCCTTATTTTTTATTGTTTCATGTATTTTTATAAAGTCAATATTCCTATAAAAGAGAAATTTATAATGTATTGTCAAACGGCCATTTAATGGTGTTAATATATCAATATATTAATATGATTTTTGTTCATCTCTGTTATCAAAAACTCTACGCGTATTACAAATTTTTAAAAATTGTTATTTTGTATATTACCCACTAGCCGTATAACATATCTCGTGTTTCGTCCTCCACCTTCAAGCTTTAAAATTGCGCCTATTTTTAAAAGGTCTGTTAAATCACGCGTCGCTGTTGCTTTTGAGCAGTCTGTAATTTTGCTGTATTTTTGTGCACTCATGCCGCCTTTAAAACCTTCCGGTCCTTCACGTAACATACGACGCAAAACTTTGTGCTGGCGTTCATTCAATTGGGTGATGTAGACATCCCAAAAACGCGCCTTTGACAGCACAAAATCAATTTGATCTTTTGCTTGGTTTTGTGAATCTAGTACCCAATTAATAAAACAAACTAACCATTCTGTAATATCTAAATTACTATAACTAGCCTTATTTAAGGCATTATAATATTCGTTTCGCTTGTTTTGAATTGTTGTTGATAAACTTAAGAGCGTAGGATGATCTAACTCTTGAGACAAAGCAATTTCTGATATTGCGCGACCTATTCGTCCGTTGCCATCTGAGAATGGGTGTATACATTCGAAATATAGATGTGCGACTCCTGCTCGAATAGCTGCTTTTAAATAATGGCTATTATTAAACCATGTAATAAAGCGCGTCATTTCATTGTCAATCTGTTCCGATGGTGGTGCTTCGTAATGCACTTTTTCCTTACCATACGGGCCGGAGACAATCTGCATTGGTTCTGGATTAGACCGCCATTTTCCGATTTCAATAGAGGCACGTTCAAGACGCCCTACAATAATTTTGTCTTGCCATTCCCAAAGGCGCTCTGCTGTAAGGGGAGCTTTAAAATGTTCTCTGACAGAAATCATAAGTGATGCAATACCATTGGCTTTTGAATTTTTCACTGTTTCAGGTGTTTGGTTCAGGCCTAGCTGATTGCGAATGGACGATCGTACATCTTCACGGTCAAAATTCTCTCCTTCTATTTGTGATGTCTTAATCGCTTCCGAGACCATTAGGTCGATCAGAGCCTCAGATTTTTGATCTTCTGAAAGATGTTTAACCTCGCCAACCAGTCTATTGGCCGCCATAGCATATTCATATGCCTTGTTATCAACGGCATTGTTGTCCCACGTAAAATTCGGCCATTCTTTATGTTGCCAGATGTATTTCATGCTTATATTCCGGAATGTTCATTGCGTATGAGCCGATTGTACCATACAATCGGCTCAAAAAAATATAAATTAGTGAGCCGAATGTAGTGTTTGTTTGGCTCAGCAATTTCAAAATGTTTTGCATGAGCATTGCATCTAGGCAAATGTTTATTGTTCTAGATAGTCTCAACAAACGGCCGTTTGATGATACTAAAATATAAATATTAAAAAACGACTGAATCAAAGATATATAGAGTGCTTAAAATTATCATTAACTTATATCATAAATCAATATATCATAAACTCATCAATACTCACCATTTATGAGATAAAAATAAGGAAGCTATTCTTAATGAGCAAATTAATTGGATATGCACGTGTTTCAACATCGGGGCAGGAACTTAATCTTCAGATTGATGCGCTTAAAAAAATTGGGTGCGAAAAAAAGAATATTTTCACGGATGTTGTTTCTGGTTCTAAAACCGATAGGCCTGGATTAAATGAGTGTTTGGAAACTTTACAATCAGGCGACACACTTGTTGTATGGCGATTGGATCGTTTAGGGAGATCAATGTCTCATCTTGTTTCAACCATCGAAAATCTGATTGCCAAAAAAATTGGATTTAAATCTATTTCAGATGGACATATAGATACAACGACGGCATCAGGAGAGCTTATCTTTAATATATTTTCGTCTCTTGCTCAATTTGAACGACGTCTTATTCAAGAAAGAACAAAGTCAGGATTAGAGGCAGCACGTGTTAGGGGTAGGGTAGGGGGGAGAAAGCCAATCAGTAAATATAATCCAAAAGTATTGGCCGTTCAAAAGTTACATCACGATAAATCAATGCCCATAGAAAACATTTGTAAGGAATTACAGATTTCACAACCAACTTTGTATCGTTATCTTAGATTGAAATAAAAATATCATTCAAAAAAAATGTAATAAGGATTAATTGTATCTTCTTTATTAAAATTTGTTGAAATTTATACTAAAGTAATAAAGCGATTTTAGGTTATTTCAATCATTGATTATTTTGCAATATCATGTAACATTAAGATAATCATTATTGCATGATTATGCAATCTATTGCGTGATGTCTTCTATTTCTTTTGATATAACACCTAAGCACCTTTATGATTTAAAAGAATTAGAAAATAATATTACTGATATTTATGATTTATTAAAAATACTTCTTGAAGATGAACTCCATGCTATTCAAAAATTTACAAGAGTTAGTATATATTGATTCTTCAAAAAGAATTGAAAATGCTCTTTTAACTGATTTAGAAGTTGATTGTATTGATGTTGTTCTTATTTCTATTGGAAAAACAAATCACTACCCATTACTTTTGTTGAAAAAGAATAAAATTTGATTTTTCAATTAAATGAAGAACTGTTTGGATAGTTTTCCTATAGATCTAACAACTATAAATTGAAAATTAATTAATCCTTGTTTAAAGTCAGAATAAAGAGAATGTCCTAATGTTTTTTTCTATGGAATTTTTGCATCTTGGACCATAAATTCACGATCAGCCATTAATGACTTAATCCGATCAAAACCAAATACAAATATTTTATTAAATTTTTCAAGAAAGTCAATTTGTTCTGATGTATTTGAATTACCTACTTTATCTTTACAATCACTTGGACATTTTTTCTTATTTTTACATGTTTGCCTTTTGTCAGTGTTTGAAAAATTATCCATACATAGCAAAAGCTATTGATAAAAAAATTGAAAAAATAAAGACAAAAACTAATAAAAATTTTCTTATAGACATAGAATGTTCCCGTTATGTTCAGAGTTTACAAAACAACTATACACCTTGGTCTTAGTCTATTATCAATCTCTATTTTATTTGAATTTTATTTTTAGAAAATACTGGCGTCATTATTCAAAAAAATCTGTAAGCCGTATTAATTTTATAAAATGGGCCCAAGCTTTGGGTTTTAATCTTAAAGAAATAAAAGAACTTTTAGCCATCTCGCGTCCTTCGATCCACGCCCACGAGGAAGTACGGCATCGGATTGAATTTAAGCTCAATGCTGTTGAAAGAGAGGTGAAAAAACTTCTGCGTCTTAAATGTGTTTTAGGGTAAGTTCTTCAAACATGTAATAAGACATTAGGTGAGCACTGCCTTGTATTGGAAGCTTTAGAGAAATTAGAGCAAGACATATAAAATATTAAAAGGCTTAAGGCTTAAGGCTGAAAAAGCTCGTTGCTTGTTAGTTATATATATGGATAACATATGATAAAATTTTGCTATTAAGACAGATCTAAACTGAGAAAGCATTGTAAAAATAGGCAAATAAAGAATGTAAATGTTAGGAAAGTATTGAAAGGGCATTGCTTCGTTTAAGATTTACCATTGACCACTTATGCCATCATAGATGGTTTATTAGCTAGCTACATCCCAGGCTCCGAAATTATACGCCGTATGCAGCCCCATGATAGGAGGAATGGTTAGTGTTACATTGCTCTCATTAATAATTATTCAAGCTGTTTATTTTCTATGGAAACAGCGATAATATTAAAGTGAATAAAAGTTATCCAAACAAGACAAGGGCTGATTGAGAATTTTATGTATAAAACAACTTTTTATATTTCTGGAATGGATTGTCCTGCTGAAGAAAAGCTTATCAGCGAAAAATTACGCTCAATTCCTCACGTAAAACAATTGAAATTTAATTTGATTCAGCAAGTGCTGATTGTTACACATCAAGAATCTGACATATCTGAAATTCAAAAAGCTCTAAATTCATTAGGCATGGAGTTTCAAATCAAAAATGATTCTTTTACGACTACACAACTTAATTTGTTGCAGCCTCACATAACATCAAAAGATTGGATGATAATCATCCTTTCAGGAGTACTAGCCTTCTCTGCTGAAGTTCTGGCTTTCACAACTCATCTTGAAAAGTCTCCCTTAATTATTATGTTAGCATTAGCTTCCATGCTTGTAGGTGGACGCGAAACTTTTATCAAAGGGTTGCGTTCTATTCAATATTTTACTATTAATATCAATTTCTTAATGACGATTGCTGTTCTTGGAGCCATTTTTATTGGTGAATGGCCCGAAGCAGCTATGGTTACATTTCTTTTTGGACTCGCTGAAACCATTGAGAGTTATTCCTTAGATAAGGCACGACAAGCCATCCAACGTTTGGTAGAGGTTTCACCAAGTGTGGCTACTGTACAAATCAAAAATGGTAGTTGGCAGGTTAAATCTGTTCAGGAAATTCGCATTAATGACATTATATGGGTCAAACCTGGTGCACGCATTCCCTTAGATGGTATTGTTCTTAAGGGCCGTACGAGTATTAATCAAGCGCCAATAACGGGAGAATCAATTCCGGTTGAAAAAAATGTAGGTGACCCCGTATTTGCAGGTTCAATCAATGAACGTGGTTCATTTGAATTTAAAGTTACAAGCCAAACAAACGAGACATTACTCGCTAAAATTATTCGCGCAGTTCAGCAAGCACAAGGCGAACGAGCCCCTACCCAGCGATTTGTTGATCAATTTGCAAAATATTATACGCCGACAGTCATCATTTTTGCTATATTATTTGCTTTTTTACCAACACTTATCTGGCAAGCTCCCTTTTATCCATGGTTTTATAACGCTTTGGTATTATTGGTTATTGCTTGTCCTTGTGCTTTAGTTATCTCAACTCCTGTTACAGTTGTTAGTGGATTAGCTGCGGCAGCCAAACGTGGTATTTTAGTCAAAGGGGGAACTTACTTTGAACAAGGGAGCCACTTAAAAGCTATAGCGTTTGATAAAACAGGGACACTTACACTTGGAAAACCTAAAGTTACTGACATCATTATTGTTAAAAAAGACTTCAAACATGACATACTGCAATTGACTGCAAGCTTAGAAGCACACTCAGAGCACCCTATTGCTAACGCTATCCTGCAACATTGGCAAATTTCAAATTCCTTAAGAGACTTACTCCCTGTTCATGACTATGAAACAGTCCCTGGTCTGGGGTTAGTCGGGATTATTGAGGGACAACATTATTTTTTAGGTAACCATCATTTTGCTGAAGAAAAAAAAGTATGTAATGAGCAAATTGAGATAACCTTAGATCAACTTGAGAAACAGGGAAAAACAACGATAATATTCGGAACCCAATATGAAGTACTAGCAATCCTTGCAGTAGCAGATACTTTACGTGAAACAAGTCAACATGCAATTGAGGCCCTTCATCAGCTTGGGATTAAAACAGCCATGATTACTGGCGATAATCCCACAACCGCTCAAGCTATTGGTGAAAAACTACACATTAATGATATTCAAGCAAATTTATTACCTGAGGATAAGCTTACAGCTATTGATGCGCTCTTAAAACAATATAAAAAAGTAGGAATGGTGGGGGATGGTATTAACGACGCCCCAGCACTTGCTAAAGCCACTATTGGTTTTGCATTGGGACATTCTGGGACCGATGTAGCCCTAGAAACCGCAGATGTTGCTTTAATGGGAGATAATTTAAATAAACTACCCTATTTTATTAACCTTAGCCGTCAGGTTTGGCGTAAACTCATCCAAAATATTACTCTATCCATCGGAATTAAAATTCTCTTTTTTGTTTTAGCACTTTTGGGTTTTGCTTCTCTATGGATGGCAATATTAGCCGATATGGCAGTAAGCTTAATTGTGGTATTAAATGGACTCAATCTTCTAAATTTTTCTGAATCAGAAACTCATCAGAAAACAACGCCATAGTATTGTAATAAATTTAATTTATGATGGGTTTTTAAAAAGGGAGGTTTTTTGGATTAAGCTATCATGGAATGGGGATATTTCGCTGTTTTTTTTGGCTCAATGATTGAAGGAGAATCAGTTGTTATAGCAGCTGGATTTTTAGCCCATGAGGGAATTTATCTCTCCATAAAATTATAGCTATTTCATTTTTTGGGACATTCATCAAGGACTTTATCACCTTGGTCGTTATCAGGGTGATTATCTCTTAACCCGCTTTTCAAGGCTAAAACCCCGTGCTAATCGAGCATTTCTGCTCCTTCATCGTTATGATGTTTACTTCATCTTGGTCTTTCGCTTTATTTATGGCATCCGCACCATTAGTCCACTGATGATTGGAGCTCCCTAAGCGTTTTATATTTTTAAATGTAATTGCCGAATCTGTTTGAGCCGTTTTGATCTTTCTAGCAAGTTATTTCTTTGGCGATATAATTATGAATCATCAAAACTATCTCTCAAAATATATTTTTGTAGTATTATTTGATTTAGGTATAGTTGGTTATGGTGTTTATAAGTTTCGAAAATGAGAAAATTTTCATTAATAATCGGGAAAAGATTGGATAAAAAATGCTTGACCGTATTGTTAAGTAAATCTTAACTCTCCAGATACAGGATAATGATGAAAAATAGGCAAACAATACAATAAGAAGATCAAAAGAGGAACAAGAGATGTCTAACATGAAAAGCAAATACGGGTTTGGTAAAACAGTTTTCTATTCTTTCGACGTTGCTATTGAGAAAGTGAAAAAAGAACTTGAAAAGGAAGGTTTTGGAACAATAACAGAGATAGATGTAGCCGCAATCTTGAAGAAGAAGCTTAATCATGAAATGCCACCTTATCTTATTTTAGGAGCCTGTAATCCTCAATTTGCTCATCGTGCTTTAGAGATAGATTCATCCATTGGTCTTTTACTTCCTTGTAATGTAGTTTTACGGGTAGATGGCAATAATAAGGTTGATGTAGAAATTATGGATCCAAATGCGGTTCTAAATCTTGTGGGTCAACTAGAAATCGACATTCTCGCAAGGGAAGTAAGAAAGCGGCTAGAGCGAGTCCTAAAAGCACTCTAATATTTTTATTTACAGATATATTTAAGGACAAGTTAAGGGACTATTAAATTTTTCTTATTATTCAATATATTAATTAAAAGTGACGGGTAGTGAGAGAAAGGAGTATTGAAGAAGTTGCCGGATACAGAAATATGTTACTTTTTGTTTATCAGGATGCTCGATCTCTTGTTCCATTACGGGAAATAGATATAAGAAGCTTATATTATGAACTTCTTTCAACATCTCATGGCTCATTCTTATATAGGTAAATATAAAGAACAATCTAACTATGTATGATGTTCTTTGAAATAATTGATAATAAAGAAGAATCAGATAACAAGTGTTTCTTACCCGAAGTTCAAACAGGCACAACTATTGTTATGGATAACGTTTCTTTTTATAAAGCTTCAAAAACAAAGAAATTAATTGAAAAAGAGGGATGTAACTTATTGTATCTACTTCTTTATTCATCTGATTATAAGCCTATTGAAAATCAATTGGCTGTTTTAATGGCTTATTCAATGTAAAAATTAATAGAATTTACTAAAGTACCATTTAGTTTTTGTACCAAAATTCCGTATGCGAGCTTTGTATGGGAAAGAATGAAGATACTTGGCAGTTGTATTTTATAAGTTTGCAAAACAACGAGGTTGTACAATTATTAAAAAGAGTATAGTCCCAAATTACGTTCATATCTTGATCAGCGTTGCACCCAAATACTTAGCAATTGAAGTGGTTAGTTATATTAAGAGAAAAAGCTACATATCTGTCGTAAGACAGTTTGGCGACAAAAAAAATTTAACCGAAAAAACTTTAGGCAAGGGGAGCGCTGTTTCAACGGTCGGGTTTGAAGAAAATCAGATTAAGTCTTACATTAAGCGTCAAGAGCAACTTGATGGCCTAGGTTAGGATAAGCCATGTAAATTCTAGTCGTTTAAATCAATCCGGCAGTCTTAAAGACTTTTAAATATCGCCAAGCTCCAAGCTTTGCAGGGGCGTTATGACTTTCACAAATGCACCAAATTCTTTAAATTTTATTCTTTTTTGATCTATAAAATATTTTATAGAGACTCGGTATAATGAGCATCGTTAACAAAGTTGATGTTATCAACCCTCCTATTACAACTGTTGCAAGAGGTCTCTGCACTTCAGCACCTGTTTCTGTGGCGATTGCCATAGGAATAAATCCAAGAGATGCAACAAGTGCTGTCATTAAGACAGGGCGTAACCGCGTAAGAGCGCCTTCTTTAATGGCCATATCTAAAGAATGTATTTTTAACTGTTCATTAATGGTTGTTACCATTACTAAGCCATTAAGAACGGCAATACCTGAAAGCGCAATAAAGCCAACCGCTGCAGATATAGAAAACGGAATATCGCGCATCCAAAGACTTAAAATACCACCTGTCAGCGCAAATGGAACAGCCGTAAAAATAAATAAAGCACCTTGTACCGAATTAATAGCTGCAAAAAGAAGAACAAAAATCATAAAAAAACAACCTGGAACAACCCAATAAAGTCGTTCTTTTGCTTTCGTAAGATTTTTGAATTGTCCACCCCATTCTAACCAAGTGCCGGCTGGAAGCTGAACAGATTCTTTAATTGCTTTTTCTGATAGTTGCACGAATGTATTAATATCATTGCCACGCACGTTGGATTGAACAACAACACGTCTTTTTCCATTTTCTCGACTAATTTGATTTGGTCCATCCGTAATTATAAGCTCAGCTACTTCTTTTAAAGGAATAGAAACTATTTTTTCTTTTGATATACCAGTCACTTGATCTTTTTCACTTGCAGGCTTTTTAAGAAAAATAGGTAGATTTTGGATCATTTCTAAATTTTCACGAAAATGTTCAGGTAACTTTAAGACGATGTTAAAACGACGATCTCCTTCAAAGACAACCCCTGCATTTCGTCCACCAATTGCAATACTAATTACCTCAAGAACATCACTTACATTTAAAGCAAGACGCGCCATTCGATCACGGTTAAGTTTAAAATCTAAGACAGGTAAGCCAGTTGTTTGCTCAACCTTAACATCTGCTGCACCAGGAATAGTGCGCAAAATACCAGCAATTTGAGCGGCAAATTTATTCATAACATCAAAATCATCACCATTAACCTTAATGGCAACATCACTACGCACACCAGCAATGAGCTCGTTAAAACGCATTTGGATAGGTTGTGTAAATTCATAATTATTGCCAATAATCGGGTTAACAGCTTCTTGAATTTTTTTAATTAAATCTATTTTCATAAGTTTGGGATCAGGCCATTCATCACGCGGTTTAAAAATAATAAAAGTATCAGATACATTGGGCGGCATAGGATCTGCAGCCATTTCAGCCGTTCCTGTTTTTGAAAAAACGTAAGATACTTCTTTCAATGAAATTATCGTTTTTTCAACGTCAAACTGCATAGACTGCGATTGCGTTAAAGACGTACTTGCTATCCGCATGGCATGCATAGCAAGATCCTTTTCATCTAAAGTAGGCACAAATTCTTGACCTAACCTTAAGAAAATAAAAAGAGATAATAAAAAAGCCGTTACGCCTGAAAGTAAGATTGTTTTAGGTTTTTTTAAGGTATATTCAAGACATTTTTGATAAAAATCTAAAACTTTTTTAAAAAAACGACCTTGATGTTCGACAGGATCCCCTTTAATAAACAAAGCAGCCAGGCATGGAATTAAAGTGATTGAAAGCATAAAAGAAGACACTAAAGCAATAATAACGGTGATTGCCATTGGCGCAAACATCTTTCCTTCAACTTCTGAAAAAGTAAATAAAGGAAGATAGACTAAAATTAAAATTGTTTGACCATAAAGAGTAGGCCTACTCATTTCTTTAGTGGATTCAACAACTTCTTTTAGTCTTTCATTGAGATTGAGAGAACGTTTTAAGTGGTGCGATTTTTCACCTACGCGTCTTAAAAAATTTTCGATAATAATAACAGTACCATCCACGAGCAATCCAAAATCAAGCGCACCAAGACTCATTAAGTTGGCACTTGTGTGCGTTGTAATCATTCCCATAGAAGTCATCAACATCGTAATGGGAATAACAGATGCCGTGATCAACGCTGCCCGTATATTTTTGAGCATTAAAAAAAGAACAACAATGACAAGAAGAGCCCCTTCAGTTAAGTTTTTTGCGACGGTTTTAATTGTTTCATCAACAAGCTTTGTTCGATTAAGAACAGTTTGCGCGCGAATACCGGGTGGAAGCGTCTTAATAATTTCATTAAATTTTTTATCGACAGCATCAGCAACTATACGGCTATTTGCGCCGATTAACATGAGCGCTGTGCCGACTACAGCATCTTGACCGTTTTGACTCGCACTTCCGGTTCGAAGTTCTTTGCCGATTTCAACCTCAGCAATGTCTTTAACATAGATAGGTGTTGCATTTTTTGAAGTTACGACAATATGTTGAATTTGATCAATTGTTTCAATACGTCCGTCAGCACGAACATTTAAAGATTCTCCATTTTTTTCAATATACCCAGCACCTAGACTTAGATTGTTTTTTTCTAAAATTTCATTAAGGTCTGGAAAACTCAATCCAAAAGAAATGAGTTTATAAGGATCAGGTTGTACATGGTATTGTTTAACATATCCCCCAATAGAATCTACACCAGCAACACCCACAACTGTACGAAGCTGCGGCCTAATAATCCAATCTTGAATTGTTCTTAAATATCCAGATTTTTCAAAAGCTTTTTTAAGAATTGTTCCTTCAGGTGTTAAATAACTTCCATCTGATTGAAATCCAGGTTTTCCATCTTCAATCTGTAAAGTTTGAGGATCAACATATTGTAAAGTCCACATATAAATTTCACCAAGACCCGTTGAAATGGCACCCATTTTTGGATCAGTGTTCGATGGTAAATTTTCCTTAATTTCATTCAGTTTTTCATTGACTTGTTGACGCGCAAAATAAATATTAACGTTATCATCAAACACAGCCGTGACTTGAGAAAATCCATTACGTGAAATAGAACGTGTATATTGAAGCCCCGGGATACCAGAGAGACCTGTTTCTATAGGAAAGGTAACTTTCTTTTCCATTTCAAAGGGAGAAAGCCCAGAAACCATCGTGTTAATTTGAACTTGATTGTTTGTTATATCGGGAACAGCATCAATAGGAAGATATTTAAGACTAAAGGAACCAATAACAATAATTATTGAAACTAAAAAAATAACAAAATATCGTTTATTTGTAGAAAATTTTACTATAAATTCAAGCATAAATATACCTATTAATGAGAATGTTCTGCTTCGTTTTTACCAAGCTCTGCTTTTAGTAAGAAACTATTTTTAATAACAACTTCATCTCCTTCATTAATACCACTTAAAATCTCTACAAATTCATTTTTATCTGAATCTTTAATTTGAATTTTTTTTGCTTCAAAAGTATTTTTTTCTTTTTCAATAAAAACAAATGGTTCTCCATTAATTTTTTGTATTGCACTATTGTTTAAATTTAAAAAACCTGATTGTTCGCTGATGATAACTTGAGCCTTTACAAAATCTCCTGGATGCCACTCTTTGTTTGAATTATCCAATTGTATAATAGCCCTTCCTGTACGTGTTTCATCATTAATGACAGGACTTACATACATAATTGTTCCTAATTGAGTATTTTCTCCACGATGTGCAAACACATTAACTTTTTGATCCTTTTTAACTTTAGGTAAATCTTCAGCCGGTATCATAAGATTTATCCAAACCGTATCAAGATTTGCAATCACAAAAATTTGTTTATCATTTGAAATAACTTCGCCAAGCGTAATATGTCTCTCTATTATTTTTCCATCAATTGGCGCATTAATTGTATAAATATTGAACGGTATTTTTTGATTGGGTAGTTTTAATATTTCCTCTTCACTTATATCAAGTGCTAAAAGTTTTTGTTTAGATTGATTTAAGTCTATTTTTGCATTTTCATAAGCATTTTCTGATTGAATAAGCTCAGACTCTGATTTAATTTTTTCTTTCCAAAGTTTCATTTCACGGTCAAATAATTTTTTTTTTAAGGATAAATTTGTATAAGCCGTAATATAACTAGATTTAGATTCAGCCATATTTAAACTTTGAATAGTGGCCAAATGTTCACCAGATTTTATGTCTTCTCCTAATCCTTTAAAAATATCTTTTACAACACCTGGAACAGCCGGTACAACATGTGTTATCTTATTTTCATTTAAAGAAATTTGACCCGAAAAAGTCATTTTTTGTTGAAAATCATTATTAGCGATTTTAATTGTTTTAATATCAAAACGATTTATTTGTTCTTCTGTTAATTTTATTTCTTTTTTTTCTTCGTGGTCGTCATGATCCTCATGATTTTTACTGTTTTGATTATTTTTTTTTATGTCATTGTAAGCGACATGTTCTTCATTTAAGAAAGTATTTTTTATTAAAAAAAATACAGATAGCGTAAACAATATAGGTATCAGAAAAAAATTTATAATAACTTTTTTTTTATTCATAATTTCCCTAACTGCTTATTATATTTATAAGAAACTTAATTTTGAATCAAAAAAAATAATTAATCAAGCCACGATTAAAAATTATAAAAAAGAAGATCAACAATAAATGCCTATGATCAAGATATAATTGACTAAATTGAAACACCTAATATCTAAATTTCAAAAAATAAAAATTGCAGTTGATTTTGATGCCATAATTAGAGAGGCTTTAAAAGTCCTTAATATATTAATTCCAAAAATTCTTGATGTGAGGTTTTAAAATGACTATACCAAAAATATTTTACATACCTTTAATAAATGTTTTTTTTGCGTTTATTTTAATGCTTCAAAATACACAATCCAATGCTAATTTGATAAATACTTCGGAACAAAAAAACTTACAAAATGTATTAAATATTTTTATACAAAAAGCTCTAGAAACAAACCCCTCCATTCAAGCAGCTGATGCAAATATTACTGCAGCTTATAAACGTCAACAGGCATCATCTCAACCGATTTACAATCCTGCAATATCAATGGAAGGACAAAAATCAAATGACAAATTTTATACCATAGGCCTTAACCAAACAATTGATTGGTCCAGCAAGCGAGATGCACGAACACGTGTTGGAACGGCAAATCTTGAAGTAGCCAAAGCACAACGTCTTGTTTTACAACAAAATCTTATTTTTGAAATACTCGATTCGTTAGTCAGTTATCAAACAACCCAAGAAACATTAAAATTAACAAAAGAAAAAAATGTATTATTAAAGCAATTCGTTGAACTTACTCAAAAACGACAGGCTAGTGGCGATGCAGCTGGCATAGATATAGATCTAGCAAATTTTGCTTTATCTGAAGCACTTGCTCAAGAAGCTTATTCTGAAGAAAATCTAAACAAATCCTTACAAGTTTTACAATCAACAACTGGGCTCAAGCAAACGGATTGGCCAAAATTTCCAACCACATTACCACATTTAATCTTCGACCCTCTTAAAACAGACGATTTAATTAACAACTTATATTCTGTTAAACTTTTAAGCAGTCAATATGTTAGTGCTCAAGAACGCGTTAATGTAGCAAGAAAAGAACGTTATTCAGACCCAACGATTAGTCTTAAAGCTGGAAAAGAACGTTCCAATGGAAGCAATAGTATTTTAATTGGCCTAAACATTAGTCTTCCCTTATTTATTAGGAATACATATGGGTATGAGGTTGAAGCAGCGCATCAAGATACAATTGAAGCAGAAAAAAAACGACTAGATATTTTACGTCAAGCGCGCGCTGAAATTGAAAACAACGCTGAATCTTATATAAAACTTTATCAAAAAATAGAACAATGGCAAACATTTTCAAGTAAACCACTACAAGAAAGCATTTTATTGCTAAAAAGATTATGGGAATCAAAATATATAAGCGCAACAGACTATTTAGTGCAACTTAAGCAACGTATTGATAATCAAATAGCAGGTGCTGAATTACAAGGACACGCTTGGAAGTCTTGGATAAATTGGCTTAAATCTTCTGGAAATATTGAAGATTGGGTAAAAAATATAAACAATCCTGCAAGTTGTGAGCAAATAATGCAAAAAAAATAATTTTGATACCAATATTATCAGAAATATTTTGTATTTATAGTGCAAATGCAAAACCATGGGGCTTGCCCCGTGGAGGTTAACTAAAAAATAGCAACAATCCTATCGCTGCATTCAATAACCGTCATCTTCCAGTTAAAATTATTTTATAGAAAACATGTACATCATACATGAAAATGGTTATACATGGTTTTAAATATTAAAAATCCTATTTGACACGTATTCTGACTTCTCCCTTTATAAATTAGTTTTCGTGATGATATCAACATAGTTATGCCCAAAAACTGTGGATAACGTTTTTTAAAAAAGAAGATTATATTAATCTCGCTTTAGATCTTTCTCATTATGATTTTCCCTTTATCTTTCCAGATATTTAATTGTTGTTCATGATCTCGAATTTCAGAATGGAGTTCATGTACAGCGCCTAATAGGATAGATGCTTTATCAAAAAGTGTTTCATTATTTTGAAGATCGTCGCCTAATTGAATACCTATTTTTTCTAAGAAACCCGATTTTTCAATCAGTCCTCCGATTTGGATAAGCGTTCTTGTTCTTGAACGCCTTAAGTCTGATTTGGATTGCGCATATCTTGATTGCATTTGCAAAAACCTATTGATCTTTTGTGTTATCTTTAGAAGTTTTTTTGCGTGATTGACGAAAGGGTTTTTCTTTTAAAAATGCTTCCCCTTTTTGTTCGAATGCTGTTTTTTTTGCTGGATCGAGCATGATTGATTTTATGGACTCATCAAGGATACCTGCAAGTAGGGAGAGTGATAATTTATCATCCAACGTAGATTTTAGAATTTTAACGTATTGAATATCATTTTTTTGCTCGATTTCTTTTTTCTTTTTTTCAAGATCCGAAATTTTTTTTTGAATGATGGAAAGTTGATTGGTCATTTCTTTTACCCCTATTGATAATTTATTTTAATGGAGATAGGGAGAAAGTCAACAGACCTTCATGGAGGATAAAATCCGAAATGCGCGCTTATACGTTGTTACACAACATCGCTTCGTCGCAAGCGACATCTCTTTTCATTTTTAGGGAATGTGGTAAAGTTGGATATGGCAAATTATCATTTAACAGTTAAGAATATTGCGCGGGCAGGAGGGAAGAGTTGTGTTTCTTCTCTTGCCTATCGTAGTGCCACAAAACTAAATGATTTAAATACAGGCCAATCATTCAATTACTCAAAAAAACAAAATGTAAATCATGTTGAAATCTTAACGGGAGATAATGCACCAAAGTGGCTTAAAGATATTGCTAATGAGTGTATTTCTGATCGTCAATCTGCGTTGCAAAAACTCTCCGTCATATTTGAAAATGCTGAAAAACGTAAGGATTCACAAGTTTATCGTGAAATTGAATTCTCTTTACCACGTGAATTAACAAACGAACAGAATATTGAATGGTCAAAAAAATTCATTAATGATGTTTGTGTTAAGAAGGGTATGCTTTCTATTCTTCATTTTCATTTTGATTATGATGAAAAGACAGGTGAGAAAAAACCGCATTGTCATGTTTTGTTATCAACAAGAGATGTGACAGAAGAAGGTTTAAGTATACATAAAAGACGTGATTGGAATGATAAAAGTCTTGTGATTGAATGGCGTGAGCAATGTGCTCAATATCAAAATGCTGCGTTGAAAGAACAAGGTTTTGAAACACGCGTAGATTATCGATCTTATGTTGATCGTCATGTTGATATAGAGGCTCAACCTAAAAAAGGTAAAGCCGTTTCTCAAATGACGGGAAAAGGTATTCAGACTGACAAACAAAAAGAATTTGATTTTGTAAAGGCTGCAAATAAATTTAAGATTTTAAAAAATCCAGAGATTGTTTTATCGATCGTAACGGCCAATCATTCGACTTTTGTAAGGCATAATATAGCTGAAGTTCTAAATCGTTATATTGACGATCCAAAAGAATTTCAAAATTTGTATGTAAGACTTTTGGCCTCTCCAAAACTTGTTATATTAAATGACAAAAGAGGTGAGGGTGAAGAGAAGATCTATACAACCACGGATATGCTCAAAACTGAGATGAATCTTGTGAAGGAGGCAGAGAATTTAGCTGCTCAACGAACACATCATGTTTTTGCTGATTGCATCGAAAAAGTTATTCAAAAAAATAATGAGCGTCTTTCTGTATATGGAGGATTAAGTAAGGATCAAGAAAATGCCATGAGACATATGCTTTCAGATGCGCAAATGTCATGTGTTATTGGTTTTGCAGGAACAGGGAAAACAACGTCTTTAGAAGCGGCGAAAGAGGCTTGGGAAGAATCTGGATATAAGGTTATTGGTATTGCGCCAACGGGAAGGGCGTCAGACAATATAGAGCAATCTGGTATTCGCTCGATGACACTTCATAAATTTTTGAAAGCGCAAGAACTAGGCCAAGAACGTGTTTCTGATAAGACCATTATTGTGTTAGATGAAGCCGGTATGGTTGATAGTAAACGTTTTGAAGATGTTATAAATCTTGCGTCTTACACAGGTGCAAAGATTGTGGCATTGGGGGATGCTAATCAGCTTCAATCTGTAGAAGCTGGACCTGCTTTTAGGTTGATTTCAGATAGGATAGATCCTGCTGTTCTTGAAACTGTTGTGCGACAAAACATAGAATGGCAACGAGAAGCGACACGTCTTTTTGGGGTTCTTGAGACCGATAAAGCATTAAAGCTTTACCAGGAAAATGGGCATATCAATATCATTGATGAGAAGAAATCAGATTTCTTGAACAATTGGAACGAAACAAAACAGATTCTTGCCTCTTCTTTAGGTGCTCATGCGCAGGATAAGGGGCTTTCTTCAGATACTTCTTATCAAGGCAAAATTCTTTCTGTTAATAGCAGCGATGAAGAGAAAAACGCTCTTATAGACAATTATTGTCTTGCAAGACAGGTAACAGGGCATTTATGGCATGAGATGATTTCTGAGAAGGAAGATTCTTTGCGTTCTATGGGTATTGAGAAAAAAGATATAAGGCCTCAACATTTAAAAGACCATGAAGATTATAAGCTTTACGAACAATGGGTTAAAGAACGAACTTCTGCTGTTGAGTCAATTATTTATAATGCAGATTTTTTGAAAACAGCTCTTAAAAACAGAAATGTTAATCTAAATCTTTTTAAAGAAGACAATGGCTCTATTTTTAAAAAAACTGAGTCCATTTTAAGAACGATGAGCTATGAGCATAAAGTTGATATGCGCGTTGAGGCAAAAAAAACGCTTGTTGGTGCTTGGGATAAAGCGCGACAGGCATCACCGAATGACTCTCATTTGATTTTGGCTTTCACCAATAAGGATGCCAATGCACTTAACGAGACAGTGCGCGAAATTTTAAAAGAAAGGGGCGAGATTAAAGGGCCTGAATTTACTTTTAAAACAAAGGCAATGAGTCAGGATGATTTTAAAAGGGAAGTTGTAACGCATCAAAAAAGAAGTTTTGCAGAAGGTGACAGGCTTCTTTTTACACATAATGATTATGGTTTAGGTGTTAAAAACGGTTCATTAGGCACAATATTGGCGCTTGATCAAAATAAGATCAAAGTGATTCTAGATGGAAAGGATTCTAAAGAACTTTCTTTTTCACCAAATTTATATCCTTATATCGATAATGGATGGGCAACAACAATTCATAAATCTCAAGGTGTCACCGTTGATCATGTTAAGAAGCTTGCTTCTTATGAAGAATATAGAAATCTTGCCTATGTGGGTATGAGTCGCCATCGTAAAAGTGTTGAAGTTTTTGGTTCCAATCTTGATTTTTGGAGAGAAAATAAAGTTATTGATCGTTTGTCACGTGCGCAAGAAAAACTTTCTGGGTTGGATTATATTGTGCATGAAACGATTCAAGATGAAATCAATAATGATCATAAAATTTTGTGGCACAATCAAAAGATTCAACAAGGAAAAGACTTTTTCAAAGCTTTTACAACAACAGCTAAAGACTTTTTTGGTCATATTTTTCGGAAATCAAACGATAAAAATGAACATAATCTAAAGCAAAAAGAATTAATGCAGAAAGAACTCAATCCATTGTTGATCGCATTAGGCGAAGAGAACAGATCAAAGGATATTTTCAAGGAAAAGAAAGCTGATTTGCTTAAGGAAAATGAAAAAAAAGATATTCAGAAAAATTTTTATACCAATAATATAAATGTAAGAGATAAGGATTTTTCAACACAAAAGCTTATGCATGAGGCAGCTTCTTCAACGAACCCCCGAATAAATCGTCTTATGCACTCTAATCCAGCCATACTCGAAAAATTATGTTCCAAGGCCAATTCATTTTCTTGGCAAAGAGAAGACTTATTGGGTGAAAATCATTCAATAAAAGAAAGAGATGTTATTTTAGGACGTGTTTTACATGAGCAAAGTCGCATCAAAGAATGGAAAGAAATTTTTCATTATGATAATTTCCTTAAATTGAATTCATCCAGAGATATTTTGAAAATTGAAAATTCAGCAAAACGTTTATCCTCTATTGAGGGCACATTGGTTGAACATAACTTGAACAATAACAAAACAGACTCTATTGATTCGCTTGTAAGTAAGAGCATGGATATTTTTGCTCAAAACCAGATAAAAGAAAAAGAGTTGATATCATCATTTGAGGGTAGGGGGTTATCAAACGTTCTTTCTTCATCTCTTGCCAGAAGTGTCATGATGATCGAAGAAAAACATTCTATCTCATTGCCGGAAGATAAAATGCAGTCACTTGAAAAAAGCTTAGCTGCATCAATCGAATCTGTTTCTCATATTAAACCCATCATCGAAAAATCATTAGACACGCTTTCTCTTAATTCTTCAGAAAAGACAGACGTTTTAGAGTCTCTTCAAATGAAAACATTTGATCAAGTAACAGAGAGATTTTTAGAAAGACAACAAACGCTTACGGAAAAAGAATTGAATTATATAACAAAATCAATGCAAAATGAGACTTCAAAATATGTTCAACGCTATCAAAATTACCAAAGAGAAAATCAGATGGATCGAAGTTTAGATCATGGAATGCAACGATAGAACTATTTCTATTATTTTAAAATAAAGATAAAATTCGTACCATAGGTACGAAAATATGATATTTGATGAAATGGCACCTTCTTATGTTAGATCCCTTGTTTGGTTTTAAGCTCTCAAAATGGTAAGTTGGCATCAAAGATCTTAATGAGTGATTGATTTGAATATGGAAAAAATATTGTCGATACAATCTAACAAAATGATTAAATTTAGAGTAAAGCATATAAAATGATTAAATTACCTACTCATGACCAAAGTTATTTGGATGTTTTAAATACTTTAAAAAAAGAAATTATGCAGGCAAGAGTTAGAGCCCATATTTCTGTTAATCAAGAGCTTATTCATCTTTATTGGCGCATTGGAAAGGAAATACTAGATCGTCAAAATCAGCTAGGCTGGGGCACAAAAGTTATAGAACAACTTTCTTTTGATTTAAAACATGAATTTCCAGAAATGAAAGGTTTTTCATCTCAAAATCTATGGTATATGAGGCAATTTGTCTTTGAGTATAAAGACAATCCAATTCTCCAACAAGCTGTTGGAGAAATTCCTTGGGGTCATAATATTAAGATTATGACGAAAATAAAGGATTCGAATGCTAGACTTTGGTATATCCAAAAAACGATAGAAAATGGATGGTCACGAAATGTTCTAGAAATGCAAATTGATTCTAATCTTTATGAACGTCAAGGAAAGGCAATTACAAATTTTAAACATACTTTACCGAAAGAAACATCAGATTTAGCTCAACAACTTTTCAAGAGTGACTACAATTTTGAATTCTTAGGATTAGCTTCTGAAACTCATGAGCGTCATATAGAACGTTCTCTTATAGATCATATCCGTGATTTTCTATTAGAACTTGGAACGGGATTTGCTTTTATGGGAACCCAATATAAGCTTGTTGTGAATGGTGATGAATTTTATATAGACATGTTGTTTTATCATGCACGTTTACGCTGCTATGTTGTGATTGAGCTTAAAACAGGTAAATTTGTTCCTGAATATGCTGGAAAATTAAGTTTCTATCTCACTGCTATTAATCGACAGTTAAAGCTCCCAGAAGACAATCAAACTATAGGTCTTATTTTATGTCAGTCAGCTAATCATATTGTTGTTGAATACGCTTTATCCGAAAAGCAACAACCAATGGGAGTTTCAAAATATAGAACATTAACACCGGATCTTCCTAAAGACTTAAAAGAATCATTACCATCTCCAGAACAATTTAAGCATTTTTTTGATACAATAAAAGAAGAATAGTATTTTGCTAATCTTATTTTATTTTGAAGAAACATTTGTATTAATTTATTCTGTTAAATTATAATAATGACTGTGTTTCACAAATAGAATTTTAGATATATTTGTGCAACACAGCCCGATGCAGGTTTGTTGGTATACAGCCAGTAAACGTGTAAAAATAAGACATTGGGAATTAAAAACATCTAATAATATATTGATAAGCAACGATTTTATAAGATTATTCGCTTGTCATCGTTATGTGTTCTATGATTCTCATTTTTTTATACAGATGCCTCAGATATTGCCCTATAAGTGGTGCTAATCAACAAAAGGAATAAAGTATC
>JAUYSY010000040.1 GCA_030696155.1 Alphaproteobacteria bacterium | reverse complement strand
AGTAAATACGCAACAGCATAATTCAAATATTGGGCAGAATGTACAGCAAAGGCAGCCTCAAAACATGATGCATAATCAGCAAATGCCGATACGGAACAATTATGCGCCTCAAGTAAATACTCAACAGAATAATTCAAATATTGGGCAGAACGTACCGAAAATGCAGCCTCAAAACATGATGCCTAATCCGCAATTGTCGATACCAAACAATTATGCGCCTCAAGTAAATACACAACAGCATAATTCAAATAATGTGGAAAATAAAAAACAAAAAGAAAACACAAAAAACAATGTATATGTTTTTGATCTTGAGGCAAAAAGAAAAATTAATTTTGAAGATCGATTGCAAACAGAGCATATAGACACAATAATTTTTAAAATTATTCCAACGTGGAAAGACATTATTTTTCTTCGTAAAAATTATAAAAATATTAAAAGAATAGATGCTTCCTCACTTTTTGGTAAAAAATACTCAAATATTAATCCGGACTCAGGTATTAAAAAATATTTATTTACTCAATTTGAAGATTTTATAAAAAATATTATTTTTTTTAATGACAATAAAATAGATATCTCTCGTTTTGTAAAAGAAGCAAAAAAAAATGAACCAAAAAAACCACTTGATATTGAAAAAAGTAGAATTTATAAAGAAAGAGAATTATTTAAAGAAGAAAACTACCCTAATGTTTTTATAAATGCTTTATTTGCAGAATCAGAAAATTCAAACAATCAAATTGCTGCAAGTCAAAAACCGAACAATTATCTGCCTCAAGTAAATACGCAACAGCATAATTCAAATATTGGGCAGAATGTACAGCAAAGGCAGTCTCACAACATGATGCCTAATCCGCAAATGCGGATGCCGAACAATTATGCACCTCAAGTACATACACAACAGCATAATTCAAATAATTGGCAGAATGTACCGAAAATGCAGCCTCAAAACATGATGCCTAATCCGCAATTGTCGATGCCGAACAATTATGCGCCTTCAGTAAATACGCAACAGCATAATTCAAATATTGGGCAGAATGTGCAGCGCATGCAGCCTCAAAACATGATGCCTAATCAGCAAATGCCGGTGCCGAACAATTATGCACCTCAAGTAAATACACAACAAAATAATTCAAATAATGGGCAGAATGTACTGCAAAGGCAGCCTCAAAACGTGATGGCTAATCCTCAAATGCCGATACAAAATTTAGCTTCTAACACATTAATTATTACAGAAGAAAAAAATAACAACGATTCAGATTACAAAGAACTTTTAGATTTGTTTTATAGTGAAGATATAGAAAACCCTATTTGTAATGCTTTAGAAGATGAAATGTTTTCTTTTGGAAGCAATGAAAGACTGTTTTTGCAACAAGGGAAGCCGATATTTTTAGAACGTAAAATTAATTTTTTACATTTTGAAATTTGCCCTACAGAAAATGAAATTTTTCAACTTTTTCAAAATTTTAATTTTATAGAAAAAATAAATATTTCGTTTGTTCTGTCAAAAGATAAAATAAATAAAATTAAAATTTTAGCGGCATTAAAAATTTTTCAAAATTTAAAAGAACTGACAGCAGAAGGAAATGAATTAACTGATGAAGATATTATATGTATTGCTCAAGAATTACCACGTTTAACATTACTAAATGTGGATAACAATTTAATTGGAGATAAAGGTGCTGTATCTGTTTCGCAGATGCAAAATCTAAAAAAACTCTACGTCAAATCCAATAAAATTAAGGATAAAGGCGCTAGAGAAATCGCAGCAATGGATAATTTAGAAGTGTTTTATTATGACAATAATGAAATTACACCATTGGGTCACAGAAATATTCAACAACTCAGAGAGGATGTATTGTTTTTAAATTCGTTAAGTGAGCAAAACTAATAAATTTCAAATTTACTAGTTTTTATTTATTATTATTTTAAAATTTAGAGAGTTATCATGAAAAAAACCACCTTATTTGTTGCCTTAATGTGTACAATGCTAGTTACAAATTCACTTCAAGCTATGCTTAATTCTAATAATAAAAGAATGAAGGATGAAGAACAAAGTGACGCAAATAACAAACGTACAAAAATAAACAACGATGGCAATTCAGAAAAAAAACAACCTGTTTTGCGCGTTAATGCACAAGAAGATTTGAAGTCAAAAGAAGTACCCAAAAAATTACCTATCCCTTCTTCCAATGTTCAATTGCCACAACAAGTATATCAAATTTCTACATACCCTCAATATAATCTAAATGTGCACACCATAAAT
>JAUYSY010000037.1 GCA_030696155.1 Alphaproteobacteria bacterium | reverse complement strand
TTTTATTAAAAGATGAATCTAATGATAGAAAAATAAAACCAGAGCATAAGGAAATATTAGAGGAAATTCTTCAAAAAAATCGTATGCACAATGTTAGTGAATTAAAATTAAATGAAATTGTTGAAACAATGCATAGTCCTGGCGTTCGTCAATTGACTAATGTTGTCGAAAAATATGTAAGGGATCTTGTAGGACGCTTAACATGCCCAGATGAAGAGTTAGATCAATATCCATTCGATGTTGATAAGGCTTATAAAATCTGTGAATCTGAAATAAAAGCAGAAAATGAGAAGAAAAAAGAAGAAGAAAAGAAGCAGGATGAACCTGACAAACAAGAGATGAAAGATACTCTTCTTTATGAATTGTATGCAGAATATCTTAAAAATAAAAAAATAAATTCGAAAAATGAAGATGAATTGGGTTTAAATTTTCCTCCTCAAGATAAGGATAAAATCGAAATTCAAAATCAATCGAATTTGAATGATATCAATGACGATGCGTAATAGAGATAGTTAAAATATTTCTATAACGCATTATTGCTTATCATTCTGTTAACTTGTAAGTAACCGCAATCTGACGCTCTCATTTCAATTGGGAGCGTTAGATTACTAATTTCAATACGCTCTAATTTTTTATCAAAACTATCTAATTAGTAAGTAAAATCATTTTTCATTCGTATTAAATTATTGTAAAATCATACACGCACTCCCTTTGTTTTCCTGAACGCGTTGAAGCGAAGCTTCATACGCAGATTCAGGATCCAGACAAAAAATACATGATCGAAGATCATAACCTAACTTGTAATTATAAGAAAAAAAATAAATGAAGTTTTATTGGGTTTATATTGTAGCTTCTGAGAAAAATTCTACACTTTATATTGGCATGACGAATAATTTAATAAGACGTATTTATGAACATAAAAACAATGTAATTAAAGGCTTCACGAAAAAATATAATGTACATAAATTAGTGTATATAGAACAATATGAACGTCCTGAAGAAGCTCTTTATCGTGAGTCTCAACTTAAAGCTTGGAGAAGGACATGGAAATTAGAATTAATTGATAAGACTAACCCGGAATGGAAAGATCTATATTTGGATTTAATATAGATTTAAGGTCATGCTCTTTGAGCATGTATTTTGGTCTGGATCCTGAATCTGCGTATGAAGCTGCGCTTCAACGCGTTCAGGAAAACGAATCGTGAGAGATAAAATTCAATTCTTGCTGTTCGTAAACAAAAATAATAAGGAGTACAAATCATGAATAAACCTTTTTTAAATAAAATTAAAAATTGTCCTATAGATTAGTCTGTGCTTATTTGATTAAAGAATGACGTACTATTAAGCAAAAAAGGAATTCTATATGGATGAAACAAGCCTTAATCAACGCATCATGCGCTATGCCCAAGTATCAAAAACAGGCATAGGGTTATTAGCACGTTTAATCGGTCAACAATATTTAGGCGTTAACATTGATCGTACGAAACATGCTGCGCAATTGCGTCTTGCCTTGGGCGAAATTAAAGGGCCTTTGATGAAGATAGCTCAAATGGTATCCACCATCCCTGAAGCTTTACCACCTGAATATATTGAAGAATTTAGACAATTACAATCCAATGCGCCTTCAATGGGCTGGCCTTTTGTGAAACGGCGCATGGCCCATGAATTGGGTCCTGATTGGGCTCAAAAGTTTCAGCATTTTGAAAAAGAAGCAGGTTTTGCAGCGTCTTTAGGACAAGTGCATCAAGCCATTACCCATGATGGTCAAAAACTGGCATTGAAACTTCAATATCC
>JAUYSY010000021.1 GCA_030696155.1 Alphaproteobacteria bacterium | reverse complement strand
TGAGGAATACAGAACGGTATTCTGTGCCGAACCTTCTATCACTCGCCTCACATTAGCGATTTTAGAAAGAAGTCTAATGAATTATGGAGCAAATTATCAATGACAGCAAATCAACAATTATCAAAACCTAAAATTATTGTGTTAGGAAATGAGAAGGGGGGCACTGGTAAATCAACAACAGCCATGCATCTTGTTGTTGGATTATTGCGTCAGGGTTACAATGTTGGTTGTATTGATTTGGATTCGCGTCAAGCATCTTTAACGCGTTATGTTGAAAATCGCCGTGCTTTTCAAGAATCCTCAAAATCTAAAGTACCCATGCCGTCACATATACGTCTTGATATGTCGAATAATGCTCAAAAAGTAGACGCAGAAAATGAAGACAAGCAAGTATTTGAATCAGCGCTTGATTCATTAAGCCAAGAAAATCAATATATTGTGATCGATTGCCCTGGTAGTGATCGTTATATGTCTGTTCTTGCGCATTCATATGCTGATATTCTTATAACGCCTCTTAATGATAGTTTTGTGGATCTTGATGTTTTGGCCAGCATTGATGGTGACAAATTAGAAATAACCCAACCAAGTTGCTATAGCCTTATGGTGTGGGAGCAACGCAAGATGCGTGCTATGCAGCGAAAGCCCGCCATAGATTGGGTTGTGATGCGTAATAGACTGAGCAATTTAGATGCACGTAATAAACGCGATATGACCAAAGTGATCGAAAAGTTATCAAAAAGACTAAGTTTCCGTTTAGCACCAGGTTTTGGTGAACGCGTTATTTTCCGGGAAATGTTTTTACAAGGCCTTACTTTGCTTGATTTTCGCGATTCTAAGGCGAGTTCGTCTTTGACGCTTTCTCATATTGCAGCCCGTCAAGAAGTACAGCAATTGTTTGCAGTGTTGGGATTAGATCAGGATAATCAAAAGTAGACTTCTTTCGAAACTCTACTACTGTGATCGATTGATGCGTCGTTTCGGTACTCAGATCCTTATGTATGAAGAATACACGAGGGAACCCGTGCCGAATCTTCTATCACTCGTCTCACATTAGCGAGTTTAGAAAGGAGTCTGTTAAATATTTAGATTAGACAATTTTTAACCTTTATTACTTAAAATATTTACTTTTTTTTAATATATATACATTAAAATTATATTAGGTATCAATAAGGAGGTTAGTTTAATGTTGTGTAAAAAATTACAAGTTCTAGTCTATTCAGTTGCTTTTTTGGGTTTTTCAGCAAGTGTATTTGCTGATTGTCCACCAACAATAAGCTATGAGGATGGTCAAAAATTAGCGAGTGGTGCGTTTATTACTGTAGGTAATCAACGATTCCATCCAGAGGAAGTAAGTGCTTTACCAACTTCATCCTTTCGGATTTTAACAAAAGCTATCTTCAGTCCTGTTTTAAAAGAAGCAAAAAAAGATACATGGAAGGGAGATGTTTGCACATATACCTTTAGCACAGCAAAAGGTACAGTTACCGGAGATCAGAAATCTTTTACAATAAGATCTGCAAAATAAAAAATTCTTAAATTTGGTAGAAAAAAACGAAATTCCACGGGGCAAGCTCCGTGGTTTTTCTTTATACATAGAATCAGACTATTCTTAGTCGAAGATTCTTTATTGTTGACGTATTTTTGTATATAGTTTTTTTTGTCGTTTAAAAGTAATTGATGAAAGTAATTTCGATGCAGCCAAAAATACAGACTAAAATTCGTAAAGCTATTTTTCCCGTTGCAGGGATGGGTACTCGTCTTTTGCCGCAAACAAAAGTTGTCCCCAAAGAAATGTTGCCAATTCTCGATAAACCGATTATTCAATATGCTGTTGAAGAAGCAATCGAAGCTGGGATTGAAGAATTTATTTTTGTATCCTCTAAAGGTAAAAATGCGATTGAAGATCATTTTGACGCGCATCCTGAACTCGTATCTATGCTTCAAAATCGTTCTAAAGTGAAGGAACTTAAAATCCTTGAAGATATCAGTTTTACGCCAGGTCAGGTCGCTGTTGTGCGTCAACCTTATCCATTGGGTTTGGGGCATGCTGTATGGTGCGCACGTCATTTAATTGATGACGATTATTTTGCGGTTCTTTTGCCTGACGATGTTATTATGAACAAAATATCTTGTCTTGCGCAAATGTCGTCAGCATTTGCTGAAAAACAGGGTGCTTATGCGGCGATTATGGAAGTGGCGCCTAGTCAAATTCACTTATATGGCGCCATTGCAACTGATTTAAGCCAAGATAAAAAATCTTTACCGATTGCAAATATTGTTGAAAAACCGAAAAAGGAAGAAGCGCCCTCTAATCTTGCGGTGATTGGCCGTTATATTCTGCCCAAAAGCATTTTTGGTATTTTAGAGCAAACACCTAAAGGGGCAGGGGGCGAGATTCAATTAACAGATGCCTTAAAAGCGTTGATAGGGCGTGTGCCTTTTTATGGACATGTTTTTGAAGGTGCACGCTTTGATTGCGGCACAAAATTAGGTCTTGTCGAAGCAAATATTGCTTTTGGTTTACAACAAGATGATATAAAAGATGATCTAAAGAAAATACTAAAACAATATGGGGCGTTTTAATGCGTATTGCTATTATTGGAACAGGTTATGTAGGACTTGTTTCAGGGACTTGTTTTTCAGAATTTGGGCATGAAGTTGTTTGTGTTGATGCTGATATTTCTAAAATTGAGTTGCTCAATCAAAATATCATGCCGATTTATGAACCAGGTCTTGAAGATCTAGTATCTAAAAATAAATTAGCAGGACGTTTGTCTTTTACCAGTGATTTAAAATCAGCCTTAATGGGCGCTGAAGCTGTTTTTATTGCAGTTGGTACGCCGTCCCGACATGGGGAAAGTCATGCTGATTTATCTTATGTGTTTCAAGTGGCAAAAGACATTGCACCTTTGTTACAGGAAAATGCTGTTATTGTCACAAAATCAACGGTGCCTGTTGGGACAAATCGCAAGATCAAGCAATTCATTGAAAATGATAGACCTACTTTAAAATTTCATATTGTATCAAATCCAGAATTTTTAAGGGAAGGCGCTGCCATTGCCGACTTTATGCGGCCTGATCGTATTGTCATTGGGCATGAAAGTGAATATGCCAAAGACATTATGGCAAAATTATATAGACCGCTTTATCTTATTGAAACGCCAATTATTTTTACGTCTTTGGAATCGAGCGAGTTGGCCAAATATGCGTCCAACAGTTTCCTCGCCACTAAAATAACCTTTATGAACGAAATGTCTAATTTGTGTGAACAAGTAGGTGCCGATATTCATGATGTGGCGAAAGTCATGGGGCTTGATGGTCGTATTGGTAAGAAATTTTTGCACCCGAGTCCAGGTTTTGGGGGATCTTGTTTCCCGAAAGATCTGCGCGCATTATTAGCGATTGGTGATGATCATAATATCGATATACAAATTTTGAAAGCTGTTGTGAAAGTCAATGAAGAGCGCAAAATAGATATGGTCACACGCATTATAAAAAAGATGGGCGATATTAAGGGCAAAACAATAGGTATTTTGGGTCTTACGTTTAAACCCAATACGGATGATATTCGTGAAAGTTCAAGTCTTGTGATCATCCCAATCCTTCTAGAATTGGGTGCATATGTTAAGGCTTATGATCCGCAGGGCATGCCTGAAGCGGCACAGCAATTACCTGATATTATGTGTGTTGATAATCCTTACAAATTGGCTGAAAATGCAGACGCGCTTGTTGTGTTGACTGAATGGAACGAATTCAGGGCGCTTGATTTGAAAAAAATAAAAAAACAAATGGCAGATTTATATTTGTTTGATTTTAGAAATATATATAATCCTAAAGAAGCATGCGCGTTGGGATTTGACTATGTTTCTTTAGGACGAAATTCTATTTTACACCTTAAAAACGTAATGGGGGCTTAAAAACCATGATCGATCAAACTAAATTTCTCTCTATTTTTCGTGAATATGATATTCGTGGCATTGTAGGCCAGGATTTAAACGCAGAATTTGCTTTTCAACTGGGGCAGGGTTACGGATCCTGGATTCAAGAAGCTGCAACTTATACAGGTGGTTCGATTGTTATCGGTTATGATGGCAGGTTGAGTTCTCCCATGCTGCAAGACTTTCTGGCTAAAGGTATTGCAAGTACAGGGTTAGGCGTTATTATTATTGGCCTTGGGCCAACACCGATGCTTTATTATGCAGTTCATAATTTACAAGCTGCCGGTGGGATTATGATTACAGGATCTCATAACCCGCCCGATTATAATGGCTTTAAAATCATGCAGGATAAAAAAGCATTATATGGCGCTGATATTAAACAAATTGGCGAACGTATGTTAAAGGGTGATTTTAAAGAAGGTGATGGTAAGATCAGTCATTTGTCAGTTGTTAATGGATATATTTTAGAATTAGAAGATGCTTTTCAGCCGCATAATCAAAAAAAACTTAAAATCGTCTGGGATCCAGGAAATGGCGCGACGGGTGAGATTGTCAAAGAATTACTTGAAAATCTACCTGGCGATCATATTTTGATCAATGAAAAAATTGATGGTACCTTTCCAGCGCATCATCCAGATCCTGCAGTTCTTAAAAATTTACAGCAGGTCATTGACCTTGTTTTGTCCGAAAAAGCGGATATTGGTTTTGCTTTTGACGGTGATGGCGATCGCGTTGGCATTATCGATGATGAGGGTGAAGTTCTGTGGGGTGATCAAATTTTACTCTTGCTTAGCCGCTATCTTTTGGAAGAAGAGCCAGGCGCCACAATTATTGCCGACGTGAAGGCTTCTCAAAGTCTTTTTGATGATATTAAAGCGCATGGCGGTAATCCCTTAATGTGGAAAACGGGCCATTCTTTGGTCAAAGCAAAAATGAAAGAAACTGGGGCCTTATTAGGCGGTGAAATGTCGGGTCACATCTTTTTTGCACATCGTTATTATGGTTTTGATGATGGTGTTTATGCAGCAGTCCGTTTTATGGAAATGTTGGCGGATTCAGGTCAAAAACTAAGTGATTTGCGTAAATCACTGCCGAAAGTCATTAATACACCAGAATTACGTTTTGATTGTGCTGATGAAATAAAATTTGAAGTTATTACAAAGGTTCAAAAAAGCCTTAAAGATCAATCGATAAAATTTAATGATGTTGATGGGTTACGTGTCAGCAATAAAGATGGTTGGTTCTTGTTGCGTGCTTCTAATACGCAGCCGGCTTTGGTTGCACGTGTTGAATCCAGTAATGACGAGGGGCTTCAAAGGCTTATGGCAATGCTTCAAAAAGAGCTTAAAGGTCAGGGACTGGAATTACCGACACTTTAAAGGAAGATAGAAGAAAAAAAGTTTCTATTGATAAATGGGTTAAATTTTATTGTCTGCTTTTATTTGCAATCAGTTTATGTGTTATGTGTATAATTGAGTAATGATGAAATGTTTTAAAGGTATAGTGAAATGACTAGAAAAAGCTACATGTTTAAAATTATTTTGAAATCAAACAGTTCGTCGTTGCGAGCGCGGAGGCGCGCGGCAATCCACTAAATGCTTCAAAAATAGTTTTAAAACAAAGTACTAGGGTTATAAAAAACTTGTAATCTCGTCTATATTTAATTTCTTGAAATATTTTAAAAAACTATGTACATAGAGTTAGCTTGTGTTTTGATGCGCATTAAATTGTTACAAAAATAAAAATCACTTGTTTTGCGTTTATTTATCTTGTTGAATTCAAAGGACATCTTATGATAAGGCTTTTAAAACCTTTTGTTATATCCGCATTATTGTTCTCAAATCAATGCGTATCGTCGGAAGTAGCTACCCAATTGGGTGTAGAGGGACACGTTAAAAAAACAACCTCTCAATATTATGTTTTTTCAGGAAATTCTAATAAACTTTTGACAAATACAATTGCTCAAAATCTTTCAACCTCTTTAGGGCATTCAACAGCTACGCGTTTTAATGATGGGGAAATTAGGGTTAAATTCGACGAAAGTATCAGAAAAAAAGATATTATTATTGTTCAATCGACGTGTGGGACTATTAATGGGAGTGTTAATGACCATATAATGGAACTTATCTTAATGATTAAGGCGGCTAAACGTGCCTCTGCTGCTTCGATTACGGCAATTATTCCTTATTTTGGATATGCACGTCAGGATCGCAAAACAGAGGGACGTGTGACTATTTCGGCCGCAGATGTAGCTGAACTTATAGAGAGCGCAGGTCCTACTCGGATTATTACAATTGATTTGCATTGTGGCCAAATTCAAGGTTTTTTTAGAAATATTCCTGTTGATAATCTTCCCGTTTCTTCAATTTTTGCACCTTATGTCGCGAATCTAAAATTGCATAATCCTGTTGTCGTGTCGCCTGATGCAGGTGGTGCAGAGCGCGCTTATAAGTTTCAAGAACAATTGAAGAAATTAAACGTTGAAGCCAGTTATGCAATGATTTCAAAAAAACGCGCCGGTGCTGGTGTTATTGAACATATGAGTATTATAGGCGATGTTAATGGTAGGGATGCCATTATTATTGATGATATGTGTGATACAGGTGGTACTTTGGTAAAAGCTTCTGAATTATTAAAAGAAAAAGGTGCTCAAAAAGTATATGTTTGTTTTACGCACCCTGTTTTTTCGAATAATGCACTTCAAACTATCGCTAATCCCGTTTTCGAAAGAGTAATTACAACAGACACAATTCCATTACGTGGTAAAGTACCAGACAATTTGGTTATAATTTCTGTTGCACCATTTTTGGCGAATGTTATCGAGCGCGTTCAACAAGGTGCATCTGTTTCATCTCTGCTGAATGGTGGGTGATAATTTTTTATTCAGGACATTTTTTTTCTTTCATTTGTTTTTCTATTTCGTCTAATTCTTTATTAATAGAATCAAGTTCTGCCCGTAATGCAGGTGATTGATCTTGTTTTTGTTCATCAGGTGTTTGAGTTAAAAGTTTCGCAATATCTTGTGGTTTTTTTGTAAGAATAGAATTTGCTTGCAGAGAGGAAAATTTAAATATTTTTTGTTGGCGACTCGTTTTTAGTGTTTCGCATTCAGTTTCTGCAAAAGATGCGTTGGTTATGAGAGTTTGTGCAATCATTAAAAACATTATTCTGTACATTTATTTTTTCCTCGTAGGTTGTTTGAGCATTCATTGTTATAATGTCACATCTGTATCCTCAAAAAAGAAATACAAACGATTTCAAGTTATTATATGTCATAATAACTGATATTGTCAGCGTATGTTTTAATCAAGCAAGGACTTCAAAATGAAACCTTTTTCAACATTAATTAAATCCGTTGCATTTACTATTATGCCATTTTTAGCGATTTCGGCAAGTGAAGGAACTGCAGCGAAAATCCAAAAACCACATACTTTTGAAATTACACCAGAATTGAGCAAATTTAACTATGGTCCAAAATTTTTAGGGTTAGGT
>JAUYSY010000013.1 GCA_030696155.1 Alphaproteobacteria bacterium | reverse complement strand
GTAAAAAATACTGGGTTTTTTATTTTTTTGAAAGTGGTATGTTTGTTTTTCAATAGATTACAAATTTTAATAAAAAAATTTTTGAATTTGTTTTTTATTTAAAATAATTACTTTTGTGTTACAAAACCAATTCTCGACATCCCTCTAACCCAATCATCTCATGGGTTGAAAGTAAAGCAACTCCACCCGCCTCCAGATGTTTCATAATAGCATTCTTTAAAATATCAGATGCTTCTTGATCTAAATTGGTAAAAATCTCATCCATGATCCAAATGGGTCTATGACTTGAATTTAAATAATAGGCTAAAAACAATCGTTTTTTTTGGCCTTGCGAATAAGTCCGAATAAAATCATTCGCATTGATTTTAAACGCACTCAAATGTTCTTCAATTTGCTTTTTTTTGAATCGGTGGTTTGAAATTTTAAGCCAAAAATGAAGCATTTCATAGCCTGTAAGTTCAATATCCACAGGCAAAGAATGACCAAAATAATGAACATTGTGTTCTTTAACCCTATGGCCTTGCCAGTGAATTGTGCCATCCTCATGTTCCAGTAATCCTGCAATTAATTTTAAAAGGGTCGTTTTGCCGGATCCATTGGCACCTTTTATAAGAAGGGCCTCACCTTTATTCAATGTAAAAGAAATATTTCGAAGGATGCGTTGCATGCCTCTGAAAAAGCAAAGATTTTTAATGTCTAACATCAGCACTTGTATGATTGTGTAATTTTACCTAAAATAGCGCATAAAAGAATCAAATGTCCATTAATCTTATCAGGAGGAAAACAGTGTCAGATCCCAAAGCCAAAGCCAGGCAAATTCTTAAAGTAGGAAATACTTCCTATACGTATTACAGTTTAGCGTCTTTAAATGATCCTGATATCAATCGTCTTCCTGTGTCATTGAAGGTATTACTTGAAAACTTAATACGCCATTATGATGGCACGCATGTCAAAGACGCTGATATTAATGCTTTTAAAGCGTGGACAAAAAAGAAATCCTCGAATCACGAGATTTCCTTTATGCCGGCGCGTGTATTGATGCAAGATTTTACAGGTGTGCCTGCTGTTGTTGATTTGGCGGCGATGCGTGATGCTGTGAAAAAATTTGGCGGCGATCCAACGCATATTAATCCTATGACACCTGTTGATCTGGTAATTGATCATTCTGTTATGGTTGATCATTATGGGACAAGTGATTCTTTCGCACAAAATGTGCATTTTGAATATCAACGGAATAAAGAGCGTTATGCCTTTTTAAGATGGGGTCAACAAGCCTTTGATAATTTCCGCGTTGTACCACCAGGAACAGGGATTTGCCATCAAGTTAATTTGGAATATTTGGCGCAAACCGTTTGGACCGCCCACGAAGAAGGCAGCCAAAATCAAGTCGCCTATCCTGATACACTAGTAGGCACTGATAGCCACACGACCATGGTTAATGGCTTGGCTGTTTTAGGTTGGGGTGTTGGTGGGATTGAAGCCGAAGCTGTGATGCTTGGCCAATCAATTTCCATGATTATTCCTGAAGTTATTGGCTTTAAATTAACGGGTGCATTGCCTGAAGGTACAACAGCCACAGATCTTGTTTTAACGGTTACCCAAATTTTACGCTCTAAAGGCGTTGTCGGCAAATTTGTTGAATTTTTTGGCTCGGGGTTAGCGTCTTTGCCATTGGCGGATCGTGCGACGATTGCAAATATGGCGCCCGAATATGGCGCGACATGTGGTTTCTTCCCGATTGACCAAGAAACAATTAAATATCTTGAATTTACCGGTCGTGACGCCCAGCGCGTAAAACTTGTTGAAGCTTATGCTAAAGCGCAAGGTTTGTGGCGCGATGAAACAAGTCAAGATCCAATATTTACCGAAATCGTTGAACTCAATTTAGCGAACGTAAGATCATCGATGGCAGGCCCTAAACGTCCGCAAGATCGTGTGAATGTTGAAGCAGCACCTGCATCTTTTGATACAATGTTCAAAGAATCAGTATCCGACGGTAAAGTTAGAAGTGTTCAAGTTGAGGGCCAAAATTATGCCCTTCAAGATGGACATGTGGTGATTGCAGCGATTACAAGCTGCACGAATACATCGAATCCGTCTGTTATGGTGGGGGCGGGTCTATTGGCACGTAAAGCACTTGCAAAAGGCTTGAATGTGAAGCCTTGGGTGAAAACATCGCTTGCACCTGGTTCCAAAGTTGTCAGTGATTATCTAAGTGCCAGTAAATTAGATAAAGACCTCGATAAACTCGGCTTTAATTTGGTTGGTTATGGTTGTACAACCTGTATCGGAAATTCGGGTCCTTTAAAACCAGAAATTGCGAAAGCCATTGAAAATCAAGATCTAATGGTGGCCTCTGTTCTGTCGGGCAATAGAAATTTTGAAGGTCGTATTCATCCACAATCAAAATCCAATTATTTGGCGTCTCCTTTATTGGTGGTTGCTTATGCTTTATTAGGCACTATGCGTTCTGATATTACAAAAGAGCCTTTGGGATTGGATCAATCAGGTAAACCTGTTTATTTGAAAGATATTTGGCCAAGTCAAAAAGAAATTGAAGAGACCATTCAACAATCTTTAACGCCCCAAATGTTTAGGGATCGCTACGCGCATGTGTTTGAAGGCGATAAAGAATGGCAAGCTATTCAAATTCCTAAAGATGTGACCTATGTTTGGGACGCAAAAAGTACTTATGTCAAAAATCCACCTTATTTTGATCAAATGGGCTTAAATCCAAATGCGATTAAAGATGTGAAATCAGCGCGTGCGTTGGCGATTTTAGGCGACAGTATCACGACTGATCATATTTCACCTGCTGGTAGTATTAAAAAAGACGGACCAGCTGGTAAGTATTTGACAGACCATAATATTACACCGCTTGATTTCAATTCCTATGGTGCAAGGCGCGGTAATGATGAAATAATGGTGCGTGGTACGTTTGCTAATATTCGTTTGAAAAACGAGATGGCACCAGGAACGACCGGCGGTATCACACGCTTTGTGCCAGGTAATGACACAATGTCAATTTTTGATGCGTCGATGAAATATCAAGCACAACATATTCCTTTGGTGGTGATTGCAGGTAAAGAATATGGCACAGGGTCATCACGTGATTGGGCAGCAAAAGGCACGATGCTTTTAGGTGTTAAAGCCGTAATCGCCGAAAGTTTTGAGCGTATTCACCGTTCCAACCTTATTGGTATGGGCATATTGCCGCTTGAGTTCAAAAACAATGCAAGTCGTCTCAGTTTAAAACTAACAGGCGATGAAACATTTGATGTAACAGGCATTGAAAAAGGCTTAACCCCTAAAATGGATGTTACGTTCTCGATCACAAGACCCAATGGACAAAAAGAAACGATTCAACTTTTATGTCGTATCGACACAGAAGACGAAGTAAAGTATTTCGAAAATGGAGGCATCCTTCATTACGTTTTACGTCAAATTTTGTCTGATACGCCAACACGTAATAATACTAAATTACGTGCGTCAGCGTCTTAAAATATGGTAACTCCCCACCTCTCTGCTACTCCCCGCGACTTGAACGCGGGGTCCATGTTAAAAAAGTAAAATGATAAATATATATCGTTACTTTTCAATAAAATTTATGGATCCCGCGATCAAGTCGCGGGAAGTAGGAGGTGAGGCGTTCAAAATTCATGCACCCCCTAGGGAGTTAGAAAATATGTAGATGGAAGAAAAGGGGGCTATGCCTCCCTTTTTTTATGTAAGAGATTGTATGTTTTAATAAAATTAATTTTATAAATAAAATTTGAACACATAAAGATATTTTAAAAAATAAAAAACCCAGTATTTTTTACGGGTATTTTTAATCAAAATAATTTGATATTTTATTGTTTCGCACATTCAGTAATGAAATGTGTGTGTTAAATTTAATATCTAGAATAGAAAGACACTAAAATGAAAAAACTAGCTTTAATTTCTTTTGCAATTTTTATAAATATATCATCAAGTTATGCGGCCAGAGAAGACGATCTGCTGGAAGAGCTTAATGTGCTTGCTACTGAAATTATTAATTCTATAGATTGTGATGTGGTCCTGAATAGGCATGATACATTTATGAATTTATATGATGAGGCTAAAGTATATTTTGATTTGCGTGAGCCAGAGATTTTCGAAGAGTCTAGGAGGCTGGATGCATTGAAGGGAGCGATTCTTTTTGTGGAGTTCGAACGAAAACAACGATCTTTAGAAGGTTTATATATAAATATAGCCAACCACCTAGGCAATTTGTATATTTCTAAGAGTGATCAGATTTTATATAATATAAAAAATGATCAAGCAATAAATAATGTAAAATATGATGGATTAGTTACGGCTTTGACTAAAGGGCATAATGTTTACTTTAATGGTGCAAATCAAAATAATTTCAATAACAAACGTGAGAAAAAAGATCCTTCTTGTGCACAGCAATAAATGAATTGATTCTTGCTAAGTTTATTGTATAACAATATCAAATACATGCGTCTTAAGGAAAAGGGGGAGGTTAGGCCTTCCTTTTTTTACGAAAAATTTTATTACTCAATTGAAAGTTTTAAAGCTTTTTGTTCTAAATATGTATCTGCATCTATTGTGTAAATATTTTCTATTTTATCGCTATTAAAAAATCCGCCTTGGTAATATTGAAATTAATTGGGCTTAATGTAATAAGAAAATAGTAGCATTCACAATTTGTGTCGCTTTATAATGAAAAAAATTACAAAAATTGAGTTAAACTATGCTATAAATCATTGTTGTCATCTATGCGATAAGCGCATATTTTAGAGTTAATATGAAAACAGCACGATACGGTAACCAAGCAATATCAAATTTAATCGGTGAGATAAGTAGACCTTTTTTTCAAAAACAAGGCCTTATTGATGAACGTTTGGTGTTTTATTGGGCGCAAATTGTGGGTGATAAATTAGCGCAATATTCATTTCCTATAAAATTAGTGGGTCAACAAGGCCAAGTAAATTCACCTCGTATTCTTGAAGTGCTTGTGAATCCTGGTGCAGCGCTTGAAATCACTTATGCAAAAAATTCGATCGTGGCTAAAATTAACCAGTTTTTTGGTTTTGCGCTTATTTCAGATATTCGTTTAAAACATGGACAAATTCAGAAAAATGATAAAAAATTGCCTGAAAGACCAAAACGCACTTTAAATATACATGAAAATGAGCATATACAAAGTCTCGTAACATCAATTCAAGACGAAAACTTAAGAAATGCTTTAAAAAATTTGGGAAAAGCATTATTATCGCAACAAAAGGAAAATGTAAGAAAGTGAATAAATTGGTAAATATATTTGTTTTATTGTTATCTTTCATCTGCAGCCCATCTATCGCTCAATGGGTTGATCATGAAAAACGCTTACCAGATATTGTTGTTGCTCAAGATCCTTGGGCGCCTGTTGAAGTCATTATGTATTTTTCTTTTAGCTGCGGTCATTGTGCTCAATTCCATAATGAAAGTTGGGACAAATTTAAAAAAGACTATGTTGATACAGGTAAAGTGAAAGTCGTTTTGCGTGATGTTGCTTTAGATCAAGTTGGATATTGTACGAGCACTTATGCAAATATGCTTTCTAGGGAAGATTATTTAAAATTTTTTGATATTTCTATGAAAAATCAAACAGAATGGTTGAAGCAAAAAGACCAATTAGATTATTTCGTAAAGATGGCACAAATGGCTGGTTTGCCGAAAGTAGATCTTGATCAGCTTCGCGATGATACGATCGTCAGTGATAAAGTTTTAGCGCGTTGGAACGAGGCCAAGAAAAAATATTATCTTGATGGAACGCCGGGTTTTATTATTAATGGCAAAATTTATAATTATTATATGAAATATGATGAATTTGAGGCGAAGGTTAAAGAAGAATTGAATCTTGTGACAAAAAATGAGATTAAACCTGTTGTTGTAAGTCAAAATTCTAAAAGTTAATTTTTTTACTATACCCAAATGATTTGGAAATGCCGATTTTTTAGGCATGAGATTTGAGATGATTTTTGATGCCAAAAATTACGACAGGCAATTGATTTACCTTAGAAATTTTTGGTTCAAAAAGCGGCCAAAAATCATCGACTAAAAACGGTAGTATCAGATCATTTGGGTATATATAATAAAAGACAGTAAAACAATCAATTATTTCATTGAGAGGACAATGTATTTGCATTCTGAATTGACGTCATTCATAAAATTAATTAAAATATTAAAAGGTGATACTAATAAATAAAAAAATCACTTTGATATTTAATAAAAAAAGGGGGAAACAAATGTACAAGTTAATTTATGTTATGGTGGCTTTTTTTTGTAGCTGGAAAAGTTTTTGCTGTACCCAATGTAACGGAAATGCAAAGCGCCTTACAAAGTAATCTAAAAGTTTGTACTGATGGTTTAAATGATATTAAAGCCAAAGGTAAACATTTTAAAGAAGAAGAAAGACGTACGGCTTCTTTACCTGGCGGGATCAAGACAAGTGATGATTGGGAGCAAACGCTTACACAATTTTTTGCCAAAATCAATGAGGACAACCGTAAAGGTGTTGAAATGATTGACAAAATCAAAGGATTGTCTGGGGCAGAGGCTGAAAAAGAGCTTGCAAAATTTAACGAGCATCTTAAGAATATTTCTGTAGGGTGTAAAAATATGATAGATGGATTAAAAACATCTATTTGTAAAAATGCAGGCTTGACAGAAAAAATTAAGTGTAAGCTTGGCTTGTAAAAGTTAAAAGATAATTTAGAAAGCGCGATTGAGATATCGCGCTTTAATTTATTTAATGTTAAATTTTTAATATAAAACTAACTTTTGCATTTACTGATAATTCAAACGGATCAATTTCGTAATAAGGTATTTTTTGATCTAACAAAGTGATCTGATTATCCTTTGGAAGACGTTTAATTTCACGAAAACATTTTAGTTGAAATACAATATCAAGCTGATGCTCTTCAATTGAAGGAATATCAATAATACCAATGCTGCGTATTTCTAATTTTGATTTGATTGTTTCGGGACAGCTTAGGAATATTCTGTTGTTTTTTAAAGTTAAAATGGTTTGATCGTCCGCAATAAGATATGCGCCTTTATCAATGAGTCTTAACGCTAAATCAGATTTACCGCTTCCTGATTCTCCTAAGAATAATAATCCCTTTTGTTTATATTGTAGAGACGTGCCATGAATTTGTTTTTGTATAATGTTCATATTTTGCAACTCCCAAGCCCACTCCCTACGTCCCGTGACTATATCATTATCCATAAGTATAAACCCAACCCCCTTCCTACGTCCCGCGACTTGTTCGCG
>JAUYSY010000012.1 GCA_030696155.1 Alphaproteobacteria bacterium | reverse complement strand
CAGCACCTGCCATATCCTTTTTCATCAAACGCATACCAGCGTCTGGTTTGATATTTACACCGCCTGTATCAAAGGTAATGCCTTTGCCTACTAAGGAAACCTTAGGATGTTTTTTATCGCCCCATTCTAAAATTGTCATTGTTGGTTTATGAACACTTGCCTTGCCGACCGCATAAATAAGTGGATAATTTTCCTTAAGTAAATCTTCGCCAACAATAACTTTACTTTCAGCCCCATAAAGACTTCCCATTTCAACTGCTTTTTCAGATAATTTTTGTGGATAAAGATCCGTTGAAGGCAAATTTATGAGATCTCGAACCCAAAAAAAACTATCCAACATTAATTTTAGTTTTTTTTCATGTTTTGGGTCAGCAATCAAAAGTTTTGCTTTAGAAATTAGATTTACTTCTTTGTTTTTAAAACCATAAGCACCTAATCCCCATCCTAAATAAAGATTAAAAAGGCTTTCTTTAGGCATTTTTGTTTTAATGTAATAATCGCCAATAGGCAACATGTTGGCTAAATCACCCAAAATCCATGGATTAAAATCATCAAAACCGATGACAATTTCTTGAATTTCACCTTTTGCATTTGGAATATATCGATATTCATAGGGTTTCGCTTGAAATGCAGAAGATTTAAGCCATTTTTCTTTTGGTTTTACAAAAGATAATGATTCTAATTGCTCCTTATTCATTAAAACAATAGGAATGGCCTCATGCGTCTTTTCAAAAGTGAATAATTTTTCTATACATGAATTCATTTTATTTCTTTCTTTTTTTTAGGAAAAAAGCCCATTTCTTCATAAAATGTTAAGGCGCCTTTATGCAAAGAACCTGTTTCAAAAGCAGCAGATTGATCAGCGCTTAAAAAATTTATCTTTGGGAATTGTAATTGTAATTTGTTTTGATTTTGTGGCAACCAAAATGCTTTAGCAAGATTATAAACAAGTTCTGCCGACGTGTTTTCAGGAACGACCCATTGCGCCATAACACTTAACGATCTAATTTTTCCAATATTCCAATAAAGTCCAGCTTCTATATCATATGGTCTGAACATCTTGTTTTTTAAAGCTATTTTCTTCTCTTCTTCAGGACTTATATTGATAAATCTTAACGGTATATTTTTGGCTAAATTAACAATACAGGATACTGGGGCTCCAGCAAAAAAAAGCATTACATCAACTTTTCCCTCTAATAGGAAGTCGCAAGCCTTCCCGGGGTCATCATAACTTTGTACGTAATCTTTTTCTGCAAGGCCTAATATATTGAGTATATTTCTAACCGAGGGTAATGTGCCTGAATGGCGCGTCCCTATGGAAATCATTTTACCCTTTAAATCTGCGAATTTATATATAGGAGAATCTTGTAAAACAACAATATGAAGCACTTCAGGATAAAGAGTCGCAATTGTTTTGATGTTTTTTTGATGAATCATAAGGTCTGATTGAATAAGGGCCGTATCCACTTTTCTTTCTTTAAGAAGATCAACATTATACAAAGATCCTTCGGTTGCATGCGCTAAGGCAATTAGATCTTTAACGCCACAACTACCGCCACGTTCGCATGGTGGTGATCCTGGTGGCGATGAAAGCAATCCAGCCATTGAACTTGCTATAGAAAAATAACTACCCGATGCGGGACCTGCAGCAATTGTAAAATAAGTAAAATTCGGGTTAGGAATATTCAATTTTTTAGCAAAAATTTCAGTAATACTGAATACAGAAATTAAATACAGAAAAAATATTAAAGTGTTTGATTTGTTCTTTCTACACATTTAGTTTTAAAAGTCCTTTACGTAGGATTAAATTAAAAATTAACTTGACATCTGCAGATTTCTTGGTATCTTAATACACAGTATAAAACAAGTTGACGGAACAATGAAGCCATTTCAGAAAGCTTTATTCTGGCTGTTTAGAGCCGGGTTTGATGCCTTTAAAAAGCATTATCCTTATAACATGGTCATGGCCGTGTTTATTGTAGGTTGTGGACTAGGTTACCAAATGGGTAAACGCCACGGCATCATCATACCTGTCCAAATGGCAGAAACAAAAATCTTTCCTGATACGTCTGTACAAGACGATGCTCCAGATACAATTGATGATTGTAGTAAACCAGAAACACACACACCCATTACAATTGCTGAGCTCAATTTAAAAACACAAGAATTATTTCATTCAAAACATGCGCGCACAACAGATCTTTTAAGGCCTACCGAAAAAACCTTAGAAGTTAAAGGTGGCGATACGCTTGTTACCATCCTAACAGGCGAAGGTATTGATCGTAGGCTCGCGCATGATGTTGTTCGTTCTTTGCGAAATCATTGTGATCCACGTCGCTTAAAACCTGGTCAAACAGTAACTTTAGCGCTTAAGCCTTCGGACGATGAAGAACAAGGTCCAGAGCTTCTTAAAGTCTCCTTAAAAGTCGATGAAACGAAGGATGTTCATACAAGCAAAGGCGACAGCGGTAAATTTGATGCCTGGCTTGAAGAAAAAGAAGTTACCAAAGAACTCGCTTATGCAAAAGTTACCATAGACAATAGTCTTTTCGGCGCTTCAACGCAAGCAGGTGTCCCTGCAAACGTTGTTGTTGATGTTATTCGTGCCCTTTCTCATCGTGTCGATTTACAACGCGATATTCAGCCTGGCGACCAATTTGAAATTGCTTATGAACGCTTTGTCGATCATGAAGGTAAGGTTGTTTCAGATGGTAAGGCAACTTTCGTTCTGCTGCATGCCAAAGGTAAAGATATTAAACTTTATCGACATGTTTCAAAAACAGGTGAAAATGATTTCTACTTGGAAGATGGCAGCAGCTTGAAAAATAATGGCTTTATGCGCACACCTATTGATGGTGCGCGTCTTTCCTCCAGCTTTGGTATGCGTAAACACCCAGTACACAAATTTACACGTATGCACCGTGGTGTAGATTTTGCGGCGCCTCGTGGCACACCAATTCTTGCAGCAGGCGCTGGCGTTGTAACAAAAATGGGTTGGCATGGCGGCTATGGTCGTTATATCCAAGTCAAACATAATGGTGAATTTGCAACTGCTTATGCCCATATGAACCGTTTTGCACCTGGCTTAAAAGTTGGCGCTAAAGTCAACCAAGGTCAGAAGATTGGTGAAGTCGGGAGCACAGGAACGGCGACAGGTTGTCACCTTCATTATGAAGTGTTACGACATGGTCAGCAAATTAACCCTAAATCGGTTAAAAATGTTGGCAGTAAAAAGCTTGAAGGCCGCGAATTGCAACAGTTTTTTGCTTGTATTGGAAAAACGAACACAAGCCTCGTAGAATTACGCAATAAGGGAACAGAGAAATCAATTGCGCACAATGGAATTGTGCAAGATCAAAAAAAATTGGCACATAATGTAGAAGATTCAGCCAATAGTCTTGATAAACCTGTTTTAGAGCAAGCTTCAACCCAAGATAAAACTGAAGAGCCTAAACCAGAGCAGATAGCATCCCAAGAAAATACTGATGATACAAACAAAAGCGTCGAAAATAAAGACGATAAGAACAAAGTTCAAGCAATTTCAGATCAACAAAATCCTATTAAAGCGGATAATGCTTAAATACAGATTTAAGCAAATACTAATAGCAAAATCTTTATCCTAAAAATTTGCCGACACATCTTTGTTTTCCTGGACTCGTAGAAGCGAAGCTTCATACGTA
>JAUYSY010000005.1 GCA_030696155.1 Alphaproteobacteria bacterium | reverse complement strand
AATACCAGCGATCCCATTTGGGATCTTTTTGTGCCAAATGTCGTTCAGCAACATAAGATCCACCAAGAAGTCCTGTTTTATTACGTACAGTCTCGACCGCAACATCAAATTCTTCTTTATTTTCACCTTGCAAATAAAAATGAAAAGCCAGAATAGACAAATCAATACAATCAATCGTATTATCATCTATATCTGTGGCTTTCGCAAATTGACCTACATTTTTATTAAAATCTTCTACAATATTATTGTTATTGTTGTTGCTATCCTCCACCATATAAAACGAACTTTCATCTAATGCAGAACCCTCAATATCATGAAACAAATGTTCGCTCACTGGCAACAAAACAACTTTTAAAAGCGCAGGATCTTTATGTGCATAGCGGTCCTCAAAAGATTTATCAATAACAGCATGAATGTTCTGCCAATCACCTTCAAGACGTAATAAAAAATCAACATAATAGCCTTCCACTGAAGGAATCACATCAGGTTTTATACCAATTCTTTGATATATCTCTTGCTGTAATAAATTCAAAATGACAAGAACATGCTCTAAATCTAACAACACGTCTTCTTGTTCATCTATGGGATAATCTTTTTGTATCTTATCAACGATATATTTTCTTAATAATTTCTTACCGTTTTGAAAAATTTGATCTCGCGTACCATCAAAAACCTCACCATCAATTTTATTAATTGCAAGCAAAAAATACACCAAACTAAGAGCAACACGTTTATCAACTTTCCCACCTTCAGAAGCAAATTCCTGATCCACCCCCTTAATCTTCCACAAAGATGCAACTTTATCAGGATCTAAATCTTCTCCAGTGGAAGTGAACCCTAAAATAGATTCAAGACTATCAAGAACACGCTCAACCTTAACTTCAAAGCTAGTTTCCCCATAATATGCACCCTTAGCAACATAAGTTGCAGAAGCAGCCTTATCAGATTCAATTGTAATTATATCTGTTCTTGAGACACGATCAGGAAAACCGCTACCAGTAAGAATCTGCATTTTAGAGGGATAACTCGATGCTAATTTTTGAGCTTCTTCAGCATTCATAGAATAAAGAAGATCATTTCTAAAGACAGGTTCTTGGTCTTTCAATCGATCAAGTTCTTGTTGGGTGAAATGCACTGGAAATAAAGAAAGAATTCTTTCTTTTGTCGTTTCAGCGTAGGATTGAAATCCAAACAAAATAAACAGCGAAAAAAAAGCCATAAACATAGTTTTGCTTTTCATTTTAAACTCCATAATAAAATACGTTTCAATTTAAATAATAAAGTAGATAACTTAATATAAAGTTAATATAATGCTGGTCAGAAAAAATGTCAATGTAATTTACTTATATACCAAAATACAAAATAATAATTTCCATAAAAAAATAAAATAATGCTTACCATTGCCCCCAAAAAAGCTTTATCCCAATCAGTTTGCAAAGAAATTATGCCGGAGAAAAAGTCTGTGACGTTCTCTTAATAAACCGTTAAAATACATAACACCTTGCAATCCATTAACTTTTTATCGGTTAGAAGCGCGCGCGAACATAATCTTTAAAATCGTACTCTCTCACTTCCCGCGGCAAAACCCGCAGGATCCATTGTAAAAAAAATAACTAATTGATTACATTGAATTTTCTATGTTTTTATGGACCCCGCGAACAAATCGCGCGCATATCATTACCAATAAGTATCATAAGATATTGATTTTAAAACTAGATTGCCGCACAGCTTCGCTGCTCGCAACGACGGGACCATTTATTTTTCTTTTTAATTCAAAGACTTACTCTTTAATTCACTGTTTTTAATTTCTAAATTCACGTTCATATTTAGGGGTAATGATTTGGCCGCGGGACGTAATAGAATTATAGTATTTTCTAGTAGACCTCTTGCAAAATACCCAGCTTAGTTAGAAACAAAGCCATAGCAAGCTGTGTTGCTTCACCTTTTTCGTTATAGAGGAGTTCATCCATATCAACCAAAGAAGTATCAATACCTTTACCCGCAAGCTGTTCTTTGGCCGCAAGACTTAACATCAACCAAATTATATTATTCCCAGTCGCAGGATCAATGATACCAAGCTTATGTTCAGAAATCATTTGATTAAAATGATCTGCAATTTTATGCGGTGTAAAATCCTCATGAAAAAGATCAAGCATTTCTTGAAGTGATTTGCTGCTCACACTTTGATGCGTCAAATTATGCATGTCGAAATTTGGTGCTTTCGCAGGATTTCGAAGCCCAATACTTTCCCCCAAAAGATTCTCTATATAAGCCACATTATGTGGAATATGCGCATATTTTTGCCCTGTCAACTTTTCAGCAATCGCATTCACGCTCTGACGTTTAATATCCACCAATGCACGCAAGATTACTTTTTTAAGACTCGCCGAACTTAACGGCATATCTTTATCAATCGTCACACGATCATATAGAGCATTAACAGCCTCCATAAGATTTGCACCACGCATAGATTCCATTAAATTAAGCAGCCCAATTGACCAACCATTACTAACAAAACCGCTTACTAATTCTCGGCATTTCTCACCAGATTCTCTTTTATAATTGTTGATCAATTCTTGGAATTCAGACGATTGAACGAATACACGCATTTCATTTTGAAGATCTGCAACTTGACCACGTCCTTCAACATCAATCGCTTTCAATTTTTGAATCAACGCATCGATCGAATCCGATGACAATTGATCTCCAAATTTATTCGCAGGCGGATAGATTTCATGCGCCTTACACAATTCATCAAGTTTTTTATAAAATGTATCAGGATTCGACAATTCAACTAGAATTTGTAGTGCATGATGTAAAGTCTTCCCTAACAAGGCCCTATTATCAATCGGTATTCCGTTTTCTTGATTCACAATAGAACCAAGCAACGCTTTCAAACGATACGCATCTTCTGTTTTAAGATCTCTGAGATGTTTTCCAAAAACATGATCTTTTCCAAGCATATTCGTCAACAATGCCACCAGATCATTACGAGATTTTTTGTACGAGGAAAGAAGATCATCATCAGAAATATATTTATGATCAACATCCTGAAGACGTACTAGCCAATCCGTGATGTTTTTAAGCGCGGCTAAAAATAAAGACTGTGATTCAACCGAATAATGATCCCAAATCGCTTGATTTTTACCTTGTTTGCATTCATTCATCTCTGACATTAAACGCGTGAATCTAATTTTTCCTTCATCACCCATTTTTAGAAATTTTTGAACCATCGCTTGAAGCATGATCCCTTCTTCGGTAAAAGGTGCCACAAAATAGTTTCGAAACGCTTGGTTATCTCTTAATTCTTTTACGATATTATCAACATCACCCACAAGAACGGCATCCACATCCTCAAGACTTGCCAAAGCATTTTGGCTTGCCGGTAAATAAGAAAATATATCGGTATTGACCGCAAAATGAAGTTTTTGCGCTTCACTCAAAGTGACTTCCAATAAAGAGGCATTATGCACATAATTTTCTTTAATCTTCGTAATTAAATTTGCGTAAATTGAGATCGCATCATAATGTGCATTACCATCCCGCGCCAAGAGCAAAAGCAATCCCTGAATACGCGGATTGTTTTCGCCGAAAAATTTTGTTAAACCAAGGCAAAGATTGTTCTTTGCCTTACGATCCATTACAATCCAAGCCCCCAATATAAATTTATTAAAATCTTCCTGAAAAGAATCACCCAGAAGAAGATAGGTCTCTAATTTAAGGAGCATCTTATCAGGATGTTTAGCGATATGTTCATGAAAACTCTTAATAAAAATCGACTCATTTTGTGCGATTATTTCTGGATCTGATAATAATTTACACCAAATTTTATTACGAATTTCATTATTCAATGTGTTGTGCTCAAAGTCTAAGAGAATATTAATAAGTTTGTCTCTATGCTTTTCTCTCACCACAGGATCATTCCACAATATTTCAAAAGCTTGAACTTTCATGGATTCATCCTGCGTATTTTCAAAGTACGCTAAATGAGATGCAACCAATTCGTCCCTATATTTTTCTCTCGTCTCTGAATTAAACCAAAGATCCAACATACATCTCATTTTATTAAATTCATCCTGCGAATGCAGAGCAATATCTAAACAAAAAACAACCAACTCATCCCAATACGCCGCTTTTATCTTTTTATTCTTCCAAAATTTAAAAAAATATTTAAGTTTATTATCTTCATGCTGTGTATGTCGGAAAATCTTGAAACAAGGAGCAACAAATTCATTTATCTCCGCTGTTGTCTCTATATCATAATGATCAGCGTTCCAAAGAATCTTAAGATATTTAAATTTCGAGTATTCATTCTGCGTATTTTCAATGAGCGATAGATAGCCTGCAACCAGTTCGTCTCTATATTTTTCTCTTGTCACGAGATCGTTCCAAAGAATCAAAAGATATTTGGACTTTTCGTCTGTGTCCCAGGCCTTTTGTATAAAAGATAGATAGCCTATAACCAGTTCGTCTCTATGCTTTTCTCTCGTCACGGGATCATTCCAAAGTTCCGAAAGATATTTGAGCGTTAGATCCTTATCCTTAACGTTTTGTATAAAATATAGACAGGCTGCAACCAATTCGTTCTTATGCTCAGCTCTCGTCGCGAGATTATTCCAAAGGTTCGAAAGATACCTAGATTTAACGTATTCATCCTGCATATTTCGCATAAGCTCTATATAGTCTGTTGCATGTGCAGACCCAATACCTAGTAATAAAACAAAAGTCAAAAAACGTATTTTATTCATTTTAATTGCTTTCAATTAATTGTTTAATTGTTAGCATAATATTAAAAAACATATACAAAATATACTTATTTTTTACAAAAAATTAAATTTGATAGATTTAAAAACATTTACTTATTAAGTATTTTGATTAAACGTGAATTATTTAAGGTAAATATTTAATTGTATAATTTGTATTTATATAAAATATGTAGTTTTTATATTCTATTATTGCAATATATTTTTTATTACCCTCTCTGTTCAATAACCCACCAAAACAAAAATAACGCTTGCCATTTCCCCCAAAAAAGCTTTATCTTAATCAGTTTTCATAAAAATTATGCCGGAGAAAAGCCTGTGACGTTCTCTCAAAAACCCGTTAAAAAACATAACACCTTGCAATCCATTGACTTTTTATCGGTTAGAGGCGCACGCGAACATAATCTTAAAAATATTAATGTTGATATCCCCCGGAATTCCCTTGTGGTCATCACAGGGCTTAGCGGTTCTGGCAAATCATCTTTAGCTTTTGATACGATTTATGCTGAAGGACAACGGCGTTATGTTGAAAGTCTTTCGGCTTATGCGCGTCAATTTCTGCAGCTTATGCAAAAACCCGATGTAGACCTGATCGAAGGTCTATCGCCTGCCATTTCTATTGAGCAAAAAACAACATCTAAAAATCCACGCTCAACTGTTGGCACCGTCACCGAAATTCATGATTATTTACGTCTTCTTTTTGCCCGTATTGGTATTCCTTATTCCCCAACAACAGGTCTTCCCATTCAAAGTCAAACCGTTTCCCAAATGGTTGATAAAATTATGGAATTCCCTGTTGGCACCAAACTTTTTCTTTTATCGCCCATTGTACGCGGACGCAAAGGTGAATATCGTAAAGAATTCTTAGATCTTCAGAAAAAAGGCTTCACACGCGTTAAGGTCGATAAAAAGTTTTATGATATTGATGATGTCCCAGCACTCGATAAAAACACAAAACACACCATTGAAGTTGTTGTCGATCGTATTGTTGTTGATGCAGATTTAGGCAATCGTTTAGCCGATAGTATTGAACTGGCCCTTAGTTTGTCTGAAGGGCTGATTTACGCTGAAGACGCAAGCACAGAAGAAAGAACAACGTTTTCCTCCAAATTCGCATGCCCCGTATCCGGCTTTACTTTAGATGAAATTGAACCACGATTATTTTCCTTCAATAATCCTCATGGCGCCTGCCCTGCTTGTGATGGCTTGGGTACAAAACTTGATATTGACCCAGATCTCGTCGTGCCAAACGATTCTTTAAGCCTGATGGAAGGTGCGATCGCGCCTTGGAGTGGCGGATATGCTAAATATTACATCCAAATGCTAGAAGGTGTTGCAAAACACTATAAAGAATCTTTATCGACACCTTTTAAAGATTTACCGGCAAAAGTTCAAAAAGTTGTTTTGTATGGATCTGGTAAAGAAGAAATCACCTTTTTAATGGAAGACGAGTTTCGTACCTATCGCACTAAAAAAACATTTGAAGGCGTGATTCCCAATTTATTAAGACGTTTTAAAGATACAGAAAGTAATTCTGTCCGCGACGATATTACAAAATATCAATCTGCACGTCCTTGCGATGTATGTGAAGGCAATCGTTTAAAACCTGAGGCACTTTGCGTTAAAATTGACAATTTGCACATCACGCAAGTATCCCAAAAATCAATTTCAGAAACCCTCCGTTGGTTTGGTAACCTTTCCAACGTATTAAGCCCCACACATAACGAAATTGCTTTCCGCATCATTAAAGAAATCAGCGAACGTCTTGGTTTCCTCGTTAATGTGGGCCTTGAATATTTAAGCCTATCCCGAAACTCTGGCACTCTATCAGGCGGTGAATCCCAACGTATTCGTTTAGCATCCCAAATCGGTTCGGGGCTTACAGGCGTACTTTATGTGTTGGATGAGCCCTCTATTGGCCTTCATCAACGCGATAATCGACGTTTACTTGAAACATTGGTTCGTTTACGCGATTTAGGCAATACTGTGCTTGTTGTTGAGCACGATGAAGATGCAATCCGTATAGCCGATCATCTTATCGATATGGGACCAGGCGCAGGTGTGCATGGTGGTGAAATTGTCTCTCAAGGTAAACCAGATGATGTCATCGCAGATCCTAAAAGCATGACAGGGCTTTATCTTTCAGGGATCAAATCCATTCCAGTGCCCACCAAAAGACGTAAAGCCCAAGGTAATAAATTTCTTACCATCCAAGGCGCTAAAGGCAACAATCTTAAAAATGTCAGCGCCACCATTCCTGTTGGCACCTTAACCTGCATCACAGGCGTGTCTGGATCTGGTAAATCAACATTAACCCTTGAAACACTTTACAAAGCTTTAGCACGTAGCCTAAACGGCACCAAAACACATCCTGGCCCCTATGATGCAATTGTGGGTATTCAGCATTTCGATAAAATTATCGATATTGATCAATCACCGATTGGTCGGACACCTCGTTCAAATCCAGCGACTTACACAGGTGCATTCACGCCTATTCGCGATTGGTTTTCAGGCCTGCCTGAAGCCAAAGCACGTGGCTACAGCCCTGGACGCTTTTCGTTCAACGTCAAAGGTGGACGATGCGAAGCCTGCCAAGGTGATGGCGTTTTAAAAATTGAAATGCATTTCTTACCTGATGTCTATGTTCAATGTGACGTCTGCAAAGGTAAACGCTATAACCGTGAAACCCTTGAAATTAAATATAAAGGCAAATCAATTGCCGATGTATTGGATATGACCGTTGAAGAAGGCGCAATCTTTTTTGAAGCCCATACATCGATTCGTGAAAAACTTGAAACACTCGACCGCGTAGGTCTCGGCTATATCCGTATTGGTCAGCAAGCAACCACTTTATCTGGGGGCGAGGCGCAACGTATTAAATTGTCAAAAGAACTTTCCAAACGCGCCACAGGCCGTACCATTTATATTCTAGATGAACCAACAACCGGTCTTCATTTTGAAGATATACGTAAATTGATGGAAGTGCTTCATGCCCTTGTTGATCAAGGTAATACAATCATTGTGATCGAGCATAATCTTGAAGTCATCAAAACAGCAGATTGGATTATTGATTTAGGACCTGAAGGTGGTGATAAAGGTGGCGAAATTATTGCACAAGGTATCCCTGAGGATATTATTAAAGTCGAAAGATCGTATACAGGCCAATATTTAGCGCCTTATCTTTTGAACCAGAAACATATTACTGTCGCCGGATAAAAAATGTACAAGCGTCTTTACACGACGTTATTACTTATACTTATCTCGTTTTTTATATGCAGCGCATTAACCGAAAGGATTGATTTCATGAATCCCCCTAAAACATTATCTGGCCCTAGAATGATGCCTAAATCAGGCCAAGCGCCAAAACAACTTGTGATCCTTCTTCATGGATTAGGCGCAGATGGTAACGATCTTATTAGTCTTGCCGATGATTGGAAAGACCTGCTCCCTGATGCGGAATTTATATCACCCAATGCCCCTTTCCCTTGTGATATGGCACCTTTCGGCTATCAATGGTTTAGTTTACAAAGTTTCGCACCAGAATCCATTTATAAAGGTGCAATAGATGCTGCAACCATTTTAAATCCTTACATTGACCAAGAACTTTCAAAACGCCATTTAACGGATGCTGATTTAGCCCTTGTTGGATTTTCACAAGGCACGATGATGGCCCTTCATGTAGCATTAAGACGCCCCCAATCCTGCGCCGGCGTTTTAGGCTTTTCAGGTGCACTAACGGGTGCTGATGTCTTGAAAAATGAAATTCAATCCAAACCAGAAATATTATTATTTCATGGTGACCAAGATATGGTTGTGCCCATTCAAGCTATGTATATGGCTGAAAAAACGTTGAAAGACCTAAATTGCCCCGTTAAAACGAATATAAGACAAGGTTTAGGTCACGGTATTGATGCCTATAGCATTCAAACAGGCGGTGTTTTCCTAAAGAACTCTTTTGATAAAACAAATCAAATTAAACGAGCGAGACCTGCCTAGTATAATAATGGACAAGCGTTTTTTTAATGCACAAAACACTTGTCCTAGCTCATTATTTTATTGAATACTATTTTCTTTCGAAGATCTTACCGTTTCAATCCTAATCGTATCATAAAATCAATTAGGAACATGAGAAATAAAATATTTCGAAAAATACTTTACAGACAAACACTAAAAACCACTGTCTATGAATTTTTGTTCAAGATTATTACTTCCCGAACAGACTCTTAGTGATTTTGAAAATCTATAGACTCCTGCGTAAGCGTTACATCAATATCCAACTCCAACTTTTTGAGAACTCTTATGAGCACCGCATAATGATTAGCGTTAGATTTTGTAATACGGCTAAATGCTTTATTTTTCCAGTCTTCATAAGATAATCCTTTTTTTGGCTCAAGATTTAATCCGTGTTGTGATAATTTTTCATGTATTTCGGATTTAAATTTTCTTAAGACGCGCGAGCTTAATTTTTCATCTATCTGAATATCAAGAATCAAATCAATCGTTTGATTATTAGAAGTAGCAAGAGTACATTTTAGCCCCCCATCAACTTTTTCCAAATAAACTGTTTTTTCTTCATAAAAACCTTCTTCTTCTAGATCAAAGTCTGTCATTAATTTCAAAGAATATCTTTGTTCCTTATCCTTATGATGAAAATTAAAATTTACCCTCAAAAGATCTTTAAATGATTTCATACGGTAAGGGAAATAATCTTGAAGATAAGTGTTTATTCTAACATTAAAAGGATGATTTTTTCCAAAACGCTTTGCATAAAAAGCAGCTGAAAGAACTTTTCGATAGTGATCGCAATCCATCTCAAATGCGTCGCATACTTTTTTTTCTTCTGCAGAAGCATCGCCGCTTCCCCAATCTAAAATTGATGGTGGACGAACAGCACTATATCCCGGATATGTATAGTCTAAAATCTCCTCTGGAGCGTACCATTCTCCGATGGTTACTGATGGATATGACAGATTAGTCGTTATGCGTTTATCAAAAAGAAATTTGGGTCCTGTCGTTAGAGTAACAGCAAGAATAAGATCTTTGATGGGTTCGTCAATAATAGAATCAATATTAATATCTTCTATGTTAACCTGCTCACATAATTTTATTCGATCGTGAAGATTTGAAAAATATGTTAAAACTTCCGCATCAATATAAATATTAGACAATATTTGACAACAAAATTCTTCATAAGATTTTATATTTGAAATGCACAATTTAATAAGGTCGTTATTGGTTCGACTTCTTCCAAAATAAAAAGGTTCTTGAACAACAGAACTAAAAAGAGATTTGATAAGATCTCTATGTGATAAGGCTTCCATTCCATAACAAAATGCATCAATGTCACAATAAGTGTATTGTGTTTGATTAATTTCTGACTCGTGATTTTGACCATACGCCATTCCAATGATACGATAAATATCACTTGCGATTACGGGGCTACCTTGTGTAGCATTCTTAAACAAACATTTTAGCTTTTGTTCCTCTGAAGAAAATTTTGTAAATAAATTATCCTGAACTTTATTTATGTGTAGAATTTCAAAACGATTACCATATTTACCTAATAGACCTGTGATGTAGTTTTCATTGGATTTTATGGTTAAATCATCAGCAACCAATTTAACTTTAAGATGGCTAGGAGAAACCTCCAAGAGTTTATCAACATAAGAAAAAAATTTTTTTCCATATTTTGAACCACCCACATCAACTTGAGTATTTGGCTGGTAGTTATTATTGTCGCTTAATGTTCTTCCTGTCGTCCAAAAAAAATGAAGCTCTGCTTGTTTGATTTGATTCAAACAGTCATCTATAAGATTCTTGTCTATATCAAAATTTTTAAAAGCCGTACTTTCTATTGTTTTTGGATTATCTAAAAATTCTTTTTCGTACAGAGAGTTAAGCTCCAATTGTTTGTATTCGGAACTAATTGATTCTTCTAAATCAATCGATGTTATAGGATTACAATTATTGTATTCTATTTCTTCATTAACCATAGAGTAAACGTAAGTCGAAGAAAGTGAAGCAATAAGCAAAAAGTAAATTTTTTTCAACATAATAACAACCTTAAAAAATATATTTTATTAATAAATGATCTCACTATACATCATTTTTATAAAAGACAGTGAGAACTATTCAGCAACATATAAACTTAATCTATTTTAATATTACATAAAAAGCGCCACCGCCCCCATGAACACCTTGCGCTTGTGCATAATCTTTTATTAAATCTTTAATGCGTGGATCTTTAAGCCATTCTGGAAAAAGCTGTTTAATTTTACCAACTTTGTATTCAGGTGTTTTGCTATAACGCGACCCATGATTACCTTTACCTGTAATAACAAGAACAACTTTCTTACACATATGATGCGCATCTTCAATAAAATCCATCACAAGGTTATAAGCACCTTGAACACTTTTACTATGCAAATTTAGCTCGTCTTGTTCAGGAAAGACATAATCCTTAGAAACAAAAGAAGCTTCTGTGTTTTTAGCGCTTTTTTCTACCTTTTGTTTTTGTTTCTTTTTTTCAGAAACAATTTTAGTTGAAGGAACTTCAATAACAGTTAAATGCTCGGCTGATTCAACATGAAAAGCTGGATCAAGTTTTAAAGAATAAGCATTTTCATTTTTGCCATCAGTAGAAACTGGATCAATCTTTAAAATAGAGCCTTTCAACGATGATTGATCTATAAGAGATAAAAATTTTTTAAAAAATTGACCTCTGCCCGTTTCAACCAAAAGTGATTTTTTGCCCTCATTAAGACTTTCTATGAGTAATTTTTCAAATTTTTGAAATCCCTTTACAACACCATTACTCTTAAGCTGTATTACTGCATCATGAGAATCAATAATATCATTTTTTGAATAAACATTATTACAAACTAAAACACTTAACGAAAGATAAATAAATATTCTTTTAAACATAGCATAAAACTCCTTAATTAATTTTAATAAAATTTATTGTAACAAATAATTTTATTATTGTAAATAAAATATTAACTTTAAAACATACATCATTAAATGAAAAATGCAAATATAGTCGATAGATTTTAGGAGTAGACGAAGAACAACGAGCGAAGTGTATTCTTAATCAATCTACGAGACAATTTTTATTTTTATGATAGAAAATTGTCTACAGTCTTTAGTTTTCCTGAACGCGTTGAAGCGCAGCTTCATACGCAGATTCAGGATCCAGAC
>JAUYSY010000004.1 GCA_030696155.1 Alphaproteobacteria bacterium | reverse complement strand
CCTGTATAACCAGATCTACTGACCCAACATTTAAAATCTAAAATACTCGCTTCTTTCGCTTCCAAAAAATGCAAATTTTTAAGACTTGGGTCTAATGCGCATAAAACAGATTCAGAAGCAGGACCTTGTAAAGCAATCAATGCATATTCTTGTAACGGAATAAGAATAATATCTTTGTTAATATATGGCTTAAAATGATTTAAATCAGCTTCAAACCGTGCACCATTGACAACCAAATAATAAAAATCATCATCAACTTTAGTGATCATTAAATCATCAATAATGCCGCCTTGCGCGTTTGTAAGCACAGAATATTTCATCTGTCCTTTTAATAGCGAACCATAAGAAGATGGTGTTAATTTTTCTAAAAAATCTGTTGCCCCTGGCCCTTTTAAAAAAATTTGCCCCATGTGAGATACATCAAAAATCGAGGCCTTTGTGCGCGTATGTTTATGCTCCTCAATAATGCCCGCAGGATATTGAATAGGCAATTCATAACCAGCAAAATCAACCATTTTACCCTGATATTCTTCGTGTAATTTAAACAAAGGCGTTTGACGTGGCATATTAAAATCCCAAAATTTTTTGATATACCATAAGAGCAAATCTAGAAAAAAATATCTAGGGGGAATTTATCTGATATCACATAGAATGTGAAAGTAATGGCATAAATATTTGTTGCAATATTGTTCCTTATCATATACTTACATATGCAAAATATATAGACTGCAACAATATCAACAAGTTGAAAGGATTCTTTTCATGAATAAACTAAAATTTTTTACGTTAGGATTGTTAAGTTTTTCCAGTATAGTTTCATGCTGTGAAGCCATTAAAATTAACTTTTCACAACTAACCTCTTCTGAAGATGGCTCAATTTTGAAAGATAAAGTAACCAAAGTGAATCTTCATTTCACGACTCAATTTGGAAAGCAAACAGTTGAAATAGACGTAAATCAATATGCACAACAAGAAGTGTCATTAGATTCAATTCTTAATGGGAATCCTAGTGAACCTGTAAAAATTACTACTGACATTTATGGTGAATTTAATGATGATCATCTAAATTTAAATGTATGGCAACTTGATAGTAATGGTATAGATACATCAGAAATTGATACAATCAACTTACAAACATATTACGCACGTGATCCAAGTTGGGATTATATGAGAAACTATGCAACAACTTCTGCAGTCATTAAATATAAACATTATAATACAGGTCGCTGATTAATTATTAAATACCGATGAACTTTGTGGCTATTTGCAACTAATTTTTCATTTTTCAGTAGCAGACAGTTACAGAGTTTAATTTTTTAAAAACTAAGTTTTTTGTAAATCTCTGATAAATATTTTGCACGAAAATATAAACTTTTTGCGTCTTTTAGATTATTTTCATTTAATAATGCGCCTAAAACAGCAAAAGTTTTTTGGATATCAAATTCTATTTTTTCTAAAAAATTTTTTATATCCATTTCCGATGATAATGCGCCTGCTTCTTCCTGAAGATCAAAAATTTCTTCTAATAAATCAGAATCATTAATTCTTTCTTCTTTATGTAAACAACCCAACATATAAGCGGCTCGTTTTAAAGGATCTTTTAAAATTTGATAGGCCTCGTTAATTAAAACAGATTGCTGCATTAATTTTAGTTTCTCGCAAGCATTAATACCTTGTTGCGTATCGGGATGGTATTTTTGTTGATGGGTAATATAGGCTTTTTCTAGAGCATCTAGATCAATGTCAAATGATCTTGGTAAGTGTAACAACTCAAAGTAATCTATCTGATTTTTCATATATCAATCTACCGGATAAAAAATGTAATTCCCCTGCACCTCCTACGTCCTGTAGACAGCCGCACGGGATCTATAATGAAGAGGTACTACAAGATTATTTTATAACTTTACAAACGTTTTCTGGATCCCGCGGTCAAGCCCTGAGAGATCCACACGAAATAATTCGTGTAACATATTGAAAAGAATAGAAACCCGTCGTTGCGAGCAGCGAAGCTGCGCGGCAATCCAGTCCTAAAATCAACATTTATAGCTTTTTAAAGGCTATTTTCTGGATTGCTTCTTCGTCTTCGACTCATCGCAACGACGGAATCCTGGGATTTCACTGTATTTAAATTCGTGTGGATCTCTCAGGGTCAAGCCGCGGGACGTAGGAATTTTGTATTATTTTCGAGTTATTCCACTATATTTAACCCATAACTATTCAGATTATGAGGCAAAGTCTAGAAAGAACGAGAACCGGAACGGAGTGTACCTCTTTGTACATGAGTACCGGAAGCGCAGTTCTGACGACGAATTTGCCCATAAGATGGATAGTTAATCTAGACGTGGAAGGATTCTCCACAACCGCATCTGCCTTTTTCATTTGGATTCCGAAACACAAAACCTGATTCAAGTTCTGATTCAACAAAATCCATTTCGGTCCCGATTAAAAACATAATCGCTTTGGGGTCTATGAAAACGGTCAGCGTATCCATACTTACTTTTTCATCCAATGGATTAATTTCATCCACATATTCAATCGCGTAAGACAGGCCAGAGCATCCCTTTGTTTTAAGGCCAATACGTATCCCCAAAGAGCTTTTCTCTCTTTGTGCAAGCAACGCTTTAATACGCTCTTGTGCCGCATCGGTAATTTTTAAAACATTAGGCCGCATCCGCCATTTCTCCTTTATTTTTTGATTTGTAATCCTCAATCGCTGCCTTAATAGCATCTTCAGCTAGAACGGAACAATGAATTTTCACAGGTGGCAAGGATAAATAGTGTGCAATTTCAATATTTTTTATTTTTTGCGCTTCATCAAGGGATTTGCCCTTCATCCATTCAGTCGCAAGTGAACTTGACGCAATGGCTGAACCACATCCAAAAGTTTTAAATTTGGCTTCTTCAATGACACCATTATTCACTTTAATTTGAAGTTTCATGACATCGCCACAAGAAGGGGCACCTACAAGGCCTGTCCCAACATTGGGATCATTTTTATCAAGTGACCCAACATTACGAGGATTTTCATAATGATCGATAACGCGTTCTGTATATGACATCTTAGGTTCTCCTAATTATTCGATTATTAATGACCGGCCCATTCGATTGACTTCAAATCAATACCTTCTTGCGCCATTTCCCATAACGGGCTCATTTCACGTAATTTTTCAACGACTTCAATCACACGTTTCGCTAAAAACTCGACTTCTTCTAACGTTGTAAAACGCCCAAACCCAAAACGAAGCGATGTGTGCGCTAATTCTTCTTCAACACCCAAAGCACGCAATACATAAGAAGGCTCAAGTGAGGACGATGTACAAGCGGATCCTGAAGATAATGCAATATCTTTTAACCCCATCAACAAGGATTCACCCTCTACATAGGCAAAGCTGATATTAAGGTTGCCTGGAATACGATTGTTAAAATCACCGTTCAAATATATATCTTTAAGGCCTGCTGAAAGTGTTTCCCAAAAATAATTTTTAAACGATTCAAGGCGTTTATTTTCGTCAACTATTTCAAGGGCAGCTAATCGTGCAGCTTCACCAAAACCCACACATAAAGGCGTTGGCAAGGTCCCTGAACGCATACCGCGTTCTTGTCCACCACCATTGATCAAAGCGTTTAAGCGTATGCGTGGTTTGCGTCTAACATATAATGCCCCAATGCCTTTGGGACCATAGATTTTATGAGCAGAAATACTCATTAAATCAATCTGCATGGATTCAACATCTAATGGTATTTTCCCAAAAGCTTGGGCTGCATCTGTATGAAAAAAAACGTTACGATCACGGCATATTTGACCAATTTCTGCAATGGGTTGAATGACGCCTATTTCATTGTTCACAGCCATAATCGACACAAGCATTGTATCAGCGCGTATAGATGATTTTAAAAGGTCTAAATCAACAATACCATTTTGTAAAACAGGTAAATAAGTGACCTCAAACCCTTTTTGTTCCAAATGGCGACACGTATCCAACACGCATTTATGTTCAGTCGATAATGTAATAATATGCCGTTTTTGATCACCATAAAAATCAGCAATCCCTTTTATCGCCAAATTATTAGATTCAGTCGCCCCTGACGTAAAAATAATTTCCTTAGGATCAGCCTTTATTAAATGCGCAATATGCGCGCGCGCTGCTTCAATGGCATCTTCACTTTCCCACCCATAAGAATGACTTTTGGAATGGGGATTACCAAATTTTTCCGTAAAATAAGGCAGCATAAGCGCCAAAGCACGCGGATCCATTGGCGTTGTCGCTTGATAGTCAAAATAAAGTTGTTTTGAACTAGTCATTATTTTATCCATTGTTTTGATTTATTAATTGAAGCTGATCTTTTAATCCACGCACATAAATTTTTGTCCATGCTTTTAAAAAATAATCGATATCTTCTTTTGTGGTCATCGGCCCCATACTGATTCGAATAGCTGATTGCGCAAGTGCCTCACTTGCACCCATAGCCAATAAAACATGTGATGGTTTAACTTTGCCAGACGCACAAGCTGACCCTGCGCTAATAGCAATGCCTTCTAAATCCAAGCTAATGACTTGCATGTCACCCGCCAAACCTAAACACCCAAAACAAGAAGTGTTAGGAAGTCGTGGCGCATCTTTCCCAAAAAAAACAAGATTAGGTGCAATTTCTACAAGTTGCGCTTCCATATAATCACGCAAAAATTCAACCTTACTACAATTATATATATCAGCATTTAAATGAGAGAGCACAAGCCCTAGGCTTTCAATCCCAAGAACATTTTCTGTCCCTGAACGGCGTCCTTTTTCCTGACCACCACCACTTATGAGTGCATCATATGGAAAATTATATTTTGAAAAAAGAACACCAACACCTTGAAGGGCGCCAATTTTATGACCCGAGAAAGTGATAAAATCGGGTAGATCATCGCCAAAATCAAAATTAATTTTGCCAAAAGCTTGCACAGCATCACAATGAAGTAAGCCGCCATATTGATGGGTAAGGGAAGCAATCTGAGAGATGGGCTGAATTACCCCGGTTTCATTATTAGCGTACATAACAGAAACCAAAATAGGTTTTTCAGCCCGGCGGAGGAAATCTTCTAAATGAACTAAATCTATGATACCTGATTTTTTAACATTGATAAGGGGGCAATGCTCACCTAAAAGCGTGAAAGCTGTTTTAAGAACAGATGGATGCTCGGTAGCCGATATAAGAAGCGTCCCTTTATTTTTATGTTCAGCTACAAAGCCTTTTAACACCATATTATTGGCTTCAGTCCCACCACTTGTAAAAATAATCTTATCACTTGTAACATTCAGACATTTCGCAAATTTATGACGTGTTTCTTCAATTTTTTGACGTGATTGCCGTCCAAAAAAATGAATGGAAGAAGGATTGCCATAAGAATCTGTCTGTGTGAGCAATTGCTCTAAAATTTTTGGCTTAACAGGAAAAGAAGCGTTGTAATCTAAATAAATATTTTTCACGAGACGACCTTTAAAATATTTTCTTGTTCTTCTTTTTTAACGTGATGCATTGATTTTTCAATCAAACGTCCTTGAACAACATCTTCTAATGTAACACTGTTCAAAAAAAGAGCCATTTGACGTCCCATCGCATCCCACAAATCATGCGTTAAACAACGTCCATGATTAATCCTACATCCCATCGCAGAATTTGGCTCACATCTGGTTGTGTGAATTTGAACATCAACTGCCAGTAAAATATCAGAAATACGAATATTATTTGAGGGTCTCGCAAGTTTATACCCACCACCCGGTCCTCGAACAGAGGTAACAAGGCCAGATTTACGTAATTTCATGAAAAGTTGCTCAAGATAAGGCAAAGAAATTTCAGTACGTGTAGCAATATCATTAAGTGAAACAGCTTCTTTATCGTCATGACAAGCGATATCAACCATTGACATAACTGCATAGCGACCTTTTGTACCTAGTTTCATCTAAATTTTCTTCTCATCTACATTTTTATATACCCTATTGTCCACAAAATGCGGTATAAGGATCAGAGCTAGTATTAAACATACAATATCCGAGTAAAATAGTCAACTATTGAAGTTGAGATTTTGGATAAATTTTGTATATAAATCATATCGGTTCTTTTTCGTAAATGTTTTGCACAATGCTCATCGAGCAAAATAATAACGCGAACTCGATAACACCTAGTATTAAGAAACCTGAAGTTTCCGTCGTTGCGATGAGCCCCAAATTAAATGGGGCGAAGAAGCAATCCAGAAAAAAGCATTTAAATAGCTTTAATGTTTGTTTTAGAACTGGATTGCCACGCGGCCCTTTTTAAATTTAGGCCGCTCGCAACGACGAACCTATTGATTTCTAATAACTCTAATTACGAGTGCACATTAAATAAGGAGTAGTACATGCCTGAACTAATCATCAATGGTCCTCTTGGTCGAATTGAAGCCCGCTATAAGCCTGGTATTGATCCTACTGCTCCATTAGCGCTTATCCTCCATCCCCATCCTGAGCATGGCGGCACAATGAATAATCGTGTTGTATATCAAATGTTTCAGGCTTTTGCACAACGTGGTTTTACAACGATGCGCTTTAATTTCCCAGGTGTTGGACGATCTGAAGGATTGTTTGATGGTGGCGAAGATGAATTAAGTGTTGCAGCGTCCGTTTTGGATTATATGCAAAACATTAATCCTCATTTCAGATCTTGCTGGGTTGCAGGTTTTTCTTTTGGTTCCTGGATTGGGATGCAACTTTTAATGCGTCGCCCTGAAATTAATGGCTATGTATCCGTTTCACCACCTGCCAATCTTTTTGATTTTAGCTTTTTAGCACCCTGCCCTGCTTCTGGCATGATCGTCATGGGTGACCGCGATGAAGTTGTTCCTTTAGAATCTGTGGACAATTTGATTTCAAAAATTACCCGCCAAAAAGGCGTAAGCGTTGATTATCGCGTTATTGAAGGCGCCAATCATTTCTTTGATGCCAAAACAGACGAATTAATGGTTCATGTCAATGATTATATTGATGGCATATTAGGCGAAAGACCGCTTGCAGAAGCTGCCTAAAGGTGATTACCCAGATTATGGAAATTCGTCGTCAGCTCTGCCCAGGAAAAAGAAACTACTGGCGATACTCAATGTGTAGTGACACGAAATCTATAAGTATTCGTCATTGCGAAAATGCCTGAGTGCGTTAGCACAAAGGCATATGTGGCAATCCACACTTGAATCAGCAAACACAAAGTATGGATTGCCACGCACAGCCTCGCATAAACACTCGGCTATTCTCGCAATGACGTGCTATTTATAGTTTTTCAGGTAAATTCACTATACGTACCTTAAAAATTGATTATTTGAGGAACAAATGACCCCACACTCCACTTTTTTAAAAACACTTGCCGAACGCGGCTTTTTAAATCAATGCACCGATCAATCGGGGTTAGACGAATACGCCCAAACCAATAAAATTGTTGCCTATATAGGTTTTGATTGCACGGCTGATAGCTTGCATGTGGGCAATCTTATTTCCATCATGATGCTGCGTCATTTACAGCAAACAGGTCATAAACCTATTGTTTTATTGGGCGGTGGGACCTCTAAAGTGGGCGATCCATCTTTTAAAGATGAAGCACGTAAAATGTTAAGCCTTGAGCAAATCGAACATAATAAACAAGGCATCAAAAAAGTTTTCGAAAAATTCCTTACTTTTGGCGATGGGCCCAATGATGCCATTATGGTGGACAATGCTGATTGGCTCGATCATCTTAATTATATGGCATTTTTACGTGATTATGGTATTCATTTTTCAGTGAATCGTATGCTGAGCTTTGATTCTGTTAAAATGCGTCTTGAGCGCGAACAAAATTTAAGCTTTCTTGAATTCAATTACATGATCCTTCAAGCCTATGATTTTGCTGAGCTCAACAAACGCTATAATTGCGTATTGCAAATGGGTGGCCAAGATCAATGGGGCAATATTGTCAACGGCACTGATTTGACCCGTCGCGTCAACCACAAACATGTATTTGGCCTCACCTCCCCTTTATTGACCATGTCTGATGGTACAAAAATGGGTAAAACGGAAAGGGGCGCTGTCTGGCTGAATGCGGACAAATTAAGCCCTTATGATTATTGGCAATTTTGGCGCAATGCTTCAGATGCTGATGTCGGTACTTTATTACGTTTTTACACTGAATTACCGATTTCTGAAATCGCGCAACTCGAAAAACTTGAAGGCAATCAACTGAATGAAGCTAAAATTATTTTAGCCAATGAAGCAACGACATTGTGTCACGGCATTGATGCGGCCCGCCATTCTTTCGAAACAGCCAAAAAAGTATTTGAAGAAGGTGGCGCTGGTGGCGATTTACCAAGCTTAGAAATCTCGATGAATGATCTTGAAAAAGGATTATCGTTCATTGAAGCTTTGAAGCAAATTGGTTTTGTCGAAAGCAATGGCGAGGCCAAACGTCTTATTAAAGGCCGTGGCGCACGCGTTAATAATAATGTTATCGACGATGAGGCTTATCATTTAAGCACAAAAGATTTAATAGATGGAAGTATTAAAGTGTCAGCAGGTAAAAAACATCATGGCGTGATTGTTGTAAAGAATTAGACTAATGCCTCCCGTGAAAATGCCTACGTGATTTAGCACAAAGACGTTTGCGGCAATCCATACTTAAATTCTAAAAATTATACTATAGCTCATTAATGCATGACATTAAAAAATAGACCAAGAATAATACCGTCGACAACTTTTTTAACTTTAATATATCGTCAATAAAAAAACAGAAATATCCATTTTTTAAACTACATTACAATAAATAAAATCTATTATAATAAATAATATTTAAATAAAAAATAAAACAAACATAATAATAATTGCATTATGACACACTTGACAAAATGAATTTTTTTTGTATTATTTACGCATGCATTATTTAATTTAAAATAAAATTTATCATAAATTAAATAATATATACTTAAAACATCAAAAGGAATTATACGATGAAATTAAATAGACTTAATATAAAATTTTTATTTTTAACATTTTTTATATTATCCGCTATGAATTCTAATTTTGCTTTTTCAGCAAAAAAATCAGATTTAGAAGCACAAAGACAAAAAATAGGTAAACACCATCATCATAATACAAACATAATACCGAAATTTACGATGCCTTGTTCAAGAATAAATTGTCAAAAAGCATTACCTTATTTTGCTCTTATGGCAATGGCAGCTAGTATAGGAACAATGTATACAATTAATGGTAAACTTCAAATCGTAGAAAATGATGTGCCTAATTTACGGAATGACTTGAATACATATAATAAATTCAATACGACAGATGTAATTTCCACTAATAATTCAACCATTTCAAATAAAGTCGTAAATGAGATAGCATTATATACAGGCCCTCTCAACAAAACTGAAGAATTGTTCCCTCAAAATCAAACCAGCTGTTCGCATCATAATGCAATTGATTTTTCTACGCGTTTTGTCGCTATGGATGATGGACACGAAACAACAACTTTTACAAATATTGGCAGAGATACAAATAATCTGCCTGTTGTTTATGGAGAAGATCAAGGTAATGCATTAAAACAATTTGAAAATAGTTTAATTGACTATGATTTGTTTGATGATAATCAGATGATTAAAGATGGCTATGTGTACAGGATACAAAAAAATAGCGTGTTGAAGATATTGAAAGAATTAACTTCTAATAGTGCTCAAAAAACTAATATTGATCTTAAGATAAAAAGTGGAAGAATCTGTGACGATCATGTAACTTTTGAAGTTGATGTATATATCAATAATATAAAATCAAAAAAACCACTCTATATCGACATTTCAAGTGAATATGATTCTTTTTCTACGAATAATAGCCCCTTCATGCATACATTTCATTGTTTTGACAATATGCAAGGCGTGTTTTATGGAAACAAATTTTATAAATCTAACTATGAAGATTCGAGATTAATATTACAAACCGCTGAATTGTTTGATGATGTAACTCTTATATTTCGTGAAAAAGCTGAAAATGTAATAGACTCAACAGGAGAATATGAAGTATTAAAGTACGATCTTCTTATTGGAGGTTTAAAAGTAACGGAATATGAATTTAAACGTAAAGTTTAATTTTCTATCGCTTTTATTTACAATTTAAAAATTGGCCGATAAAAAGGCCAATTTATAAAACAAGTGCATTCTAAACACTGCTGTTTCTTTCTATGCTATAACTTTTTTGCCAAAATAGCAAAGGATGCACCCTTAAATTCAAATGAATCAATTGATTTCATGCCTATTTTTTTATGTGCTTCTAAGGATCTTTGATTAATTTGTGATACACAATTTACAGCCATGTCAAAATCACGCAATAGATAATCAAAAAGCGTCTTATAAATATTTTAAAAATTCTTTTCTTAAACAAAGTCTATTTGTTTTAAAAACACCATGCTCTTTTTTGATGAATGAAATTTTTTCTTGAAAAAGATTAGATAGACTAACGGAGGAAAACAATAAAATATTCTCGTTTTTTTCAATATGAACAAGACTTAAAACCCAATGTTCAAAAAGATTATTCATAAGATTGTTGATTGAAGACAGAGGATATATTTTTAAAAAATTATCTATTTTATAAAGTTCTATTTGGGTGAAATGAAAATTATTAATGATTTTCGTATCATTTTTTATATTATTTTCAATATTTTCTAAAAATCCATTTTCAATTTCTTTGTAATATGACTCAATCCAATTTTCAGAAAAACAAGATAAAGGAAGCAATAGATCAAAAATTTTTTTATCTCTATCACTTGTCACATTTGCCTTAAAACATAACGTATTTGATATGATTGCTAACAATAACAAATGAATAGAATCTTTTGATAATTGATTTAAAGAATCAATTGCTTGCTCTGCAATAAGCGTTGCACACGCACCAACGGGCTCAATAATGGCTTTCTGACACAATCGATCCTTCCAAAATTTCTCATAACCATAATGATGATCAAATACAAAATCAATTGCATCTACAGAAATTTTTGAATCAATATGGTTAGGATCAGATATATCAAGTAAAATATATCGATCAGCATCATTCAGAGTATCGATAAAAGATTCTTTGTAATGATAATATTTTTTTGGAATTGTTCCATTAAAAGGCCCAGGAAGAAATATTGAACTTTTAATATTATCTAGGGCTAATATTTCACTTAATGCAATTGCACACGCCAAAACATCAATATCAACATATTTTGTTCCTGCTGTTAAAACATATCTTTTCATAAGCTAAGTATTCTACAACGCTCCATAAAATGTTGATAATTTGTTCGCTATTTGATCATCTCTTTAAACAATCAACCTACAATCCCAACACGCCCCATTTCAATAAACTTTGCACGGCGTTTTTCTCGTAAAACGCTACCATCAACGCCGATTAATTCTTTGAGGGCCCGTTCGAGTGTATCGCTTAATTTATGAATTGCCTCTTGCGGTACACGATGCGCGCCACCTAATGGTTCGGGAATAATACCATCAATCACTTTTAATTTTAATAAATCTTGCGCCGTTAATTTCAAAGCTTCGGCGGCTGTTACTTTATAATCAGCACTGCGCCATAAAATAGAGGCACAGCCTTCTGCTGAAATAACGGAATAAACAGCATGTTCGAACATGAAAATTTGATCAGCAACGGCGAGTGCGATTGCACCACCTGATCCACCTTCACCGGTAATAATTGAAATTAAGGGCGTTTTAATGGTCAAGCATTTTTCGATCGATCGTGCAATGGCTTCTGCTTGTCCACGTGTTTCAGCATCAAGTCCAGGATAGGCGCCTGCCGTATCCACCAAACAAATAACAGGTAATTTTAAACGATCAGCGAGATCCATTAAACGTTGTGCTTTGCGGTAGCCTTCTGGTCTCGCCATCCCAAAATTATGCCGCAATCTTGATTCCGTATCAGATCCGCGCTCATGCCCAATAATAACAGCGGCATAGCCTTTAATGCGACCAATGCCGCCGATAATGGCTTGATCCTCAGCGAAAAGACGATCACCCGCTAAAGGTACAAAATCTTGAACGAATCCTTGAATAAAATCTTTCAAACGCGGACGTTGCGGATGACGTGCCACTTGTATTTTTTGATAAGGCGTTAATTTTCCATAAATTTGCTTTAAAAGTTTGGATACTTTGTTTTGTAATTTATCAACTTCATCAGCAATATTGACATTAGAACCGCCGCTTATATGGCGTAATTCCTCAATTTTGCCTTCAAGTTCTAGAATAGGTGCCTCAAAATCAAGAGCTTGATACATCAATAAATCCTTAAGCCGTTTGTTTTAAATTTTGCTGCGCATCATGGAGGGCTTCTTCACAACGATCACATGTTTTGGGTTCTACTTTAGGAGCAACCTCTTCCAAAATACGCCAGCATCGCACACATTTTTCACCCTCAGCCAAATGAATTTGTACTTTAATGCCTGGTGTTTCAAGCAATTCAAAAAGAGGGCCAGTGAGGTTTTCTTGCGTTGTCACGTTGGAACTAATCGAAATTTCAGCTAAATCTAATCCATTCACAAGATCCAAATATTCCTTCGATAATTCAATATGAGGATGGGCTTGAAGACTTGAACCCAATTTCTTTTGTGCGCGTTCAATTTCTATAGCGCCCGTAATAACAGAACGAATATCACGGATTTTTTGCCATTTTTCATCAATCGCTGGATTGGACCAAGAAGAAGGCACACGTTCAATTTGATGGAGATGAATTGAATCTTGTTTTTCTTGCGCATCAGGGTAACGCGCGAAAAATGCATCTTCAATCGTGAAACATAAAACGGGTGCAAGCCATTTGGATAAATAATTGAAAAGGATATCCAAAACTGTACGACAAGCACGTCTTTTAAGCGACGTCACCGCATCACAATATAAACTATCTTTTCGAATATCGAAATAAAACGCCGATAAATCTGTTGTACAGAAGGTGTGTAGCTCTGAGTAAAATGAATTAAGATTGAAGCTTTGGTTCATCTCGATCAATTTTTGATCGAGTTCGTATAAACGATGTAAGATCCACTGCTCAAGTTCAGGCAGATCTTTGTAATCAAGACGCTCTTCTTGCTTGAATCCATCAAGATTCCCCAGCACAAAGCGCAATGTATTACGGATTTTACGATAGACTTCAGAATGTTGTTTAATGATATCCATACTGACACGAATATCTTCTGTGTAATTGGTGCTCACCAACCAAAGTCTTAAAATATCGGCGCCATATTGATCAATCACTTGCGACAATGCGATCCCATTGCCCAAAGATTTCGATATTTTGCGCCCTTTATCATCAACGATAAAACCATGCGTTAAAACTGTTTTAAACGGCGCTTTACCACCATTGCCGCATGCTACAAGCAAGGAAGATTGGAACCAACCACGATGCTGATCTGATCCTTCAAGATATAAATCTGCAGGCCATGAAACTTCTTTGCGTTTATCAAGCACAAAACGGTGTGTTGTCCCTGATTCAAACCAAACATCAATAATATCTTTAATGGGCTCATAATCATCAAGATTATAATCAGGCTCTAAAAAGCGCGCGTAATTTCCTTCAAACCAAACGTCAGACCCTTTTTCTTTAAACGCATCATAAATACGAGCGAAAACTTTTGGATCTTTAAGGATTGCGCCTGTTTCTTTATGGACAAAAATAGCGATCGGCACGCCCCAAACACGTTGGCGTGAAATACACCAATCAGGCCTGTTCTCAACCATTGATCGAATACGATTGCGGCCTGTATCAGGAATCCATCTTGTATCGTCAATGGCTTTCAGCACTACATCTTTAAGCCCGCCATGTTGGACAGGAATAAACCATTGTGGAACGGTTCTGTAAATCAAGGGCGCTTTGGAGCGCCATGAATGGGGATAAGAATGGGTAATTTGGGTTGACGCTAATAATTTGGATTGTTTTTCGAGTAATTCCATCACCGCTTTATCGGCTTTAAAAACATGCTGCCCTGCAAATTGCGGCACATGTTTATAATATGTCCCATCAACATCCACCGTTTGAGGCACTTCAAGATTGAATTTTTTACCCAAGTAAAAATCGTCTTCACCATGACCAGGCGCTGTATGCACAAGTCCTGTTCCTTGACTTGTGATGACGTGATCACCAGGCAGAAGTGGCACTTCAAAATCATATCCCAACCCATTAAAAGGATGTGTGGCTATCGTGCCTTCAAGCTGCTCGCCTTTTAATTGCGCAACAATTTTAACATCAGCAAATGCACAATTTTGTTGAACATCCCCTAGTAAATCAGCGGCTATTAAGAATCTGCCTTTATCACATGTAATAACGACATAATCAATTTCAGGACCATAAGCAATCGCACGGTTCCCAGGTATCGTCCAAGGTGTTGTTGTCCAAATAATAGCTTGTGTATCTTTAAGTGATTCATGGCCTGGTTTTACAATAGGGAAGGCCACATAAATAGACGAGGATTGTTTGTCGTAATATTCAACTTCAGCTTCTGCCAAGGTCGTTTTTTCAACAACAGACCACATAACAGGGCGGAACCCACGATAAAATTGATCCGATAAAACAAAATGCGTGAGTTCTTTATAAATTTCAGCTTCAGCATCAATGCTCATCGTGACATAAGGATTGTCCCAATCACCTACAACGCCAATACGTTTAAATTCAGCGCGCTGTACATCAATCCAACCCTTTGCAAATTGACGACATTCTTCACGAAATTCTAAAGGCGAAATAGAATCTTTGTCTTTGCCATCTTTGCGATATTTTTCTTCGATTTTCCATTCAATCGGCAGTCCGTGACAATCCCAGCCTGGAATATAATAAGCATCCTTGCCTTGCATTTGTTGCAAACGGTTAATAACGTCTTTTAACACTTTATTAAGCGCTGTGCCTAAATGGATATGACCATTGGCAAAAGGTGGACCATCATGAAGCACAAATTTAGGACGATTTTTACTATCCTTTCTAATTTTGTCAAAGAGACCAATTTTTTCCCAATAAGCCAATAAATCTGGCTCACGCTCCACCAAATTCGCACGCATGGCAAAATTTGTTTTGGGTAAAAATACGCTGTCTTTAACGTCCATGATGTATTCCTTTATACCTTCTTAAAGTCTATATGTTTATACCAAAAAAATGCGATTTTCACTATAGCTATCTTCGCATAAGCATTTCTGTTCTTTTATGTATAGACAATCCATTAATTGTCTTATTGAACATTAATATAAAATAAATTACAATTAAAATATAAACAAATTTTGACAAGGAGACTCTAATGGAGAAATACTTGTTTATATTATCAACATATTTTTTATTTTGTTCAATTAACAATCATATCGCTTATGCTGATATTTGTTCTGAAAGCTATAATAAACTCATTTCAATAGCAGATGAATCGATGAAACAAATAAAAATCACACCCGAAGAAAAAGAAAGATTACGTATATTGCAAGAAAATATAATGAATCAACCAAACGATCCACAACAGAAAATTTGGTCAGATGAAATAGGACAAATTCTTAATAAAATTACCAATGGGCCAATTTTAAACCCTAAAATAGAAAATGCTCAAAAAGAATTTCAAGAAGCCTGTATGAATGATGCTCAAAAAAACGCTGCTGTCAAAATAAAGGAACAAGAAGCACGTGATTTTATAAGGGAAGTAACTGGCCTACATAAAATGCAATCAAAGCATATGACCATAAATTAACAAACTGATAAATAGGCCAGAATACTGGCCTACTTAATTGTTTTATCGAGAAGCTGCTTGTTTCTGCACTTGCGATGGCACCATAATGGTTGCCTCGCCTTCCATCACAATCTGACCATTCACGTAACATTCCGTCTTTAAATCGACGAATTTTTTATCTGGATTCAGGCTTAAAACAGAAACTTTGGCTTCAACAACATCACCAATACGCACTGGTCGTTTGAAACGAATATTTTGGCTGACATAAATCGAGCCAGGTCCAGGGAGTTTTGTGCCTAAAACAGTCGAGATATAACTCGCGGAAAGCATGCCATGCGCAATACGACCTTTAAACATGGTGTTTTTTGCAAATTCTTCATCAAGATGGACTGCATTATGATCGCCCGAAATACGTGCAAAATCTTTTATATCTTGATCTGATACTTGATGCGAATATGAATCGCTCATACCCACCGATAATTCTTCGAAAAAGTATCCCTTAGATTTAGATTCAGTCATTTTTTCCTCCTGGATAGCACCCATCCTATGGGCAAATTCGTCGTCAGGCCTGCGATTCCGGTACTCATGTACGAAGAAGTACACTCCGTTCCGGTTCTCTCCCTTTCTAGACTTTGCCTCATAATTTGGGCGCATCTATAAAGAAGATTTATACCTTATTTATTCTAACTCAGATAAAACGCAAAAAAAACAATTAATCCAAAAATGACATTTGATTCGAATTTCTTCTGACAATCTTGGCCATTATTTAATTCTAACGTCGTGATTTGCCAAATTAATTGAAGCAAGGCGACATTTATTAACATATAAAAAACGTAATTTCGACTTTCCAAATAGCCTGCTATCAGAATGAGCCCTATTGCCATCGTATAAACAACCAACAGAAAATACGGTGTTTTTTCTTTAAATAACAAAGCTGTTGATTTAACGCCGATCAATACATCATCTTTTTTATCTTGATGCGCATAAATCGTATCATAACCAAGTGTCCAAAAAATACCTGCAATATATAAGCAAAGACAGCTTACGGATAATTCTTCGTGATAAGTTAAATACCCTAAAAGCACGCCGTAATTAAACGTAAAGCCTAGAAATAATTGCGGCCAATAGGTAATACGTTTCATAAAAGGATATAAAGCCACAAGACTCAAAGAGCCCATCCCCCAATAAATAACACGCAAAGGAAATTGCAGCAGAATCAAAAGACTCGGCAACAATAAAAAACCTAAAAAAATAATGGCATTCAAGCGTGTTAATGTTTGTGAAGCGAGTGGTCGAATTTTTGTACGCTCAACTTTGCGATCAATATCAATATCAGCAAGATCATTAATAACGCAACCTGCGCCACGCATTAAAAGGGCACCAAGCACAAATAATACAATATAATGGAAGGATGGGCTTGTATTTCCAAGACTTAAGCCCCATAAACAAGGAAGCAAAAGCAAAAAAGCGCCAACAGGCCTATGAAGGCGCATCAATTTTAGATATGGGTCAAATATGCTCAAACGTTCTAACCATAATTTGCCCATTAATCTACCTCGTTTATATATAGATGATATTCTTTTCGACCATAAAGCCATTGAATTAAAAGAATCTGCCTTTCATTACCTACACCATGTCTTACGTAAAAAGCTAGAAGATTTTTTACTTGTTTTTGATGGAAAATCAGGTTTGTGGAAAGCACAAATAAGTTTATTATCCAAGAAAAGTCTTAGCATCACGATTATTGAGAAAATAAATGATTTCAAAGCCTCACCTGATGTACATCTTTATTTTGCACCTTTAAAACCCAAACGTCTTGATATGATGATTGAAAAAGCAACAGAATTAGGCATTCAACAATTTTGTCCGATTATTACAGAATTCACGCAAAATCGGGATGTTAATTTAGAAAAATTACACCTAAATGCAATTGAAGCGTCAGAACAATGCGAACGATTGGATATCCCTTCTTTTCAAGCCATTCAACCCTTGAAAACTGCGCTTTCCAACTATGACCCAAACCGTATTTTGTTATTTGCAGATGAAACACAAAATGCTCCTTCTATAATAGAGGTGCTTTCTACACAAAATTGCTCTAAAATAGATCTATTAATCGGTCCTGAAGGTGGTTTTTCAACGACTGAACGCCATTACTTAAGATCATTACCCTTTGTTAAACCCTGCCATTTAGGCCCAAATATTTTACGCGCCGAAACGGCTGCAATTTTTGGTCTTTCATGCCTTATGGCTTATAAATTTCATGGAAATTCTTGATGTCTACACTTAATTCTGAAAACGATACGCGTCTAACATCCTATGACCAACTTATAGATTATTTTTTAACTGCTGAAAAACCAGAAGAATCTTGGAAAATTGGTGTCGAACATGAAAAATTTATCGTTGATAAAGACACCAAAAAACCATTCGCTTATGAAGGCCATCAAAGCATTTTAGCAATTTTTGAAAAACTACAAGCAAAAGCTTGGGAACCTATTTATGATAAGACCCACATTATTGGGCTCAAAAAAGATAAAACAATTATATCTTTAGAACCAGGCGGTCAATTGGAATTAAGTGGTGCACCGCATAGCAATTTGGAAGATGTCACGCACGAAATAAACCAACATTTAAAAGATCTTCATCAAATATTACCTTCCTTAAATGGCCAGATTTTATGGACAGGCGTCCATCCCACTGCCAAACGCGACGATATGGCACAAGTACCAAAATCACGCTATGTATTAATGAAGAAATATATGCCTATGGTCGGATCTATGGGCCTTGATATGATGCTTCGAACATCAAGCATTCAGGTAAATCTTGATTTTTCATCCGAAGCTGACATGGTTCAAAAATTCCGAATTGCAACAGCTTTAACACCTTTCGTCGTTGCACTTTTTGCCAATTCTAGAGCACTTGAAGGTAAAGACACAGGATTTGAATCTTATCGCACACATATTTGGCAAAACACCGATAATGATCGATCTGGACTTTTGCCTTTTGTCTTTGATGATACAATAGGATATAAAGCTTATATCGATTATGCGCTTAATGTGCCCATGTATTTCATTATGCGAGACAATCAATATGTTGACGCGCTTGGCGTTAAATTTATTGATTTTTGGGAAAATAAAGCTGAAAAATTAAAACAATATCAAGCAAGTATGGGCGATTGGGTCAATCATTTAACAACTTTATTTCCAGAAATTCGTCTTAAATCCTATCTTGAAGTCCGTATGATGGATGCTGGTACGCCCGAAATGATTTCAAAAGCAGCCTATTTTTGGAGCAGCGTTCTGTATGATCATGATATTCGAAATGAAATCTATGATTTGATTATGTCTTGGCCTAAAGAACAGATTTATAAAGCCTATCAAGAAGTCCCTAAATTAGGATTTGAAACACCCTTTTTGGGTGGCACACTCATGGATTTAAAAAAATCAATTTTAGATAGGATTTATTAGGGACTGTTGCCATTTAGTTTAATAAAATAAGAATTTTTCAGTTTTAATAACAAATCTGCATAAACATTATAATGCACCTAACGAAGTCCACCTTCGCGTCCAAATAAAAGTAATAATTCTTGTACACGAGGATTTTCGGCACCAAAACGATTGATCATATTTTGACAAAGTTTTTGCTTTTCATCGTTTGTTATTATTGCCCAACACTCAATTACAAACTGATTAAATTCTTCTTGGAATGGTGCCCCAAATATTAAATAGGTCTCCAACTTAAGCATCTTATTGCGAGGTTCTTCATTAAACCGTCTTTGCCATACACCAATTAATATTGATTCGTATTGCATAACAATTTCTAGATCATCGGTTATTAGATATATGGATGACTCACGAATATAATTATCGGAAGCGTTTTGAGCAAGATCCAAAAGCATAGGCATTAATAAGTCACGATGTGCAGCCTTGGCTTCTTTGTTATTCCATAACATCTTGATCGCACAGATTTTATCTTTTTCATCTTTTGCATACAACGCAAAATCCAAAAGAAGAAGAGTTAATCGAATGCGATGGGTATCTTTTATCCTAATACTATCCCATAATTCAATAATATGAGTCAGTTTTGTACTTTCATTAAGGTCACTTTCAATGAGATTCAAACCTATGGTGATTAATTCATCAAAATTAGTTTTATTTTTGAAATGCCAGAGCATTCCAAAAGCTAAAAATTTTTTCTTTTCATCTTTTGCATGTTGACTAAGGTCTAACAATATTGGGCTTAATAAATCACGACATAAAGTATCTTTATACCAGAGTTTACCGAGCATTTCCCATTTAACAGTTTCATTATTTGTGTTTTCTACAAACTCTAAAAGTCTAGACTTAACTACATTATGAAATATGAAAAGAGCATAAAATTTAACATTTTCATCTTGTGCATGTATAGCAAAGTCTCTAATTGCAAGAGCTAAGGCTAAAAATAGAGTCTCTTCTATTGTATTTTCAGGAAAGTTTATCAACCTGCAACAAGCATTCAATCGTTGATTTTCAGGTTTTGATTCATCTCTTGCGATAGTTAGATATTGATCAATAGATAAAGATTCGATTTCAAGTATATTGTCATCATCAACGGCGAATGTATTGAAACTGACCAATGAAAGAAGAATAGAAAATGTTAATATTGTTTTTTTCATTTTACTACCTTGTTAATTTTATTAATGTACATCAATTTACATTTATTCAAAAATAAACTGAATGAATTCAATGGTACAGCATCTGTTTCATTGAAAATACCCGTAAAAAATACTGGGTTTTTTATTTTTATTGAGGAGTGATTTTTTTATTTGCATCTATTTCGATGTATTGAAAAACATATTTGGGCTCTGTTCGAGCCCATAAGACTCGAACAGAGATTTAGAAAATCAGAAAGCTTCTTTCACTCCATGAGTTTCAAAAAAACAACTAATTTTTTATTTACTAAACTCTTCCACAAAACATGTAGCAAGTTTATTGCTATTCAAAGCAATATTTGAAACTGTTTCAATCCATTCTAAATTGGTTTGAATTGGTATCATAACAACAGAAAGTAATTGAAATGCTCTCTCAAGATGCTTTATCTCTTTATTAGATGAATTTTTTAAAAAAGCATCCAAGTATTCGCTGCAACCTCTTAAATAAAAATCATAATACTCTTTATGAATTATTTCTTCAAATTGTTTAACAGATACATTTGGACCTTCAATAAGATATCCATAGAAACCATTTTCAGGATGGAAAAAAATAGAAATAAGACTGTTATTGTAGACTTTATCACCTATCCATTCATAATTTTTATCATTTGGCTCTTTATAATCCAGTTTACAACAGAACTCCATACGAGGCATGAGGGCTTTGCTTAAACCCATTATTTTGTTTTCTTGAACAATTGGTCCGCCACTATCACCCTGAAGTGGATAAGAGGGCGAAGATTTAAGAAGTTCACTATTTTTAAGACATACTCCTTCATCTTTTAGTTTTTTAATGCCACTAAATTCTTCAATAAGTTTATCTTTAAGAGGTATAGCAAAAGAAACAAGAAAGTAATGTCCGAACATACAACCAAAAGGTACATTTAATGATCCCATATCACAAAAATTCAGTTGGTTCATGAATGCTAATTCAAGTTCGCCTTTTCGGCACACCAAGCCATTTGAATTTTTTAAAGCGCCAGGATGCTCTTCGGCACTAGTAGCGCCAAAGCCATAAACATTTCCTTTAATAACTGATATTGGGTCTGATGATTTGGGTAATTCAAAAAATTTTTCTATTTCACTAACAGGTTCTTTTAAAACAAAAAGCGCAAGATCTGTCATTTGGTCTGGATTAGTATAGAATACTATTGCTTCATTTGGACGCCCATCGCCTATATCAACATTTGCTTTTTCTTTTAGACCTTGTTGATTATTTAAAAATTCATCAGCAACATGTTTTGCCGTTAATCCTAAATAACCATTACCTTCTTTAAAAAGAACACCACTTCCAGTGAATCTACCATCAGTAGTATAAATGCGAACGATACCTTTTTGAAAACACTCATCAGAAGATACAACTTCAACATCTTGACCGCCTACAGCTTGTAGCTCAGTATGCAGCAAACAAAAAACTGAAAAAACGCTTAGAACGATTTTATTAAACTTCATATTATTAAACTCCTTACATATTACATGAAACATTCTATTTATATTTATTCAAAAACAAAATGAATGAATTTAATAATACAGCATCCGTTTCATTGAAAATACCCGTAAAAAATACTGGGTTTTTTATTTTTGCTGAAGAACGTTTTTTTGTGTTTTGTTATATTTCAATAAGTTAAAAGATATATAAAATTTTTATGATTGAGTACGCTCTTCTAAAGAGAAATCTTATTAAATCCCCATCGTATAACTTGAAACTTTTGAAAATACTGCTATTCTAAGCGCACATCATCATATGGAAAAATTTCGTAATGCACATTTTTTCAGCCTTATTAAAACACGAATTTTTATTATTAACCCGTAATAAAGAAATATTTTTTACGCTTCTGCTTTTCTTTGGTCTTTCGCTTTTTCTTTTTCCTTTTGCACTTTCATCAGATGCCACCTTATTAAAATCATTTGGTCCGGGGCTTTTATGGGTCATCACTATCTTTACAATTTTATCCTCTGTTGAATCCTTCTATAAAAAAGATAATGATAATAGTTTATTATCTTTTTACTACATTCAAAAAACGCCCTTTATTCTTGTTTTTTTTACTAAAATTATTGCTCATTTTTGCCTTATGATCAGCATCCTAATGATTATATTACCTCTTTTTGGGTTGTTTTTTGGATTAGAACTTAAATCGATTGTAATTCTAAGTGCAAGCCTTTTACTTGGCACACCACCCTTAATTACGCTGATTCATTTTGCTATTGCCCTTACTTTATCAACCCAAAAAACGGGGATGCTTGTTCTTGTGATTGTATTACCCTTCATTATTCCTATTTTAATTTTTGGCGTAGGGACCGTTACGTTTTACGAGACTGGACAAACACTTAAACAACCCTTTATGTTTATGGCAGCTATATTTCTTTTTGTATTTGCCTTTGTCCCGTGGATAGCAGCGTATGCACTGAAAGAATCAGCCAGACAATGACTTTTTTAATCCTACTGCTGCGGACGATTGATGCGTCACTTCGGTACTCAGATCCTCATGTATATCAGGATACATTGTGGTCTTCCGTGCCGAATCTCCTATCACGCGTCTCACAGTAGCGAATTTCAAAAGAAGTCAAACTAAAATTAGGAACGAACAGATAAATGACACGTTTTGCAAACCCTAAGAAGTTTTACAATTTAAGCCAAAAATTAATTCCTATTTTAGGCATTACGACCCTTTTATTTTTTGCAATTGGGCTTTATTTTGCTTTATTTCATTCACCTGCCGATTACCAACAGGGCGAATCCGTTCGTATGATGTATATCCATGTACCTGCTGCTTGGTTTTCAACACTCATCTTTGTTTTTATGGCGACCATGAGTGGTGTTGCTTTTGTTTGGCGTCATCCACTTGCTGATTTATTAGCACAAGAAGCAGCGCTTATTGGCGCTATTTATACAAGCATCGCACTCATCACAGGTTCTTTATGGGGGAAACTCGCTTGGGGAGCCTATTGGGTCTGGGATGCGCGCCTAACATCCGTGCTTATTCTTTTGTTTCTATATATCGCTTATTTAGCCCTTAAACAATCCATGCAAGATAAACCTATCGCATCTAAAATGCTGCGCTTATTAGCGCTTATTGGATTATTGAATATCCCGATCATTAAAGGCTCTGTCCAATGGTGGACAACGCTTCATCAACCACCTAGCATCATACGGTCACTTGGCATAAGCATTCACATGTCCATGCTTATTCCCTTATTATTGATGGCTGCTGCTTTTGGACTTTTTTTTCTTACTATTTTACTAATGCGCACACAAACACGTCTTTTAAACATTAAAACAATTGCACTTCTTAAAAAACAGGATCAGCTCGATGACCCATCCCTTGCTGCTTAGCCTCGCTTATGCTTCATGTTTTATACTCCTCACAGGATTACTTTTTAAAACATATAAAAAGCGTCGTGAAGCTCAAAAAAAATTTGAAAATGTTTCTAAGAAATTAAAATGAAACCTAAATATAAACGTCTTTCAATTGTTCTTTTGGTTATCACCTTGTTGGGTGGCGCGCTTACACTGACGTTGTGTGCGCTTGAAGAATCCATGATGTATTTCATGACACCAGAAGAACTTTTATCCAAAAAAGAACAATTCCTAAATCAACAAATCCGTTTAGGCGGCCTTGTAAAAGAAAATTCGCTTAAAGCATTGCCTGAGCCCATGAGTGTCGAATTTATAGTAACCGATACAAATCAAGAACTTAAAATGATTTACAAAGGCATCCTGCCCGATCTTTTCCGTGAAGGCCAAGGCATTATTGCAATTGGAAAACTCACTGAAAACAACCAATTTGAGGCATCCCAAATACTCGCCAAACATGACGAGACTTATATGCCAAAAGAAGTTGCCGATGCGCTTAAGAAGAAAGCTTTATGGAAAGAACCTGTCAATGAATAATTGTTTTAAACAAAGCATCAATAAGAAATCCTTTTAAATGCGTATTGATTGTATCTTCATAAATTTTACCATGTGCATGAAAGCAAGTTTTTTCACGATTAAGCACTACAAAATAACGAGACCCACTATGTCGCTCAACATTTGCGCCTAATCCTATTAAAAACTTAGAAACATCAAGCCAATTTAATTCTTTTAAATGATAGCGACCTGGTTTTATAATTTGTTCCAAAAGACCATTTGACTCGTGCGCTAAAATAATATCAATTTTTTCTTCTTCGGTATAAATTTTAACTATTGTAGATGGTTTTTGCGCCATATCTTTAGGAGATATTTTTTGTTCTCTATATAATTTCTCAACATTAATTTTTGTCCACCAACGATCTTCTTCAATTTCATCATTTGGTGCTTCATTTTGAGTATGATCAATTATTTGAGAAGACAAATCATCATGCTTATCTTTTTTTATAATTATTTCACTGTCTGGCGATACATTTATTGAATCCAAAATGCACGGCACTTCCATTTCATTATGTTGGATTATTATTGGATAAGAAGAAGATGAATTCAATGTTACAATGGGTTCTATTTTTCTTTCTTTTCTATCAATCGATTTTATAAACTCTACATTTTGCGATTTTTTATCTTTTTCTATTTTTTGACAAAATGATGATTGATTAATCAGTTGACACATAGAAGAAAGATCTTTAAGAAGTTCGATTAATTTATCATTTATGTAATTATAAGTTTCATCTTGTTTATAAATAGGACTTGAATTATAAAGCATCTGAAGACCATCATGCACTAACTTTTCTTTAATAGTTACCCCTGGCAGCAAATTACTGTTTACATCTAATTTCAACACATCAATATATTGATTAATTTTTTCAATAAAACTCATGCAAAATGATGCCATCACGATATCATTTTCAATTTTTGGCTCTTTTTCATGAAGTTTAGAAAATAATTTTTTATTTTCTTTATACAAATATTCTATAGCAAGATTATCTTTTATTTTTTTATTACGCAAAAACGCATTGTTAACTTCTTGAAAATTACCTTTAATAAGATAATGTTCTAAATATTTTTTAAACCGACGAATAGATTTAAGGTCATTCATAAAAAAAGTTTTATGGTTATTTAAATGTAACTTAAAATAATTGGGAAGCTTTCTTTCATGAGGAAAAACCACCTTCAAAGGAGAATCTGTATGTTTTTCAGAAAATCTTTTAGGTTCATTTTCATAATAGGAAATTGTATCTTGAAGGATTGATTCGAGCATTTCAAATAAACCCAATATTTCAACAAAAACATCCCTCGTTTCAGCTTTAAAGGATTCCGTATTAATTTGAAAACATCCATAAGATTTTAAAGGCATTAAAAAAAATACCAACAACAGAAAACGAATCATTAGAATCAACACCTTTTTTTAAAAAATATATAATCAGGTATTATTACTACATTGAATATGAAAAATTCAACAAAAAATATTACTATAATAATAAATTAATATTAATATTATTTTAATCCAAAAAATTACAACCGATTTACTGCACGTCGCACTTAAATTTTCTAATAAAACCAGGGGCTAAACTCCCCCCTTTTTGAGTCGCTTTAATCATAGGCGTTGGTATTTTTGATTTTCGTGCGATAATTGTTAACATTTCATTCGATTTTAATTTTTTTTGCGGACAAACAATGGTTGATTTTTGAAACTGGGCATCTTTTTGGTCAACAGAAAAAGAAATAAGTTTATCCATATTATCACCCTTAATACTATGCTTTGCTCTTGGCCCCAGCACAATATCAGCAGAACCAACCCTAAATGTCACTTGAACATCGCTATCGTTTTTAAGAAGTGTATCCGCAAAACTTACAATAGAAAAAAGTAAAACTATAACACCAGCAAACCATAATTTATTCATTTTTATCTCCATGTAGTTTCTGTTATTGCTAACTTCAGTCTACATGGAAAATATTAAAACTTCATAAATCGTTCTTTACGATTCATTATTTTAAAGATGTCTTTAAAAAATTATCAACTAAATCGGCTATTTTTTGATGGGTATCACCTCGATTCACTGAAGGATCATCACGACAAACACCCTCAGCAAATATGAATCCTGACGTGTTACATTGATTCATAAACACAAAATGACCTACTTTTCCTTCCAAAAGATGAAATTCTGATGATTTTACATGCTGCTTCAAATATTGTGCATTTGCTTCTATCGGCATTAATCTGTCATTTTCACCGGCAATAATCAAAAAGGGTAATGTAATAGCTGAAAGCGATTTATCTGTAAATTGATGTCCAAAAGCAGGTGCAAAAGTAATAAAGGCTTTAATTCTTGAATCCTTGTAGTTTTTTTCAACCAATGACCAATCCATCGCCTCAATTTTCTTAAGTGCATAAGGGACTGTTTCATCCTTATCATAAAAATAGGTATCAACAAAAGTCTTAAGTCTTGGACCTTCCATTTGACCGCCGGCCAAAAACGTTGTAGTCATACCACCTTTTGAAAAACCCCCAGCTACAATTTTGGAAGGATCTATTTTCGTTTTCCATTCGGAATGATCCAATAATTTGGTGAGCACAAAAGAAACATCAAGTGGTCTTTCCCAAAAACGGCCCAAAGAATAATCTATTTGTTCATTCATATAGGCATTCCCAAAATGCTCAACAGAAGCAATTATATATCCTTTGGGCACAAGTGCGTCAGCAAGCCATGCAATATCTGCCATAGAACCTCCATGGCCATGCGAATAAAGAATTAATGGATAGTTTTTGAATTTTTCCGAAATAGGTGCATTTCTTACAATTTCTTTTCGAATTGCAATGCCTTTTGTAATAGGCTCAGTTCTAATATTCACATTAACAGGATAAAAAAGCTGAATCGGAATTATTCTATTGTTGCGACTAGGATCTTGAAATTCAACAATTTGAACGCCTGTTTTAAATAAATTATCAGCAAATATATTTGTTGAAAAAGAAAGAAAAAAAGCAAAAAATATAAACTTATAGTTATTCATTAAAGACTCCAAAAATTACTCTATCTGATAGAACAATACTCGATTTTTGGACATAAAAAAAGGCCCCAAAAAGGGGCCTTTTTAACCATAAAATTGAATTTATTATTGGGCTAAATGCGCCAAAGTCGCCATCAAAAGCAACGCAACAATATTCACAATTTTAATCATCGGGTTAATTGCAGGACCTGATGTATCTTTATAAGGATCGCCAACTGTATCACCTGTTACCGCTGCCTTATGTGCCTCTGATCCTTTACCACCATGATGACCATCTTCAATATATTTCTTCGCATTATCCCAAGCACCACCACCGGAGGTCATTGAAATCGCTACAAATACACCTGTTACGATCGTCCCCAAAAGCATCGCACCCAATGCTGTAAAAGCAGCAGATTGATCTTGAACCCAGAACACAACGAAATAAAGAATGATCGGCGCACAAATCGGTAAAAGGGATGGTATAATCATCTCTTTAATCGCTGTTTTTGTTAGAAGATCAACAGCTTTACCATATTCAGGTTTCGCAGTGCCTTCCATGATGCCTTTGATTTCTTTAAATTGACGACGCACTTCAAGCACAACTTGACCACCAGCACGACCAACGGCTGTCATACCACGTGATGCAAACAAATAAGGAAGCATCCCGCCAACAAGTAAACCAACAACTACAAATGGATCAGAAAGATTAAATTCTATGTCCAAGCCTTGGAAATAATGTCTTAAATCTTCAGTATAAGCTGAAAACAGAACAATCGCACCTAATGCAGCAGACCCAATAGCATAGCCTTTCGTAACCGCTTTTGTTGTATTACCAACAGCATCTAATGCATCAGTTGTAACGCGTACTTCTTTTGGTAAATCTGACATTTCAGCAATACCACCAGCATTATCAGTCACAGGACCATAAGCATCAAGCGCAATAACCATACCAGCAAGGGCTAACATCGCTGTTGCAGCAATTGCAATACCAAAAATACCTGCCAACAAATAAGATCCCAAGATCCCACCACAAATAACAATAATAGGTAAAGCTGTTGATTCCATTGAAATCGCTAAACCTTGAATGATATTTGTTGCATGTCCTGTTTCTGATGCTTTTGCAATGCTTTTTACAGGTCTGTATTCAGTTGAGGTGTAATATTCAGTAATCCAAATCAAAAGACCAGTTACACCTAATCCAATAAAAGTACAATATAACAGGCTAAGACCTGTAATTTCAACTTCACCTAAAGGATACGGTGTCTCAAACCCAATTGTTTGCCATATATAGCCAGCAATAAAAACGGCTGAAAAAATTGAACTTGCAATAAAGCCTTTATAAAGCGCACCCATAATATTATTGCTAGAACCTAGGCGAACAAAAAATGTCCCAATAACAGATCCAATAATACAAACAGCAGCAATACCTAAAGGAAGCATGATCATCGATTCAAGTGCCGCACCTTCAAACATAACACCAGCAAGAAGCATGGTTGCGACAATCGTTACCGCATATGTTTCAAAAAGATCGGCCGCCATTCCAGCGCAATCGCCTACGTTATCACCAACGTTATCTGCAATAACAGCAGGATTACGTGGATCATCTTCAGGAATACCTGCTTCAATTTTACCCACTAAATCAGCACCAACGTCAGCGCCTTTTGTGAAAATACCGCCGCCTAAGCGTGCAAAAATAGAAATAAGTGATGCCCCAAAGCTTAAACCAATAAGCCCTTCAAGAATAACACGAATTTCTAAACCTAAATGACGCAGAACAAGATAATAGACAAAAACGCCCAAAAGACCTAAGCCAACGACCAAAAGGCCTGTAATTGCACCAGCTCTGAAAGCTATTGCAAGTGCACCCTTAAGACTTGTTCGTGCAGCTTCCGCTGTTCTTACATTGGCACGAACAGAAACGTTCATCCCGACATAACCTGCAAGACCAGATAATATTGCACCAATGGAAAAACCAATTGCCACATATTTACCCAGCAACCATCCTAAAATAGCGCCTACAAAAATGCCAACAATCGCAATTGTTGTATATTGACGATTTAGATAAGCATTAGCGCCTTCTTGAATAGCTGATGCTATTTCTTGCATGCGTGCATTTCCTGCAGGCGCTGCATAAACCATTTTTCCAACGACGATACCATATAGAATAGCCAAAATGCCGCTAGATATAATAAAGATGTCCATTACTGTCATGGATGAACCCTTTTTGTTAACAAAATTATTAAAAACTTGATGCTTATATTTTTAAGTGACACAACGTCAATTTTTTATAGATAAGCATAAATGACATGCATAACTTATTAACTTCCAAAATGCAATCCAAACTGGGGGAACTTAATATTTTTTTTCCAACTATCTGACATATCTACCATATATCCTCACATTGCTGGAGATAATGAAACTTTTAATAAATTAAAATGCCGCATAAAAATCAATCTTAAAGACAAAGATCTCCATCGTTTCATTTTCTCTATTCCCTAAATACGCAATGCTGTTAGAATAAAAAACAGGAAACGCTTTAATTAAATCTTGCGACCCTCCCCTACGGGCAAGTGGGCAAATAAACGAATGAAAAAAGACCTTAGAATATTTATTTCATCCCCAGGTGATGTGGGCCAAGAACGCCTAATTTCGGCACGTGTGCTTGACAGATTACAAGGTGAATTTGCCAATTTTTTTAATCTTGATGTTATTTTATGGGAACACGAACCCTTACGCTCCACTGGCCATTATCAAGACGAACTTATTCGCCCCTCTGACACCGACTTAATGATTCTTATTCTTTGGTCTCGTCTGGGCACAAGATTACCCGAAAAATTTAAAAAAGCTGATGGATCATTATATTCATCCGGTACTGAATGGGAATTTGAAGATGCCTTAGAAGGCTTTAAAGCCACAGGCCGTCCTGAAATTATGACCTATCGTAAAAGTCAGATTGCATTACAATCGATTCAAGATGAAGGGGCATTACTTGAACGATTAAGACAAAAAAAAGCATTAGAAGCATTTTGTGACAATTGGTTTGGTAATCCTGAAAAAGGCTTTCAAAACGCCTATCATATGTTTGAAACACCTGATCAATTTGAAGAAATTTTAGAAGTTCATTTAAGACGTTTTCTTAAAAATAAACTACCAACACATGTAACTGACACGGGCGACACCACCAATATTACCTGGAGTAAGGGCTCACCTTTCCGTGGATTAGAACCTTTTGATATTGATCACGCCGCCGTATTCTTTGGTAGAACACGCGAAATTGCAGAAATTAAACAAGCGCTCCAAAATCGTGCAGCACAAAATTGTGCTTTTGTGATGATTTTAGGCATGAGCGGGGGCGGTAAATCGTCATTGGCGCGCGCTGGTGTTCTTGCAACCATTATACAGCCCGGCATTGTTGAAGGTGTAGGCCTTTGGCGCTATGCAATGATGCGCCCATCGGACGCTGGCGCTGGCAATCTTTTGCGTGCACTTACCTTTGCACTTTTATCAAAAACAGCTTTGCACGAAATTCTTGGGACAGGCCTAGATCATCAAGATTTACTTAATCTGATGCGTGAATCATCTACAGGGCTTATTTCAACACTTAAAATTGGATTAAACCAAGCAGCCCAAGAAATTAAGGAAAAAGAAAATTTAAAAGAAGCACCTGTTGCAAAACTTGCGCTCCTTATTGATCAATTCGAAGAAATTTTTACAAATGACGCTATTAGCCATGAAGAAAATGAACTTTTTATAAAAATTATTACAGCATTAGCACAATCTGGACTTGTCTGGATTATAGCTACAATGCGCAGTGATTTTTATCACCGTGCCGCTGAATATCCAGATCTTATTGAACTTAAAGAAGGTGAAGGCCAATATCATTTGCTTCCCCCTGATTTCCATGAAATCGGTCAAATGATCAGACATCCTGCACGCGCTGCGGGTCTTAAATTTGAAGTGCGCAAATCTGATGGTGCGAAACTTGATGATCTACTCCACGAAGAAGCAGCAAAATCACCTGAAAATTTACCACTCCTTGAATTTGTGCTTGATGCTTTGTTTCAAGAGCGCACAGAAGGTAACGTCCTTACATTTGAAGCCTATGAAAATTTAGGCGGCATTGCAGGGGCGCTGGCCCGTCGCGCTGAAGAAATCTTTCAAGATTTGCCAGAATCCGCACAAAATGAACTTCCCTACATTTGTGGCAAGCTTATTACACTTGAAAAAAGTGACGCTGTTAAACCATTTGCACGGCGCGTTCTTCTTGAAAACACGGCAACAAATGAGAATCGTAAACTTTTTATTGATGCATTCATCAAAGCGCGTCTTATTGTTTCAGATCAAAACGATGTAGGCCAATCTGTTATCCGGATTGCGCATGAATCGCTTATTTCACATTGGCCGCGTGTACAAGAATGGCTTCAGCAAGATCTAGAGTTTTTACGTGTTCGTGCACGTATAACAGATGCTGAAACTCAATGGAAAAGCGAAAACGAACGTGACGAATATTTACTAGCAGCAGGCAAACCTCTTATTGATGGGCGAGATCTTTTACAACGACGCGAAGATTTAGAGCCTGTCCTTATTCATTATATTGAAAAATCAGTTGAAAATTATGAATCTTTTTTACAAGAAAAAGAAGCTGAAACACGTAGAAAATTAAATCTTTTCAGAGCACTTTCTTTTGTTTTTGCTATCTTATCCCTTGTTGCGGTCGTTGGTGGTTACACCGGATATAGAGGCCAAAAAGCAGCACAAAGCGCCCAAAAAACAGCTGAAAAAGAGGCTGACAATGCTAAAAATGCACAAAAAGAAGCTGAAGAAAGTGCTCAAAATGCAAAACAATCAGCACGTAAAGCAGAAATTTCAAGTCATGCCTCTGAAATTGCAAAATTACGCGCTGAACTTCAATTTTCACGTGGATTACGCAATCAATCTCATTTTTTAGCTGATCTTGCACAACGTGAAACGGATGCTGGACGCATTGAAACATCAATTTTACTCTCTCTTGAAGCATTGCCAAAAAAAGATGATCATTTTGAACGCCCTTATGTTGTTCAAGCGGAAGCATCCCTTTATAAAGCACTTTATAATTATCGCAATAAAACGGATTATGATGGATTAAAAGCCCTCATTACTTCTTTTGTTATGAGTCCTGATTTAACACGCATTGCAGCATCAACAGAAACAGGGCAATTTCGATTATGGAATGTTGCAACACCTGATGAAAACGCACAGCAAGTTAATGCCCATGAAGGCCGCATTACTCAACTTCTTTTTTCCAAAGATGGTAAAATGCTTGTTTCTTGCTCTATAGATAGCACCATCAAAATATGGGATCCCTCGACCGCAAAACTTATTAAAACACTTGAAGGGCATAAAGCCAGCGTTGAAAAAATTGCGTTTGACCCTGAAAATAAAATGCTGGCTTCCATTTCATTAGATAAAACAATACGACTTTGGGATTTAAATTCCTTCACACAAAAAGCAGAACTTCTTGGTCATCAGGATTGGTTAACAGATCTTGCGTTCACATCAACAGGCGACACACTTATAACGACGTCACTGGATAAAACAATTCGTGAATGGGACCTTAAAACCAATAATTCTAAAATATTATATGAACATAGTAATCCCCTTTATTTTTTAAGCCTTCACCCTAATCAAAAATTACTCATTGCTGCTGCTGATGATGGTTCAATCATTATGATTGATCGCCAAAATGGTCAAAAAACAAACCTTGAAGGTCATTATGGAAGTTTAACATCGCTAAAAATAAGTCCCGATGGACATCATCTTGCAAGTACATCTCGCGATGGAACAGCACGTCTTTGGTCTTTAGTAAAAGAACCGAAACTTATCAAAATATTATCTGGCCATGATGGCCCAGTATTAGAATCAAGTTTTTGTGAAGCCAATTCTTTTTTGACAACCTGCGGTCAGGATGGCACCTTTCGGTTGTGGAAAACTGACAATGGTGAACAATTTATGATTTTAGATACAGGTTCATCATTTTTAAATAAAATTTATGTTTTACCGCATGGAAAATCCTTATTAACGGCACGTGCCAAAGGTAAAGTTGAATTATGGAAAATATCCAAAATTGGCGGCAAAACCACCATTGATGCACATCAAAATCGTATTTATGCATTATCTTTTAGTCCCAAGGGGGATCAATTTTTAACAGCTGGCTGGGATGGTTTTGTGCGTTTATGGTCAACGAATAAAGGTAAAGAAACAAATAATATTAAACGTGAACCACAATCTATTACAACTGCTCTTTACAGTCCCAAAGGACAATATTTTGCCATTGCTTTACGTAATGGAGATGTTGAATTATGGGATGATGGCGGTTCGCAACCGCGTTATACCCTAATCGGTCACAAAAGCGATGTAAACGCGCTTACTTTTAGTCATGATGAAAAAATCATTGCAACAGGCGGCGATGATCGCACGATACGTCTATTTGATACCCATAGTGGACAAGAAAAAGCCCAGCTTGTTGGTCATAAAGGTAAAATTCAACAGCTTGTTTTTTCACATGACGATAATCTTCTTTACTCGATTGGCAGTGATGGCTTTGCTATTAAATGGGGACTTGATAAAAATGCTGAGCTTGTTCGTTTCAATGGACATAAAGGGCCATTAACTAAAATGGTTTTGAATCCTGAAGGCACAAGACTTGTCACAGGTTCAGATGATCGTACGGCAAGGCTTTGGAATACAAAAACAGGTGAGGAAATTTTTCTTTTAGAAGGTCATAAAGGTCCTGTTAAACATGTCGATATAACGAAGAATTCAAAAATGATTCTAACCGGAAGTGATGACCAAACAATTTCATTATGGCATGCTTATAATGGACGTCAGTTAATCCAAATTTCAAAACATCTTGGGAGCATTGAACAAGCCTTCTTTAGTCCTGATGACACACGCATTTATTCTGCGTCAACCGATGGCACTGCATGTATTTGGGATGTCGAAACGGGGGAAGAAATAGCATTGCTTCATAAAGGTCCAATCCCCGTTTTAAGCGCTACCTTAAACCCATTAAATAACCAAATTGCTATAACCCTTGCTAATGGTCAAATTCAACTTGTGCCTGTGTTTAAATCAACAGAAACAATTATTGATTTTGCCAAAGACCTTGTCAAAAAAGAATTTTCACCCATTGAAAGACAGCGTTACTTTTTAGGTATTTTTTAAATGTTAACAATCCACCCTATGGGCAAATTCGTCGTCAGGACGCAGCTTCCGGTACTCATGTACAAAGAGGTGCATTCCGTTCCGGTTCTCGACCTTTCTAGACTTTGCCGCATAATTTATATCGTTAATGATAAAACATGTGGAGATGCTTAAAATGACCCAGATAAGCACAACAATAAAAATTTTTGTTATCAATTTATTCTTAGTCGTCGTAAGTTTTAATATCTATGCAGAAAATGGAAAATCAACAATCATCGCCGTCGAAACAAAACCTGCAGAACAACCATCTCTTGCAAATACTGACAATGACACCATCAAGATTGGCGCCGTTATTGCACAAACAGGAATGCTTAAAGAAATTGAGCAAATTGTACGCAAAGGGTATGACATTGCTCTTGATCAAATTAATACACGCGGCGGGATACGCGTCGGCAATCGATTTTACAAATTAGAACTCATCTATGCAGATGGCGCTTCAGATCCAAACACTTCTAAGGTGGGTGCTGAAGACCTCATCAAAAAAGGGGTAAAATTTCTACTTGGTCCTTATGGGTCTAATATCGCTTCTGCAATTTATCCATTAGCTGAAAAATACAAAATACCTTTTGTTCAATCTCAAGGAACAGCATTGCTCTTATATTCTCCAAATTTACATTACACCTTTAGTACAAGTTCTTCAGCTGACCAATATCTAAAACCAGCGATTAAATTATTAGGTGAAGCATCGCTCGCTAGAGGCCGTAAAGCAGAAGATCTTAAAATTGCTATTATTGCACGCGACGAAGCAAGCAGTCAGGATATAAGAGCGGGTGTCGTTGAAACCTTGCAAGAGTGGAAGATGCAATTAGTAGGTGATTATACAATTGGTGCGTCATCAAAAGATATAAGTGATGTATTGGACCAAATAGCACCATTAAAACCGGATTTGTTGGTTGCAACATTATTAGCCGATGGTGGACGTCCTTTTGTGAACGAACTTTCAAAAAAGAAAATCGATTTTCCAATGGTTGCAATGACGCATTGTGATGCCTCAAAAATTGAAGATCTTAAACCAAAATCTGACTATATTTTATGTGCCTCTCAATGGGATCCATTTTTAAATTTTTCTGATCGTTTTTTTGCATCTTCCGCAGATTATGCGATTAGTTACAATCTTAAATATAATATGAATCCGCCTTATCATTCAGCAGGAGCGAGCGCTTCCCTTATCCTTTTGGCTGATGCTATTGAACGAGCACAATCTATTGATTCAGAAAAAGTACGTGATGCCTTAGAACAAACGAAATTAAAAACACTTTATGGTGAAATTCGTTTTGATAAAGAAAAAAATAAAGCAAAACCAATGATTTTATACCAATTAATGAATGGCGTTTATAAAATTGTTTATCCATTATCAGGGGCTTGGGCACAACTTGCCTTTCCGATGCCGTCTTGGCAAGAACGCGTCGTCGACTAGACTTCATCGAAATTCTACTGCTCTGGTTGATTGATGCGTCTCTTTGGTACTCAGATCCTCATGTATGAAGAATACATTGCGGTCTTCCGTGCCGAATCTCCTATCACTCATCTCACATCAGCGAATTTCAAAAGAAGTCATAAGCAGAGTGTAAGTGAAAAGAATTTACGACGTATCCGCATAAAGTTGATCGACTATATATTCTAAAAAAACAAAAAGCTAATGATCAGAAATATTGGAATATTTATACATAAAACCCATACCATATATCCAAAAAAACTTGGCATCTTAATACCACGTGATTCTGCGATTGCTTTAACCATCATATTAGGTGCATTGCCTATATAAGAATTAGCGCCCATAAAGACAGATCCTGCAGAAATGGCAATCAACGTTGTTGAAAGTGCTGTCATTAAATGATTTGCATCACCGCCTGCTAAATTAAAGAAAACAAGATAAGTAGGGGCATTATCCAAAAAGCTTGATAATATACCTGTTAACCAAAAAAACAGATTATTGTTAGGCGTTCCATCTGCATGAAAACTTAATTCAACAAGTGGTTTAAAAGCACCGTCTAGCCCTGCTTTCAATATTAAAATCATTGGAATAATCGTGATAAAAATCCCAATAAATAAAATGCCTACCTCTTTAATAGGCTCCCAAGAAAAATGGTTATGCTCCCGAATATACGAAGAGGTCTGTTTAATGGATAAAATTGTCAATAATATAAATGTACTGTCCCTTAAAATACTATTAAGCTTTAAGTGAAGTTCACCTAAATGAAGTGCATAATCATTTTTAAATTGACCACTTAAAAAAACAGCCAATATAACAATCAGTAACAGCCAAAAATTACGTTTACCTTCAATCTTAAGTCTTGGCGCGTCAGCCGCATGTTCATCTTCATAATCATGATCGCGTTTAAAAAAATATTGCTCTAAAAAATAGTACACAACAAGCAACAAAACACAGGCAATCAGAAAAGGTAAAAACATATGCGTCATGGTCCAAAAGAACCCTACACCCATTAAAAAACCTATAAAAAGAGGTGGGTCACCAATGGGTGTTAACGATCCACCGATATTCGATACTAAAAATATAAAAAAGACGATGGTATGAACACGATGCTTACGCCATGCATTTGCACGAATTAAAGGACGTATAAAAAGCATAGACGCGCCTGTCGTTCCGATAAAACTAGCAAGCAACGTACCAATCGTAATAAAAATAAGATTAAATGTAGGCGTGCCTGCAAATTTTCCTGAAATATGAATACCACCCGTTATTGTGTATAAGGCCAGAAGAAGCAATATAAAAGGAAGATATTCCTCAATTATAGTTTCAATCACTAAATGAGAAGACAAAGATGATGTATAAATAAAAGAAAAAGGAATAATAAATAATAACGTCCAACAAAAAGTAACAATACTATAATATTTTTCCCAAAAATGAGGCGCAAACAATGGAAAAAGAGCAATCGATAAAAGCATCCCTGCAAAAGGAATCCCCCAATAACTTTGTAAGTTTTTTGATATTTCAAATAATTCAGGATTCATAACAATCGCGAAAGAATCGCTTAATTGAAAAAATATATAGATAAAAATTATAAATCCAAAGGTGTTTTTTTTCATTTTTATTCCATGAGTTACTAGACTTCTTTCGAAACTCGCTAATGTGAGACGAGTGATAGGAGATTTGGCACGGGTTCCTTCGTGTATTCTTTCATACATGAGGATCTGAGTACCGAAACGACGCATCAATCGACCACAGTAGTAGAGTTTCAAAGATGATATTAAATTGCTGCATCAACAGCTTGCACAATAACGATCACAAAATCAATAGATTCAAGCGATGAAGATGGAATTACCTCTATTTGATCATCTTGAATATTACCAATTGTGCCTAAAAAATAACCTTGCGGAATAACCTGTCCATCTGATGATGTTAACAAACGATCATTAGGCGATAAAAAAACGCCTTGTGGCACGTATAAAAGTTTTAGATTACCTTTTAAATCACCTGCAACCAAAGCAGAAATATTCTTTCCTTCAACACGCACAGGAATGCGTGAATTTGCATCATTAATCAAAAGAATACGGGCATGCTTTTCACCAATTTCAACAATTTTACCAATAACCCCATTTTTACCTAAAACAAGATTACCTTTTTGAATTTTTTGAGAAGAATCTGCTCGAATAACCAGAGAACGTCCATCCGTCATATTGCTAAACACAACAGATGCTGTTACAAATTCTGCTTTATTATCAGGCAGAAAACGCAATAATTCTTTGAGAGAAAGATTTTCAGCCTCTAGCTTTAAAGCAAGTTGCCGCCATTGAAGCAATTGTTGTTTTTGTAAATTTAGCTTTTCATTTTCTTCACTTAATTCAGTAAAATTTGTTAACGCATGAAAAGCATTTCGAATACTTTGAAAGGGAGCATCAATAAAATTAATAGCAGGTGTCAAAGAATCACCCAAAAAAAGTCTACTTTCCTTTAAAAATTGAGGACGCAAAAAAGAAAAAATAAATA
>JAUYSY010000001.1 GCA_030696155.1 Alphaproteobacteria bacterium | reverse complement strand
GGGTAATGATATAGCCGCGGGAAGTGAAGGAGTGCGATTTTTATCAGAATTTACTATTGCAAAAGATGTGTCTACAGATTAGCCCACAAGGAGAGAGGTGAAAAAACCCCATCTTTTGGAGGGCTTTTGGTAAAAAATTATTTTCGCTTCTTAGAAATAAGTTACGGAGTGTGAAAGCGGGATAGTTAAAAATGGGCTTAATTTCATTTTTTATCCCGTAGATTGATGCCATGCCTAGATTCATAAAAGAAAGATAACAATCTATTAGTCTAAGGATGATTTTATAATTGAAATGATTTTGAAGACTGGCGGATGGAGTGGGATTCGAACCCACGAGAAGCGCAAACCTCTGCCGGTTTTCAAGACCGGTGCCTTCAACCGCTCGGCCATCCATCCGAGATTTTTATACCATAATAACAATCAGCTTGACCAGCCTTTTTTGATTAAAACTGATTATTTCTTAAGAAAAATTTACGACAAGTTATTTTTCTTCATGATACCCAATGATTCAATAACTTTAGGCAAAAAATCTTTCAATACCTGATGTGGCGTTAATGCGTTTTTTTCAATAGACAAAATATACTTATTAAACATATTAGAAAGCACATCATCGTCACTTATTTTTTTATCCAAACAATCCATCATCTGCGCCAATAAAATATGTCGAATAAAATCTTTTTGTTTTTTTTGATTTTTTGGTTTTTGCTGTTTGATGATATCAATAACGTCATCAATACCTTGATTCTCTAAAGCCGAAATAAGATGCAATGGTATTTTTTTTGCTTTCGCAATATACGTATAATCATGCATCGTTTGTTCAGCCATTGCGCGTAATGCGTTATCCGCTTTATTAACCAATAAAATATCGCAAAATTCTAAAATGCCTTTTTTTAAACCTTGTAAATCATCCCCTCCCCCTGGGACCAAAAGTAAAATAAAACAATCAACTAAAGACGCTAAATCAATTTCAGATTGGCCAACACCCACTGATTCAATGATGATATAATCAAAACCAAGCGCTTGAAACAATTGTATTGTTTCAAAAGTTCTAGGACCCAATCCACCCAAAGTGGATTTAGAAGGTGATGGGCGAATAAACACATTTTTATGCTGTGACAAATGCATCATGCGCGTTTTATCACCCAACAATGACCCTCCGCTAACAGTCGAACTAGGATCATAGGTAAGGATTGCAATTTTTTTGTTGAGTACTGCCAATTTTGATCCAAAAACATCTATAAAACAAGATTTCCCCACACCTGGCGCGCCCGTGACACCTATAACAAAAGATGTAGATTTGATCGGTAAAAGTTTTTGAAAAAGGCTGTCTGCCAAATCTTGGTCAGATTCTTTTTTTGATTCAATGAGCGTAATCGCTTGGGCAATCGCAGCACGATCAAATGATCGTAATTTTTGAATGAATGAATCCAAACCTTAACTCCCTAAATCTCTATGTAGAACTATCCAGATTATGAGATAAAGTCTAGAAAAAGCGAGAACCGGCCTGGAGTGTACTAAAGTACATGAACACCGGAAACACAGATTTGACGACGAATTTACTTATAATCTGGGTAGTTCAGGACTTTCTTGTTCAACCTCTTGTAATTTTTCACGCAACCCTGATGATTCTTGTTGTCTTGCCCACATCGTTGCATATAGACCACCTAGGGCTAATAATTCTTGATGCGTGCCTTCTTCAATGATTTCTCCGTGATCAAGTACAATAATTTTATCAGCATCAATAATTGTTGATAAACGATGCGCTATAATCAATGTTGTTCTATCTTTTGAAATTTCTTTCAAATTATGTTGAATTTCCTTTTCAGTTTTTGAATCAAGCGCTGAAGTTGCTTCATCAAAAAGAAGAATCATCGGGTTTTTTAAAATAACGCGCGCAATTGCTACACGTTGTTTTTCACCACCAGATAATTTTAACCCTCGTTCACCCACCATTGTTTGATATTTTTGAGGCAAAGATTCAATAAAACGATCAATATGGGCGAGTTTTGCAGCAAGATGAATTTCAGACACGTCTGTTAAAATTTTACCATAAGCAATATTATAATAAATAGAATCATTAAACAAAACAGTATCTTGTGGCACAATCCCTATGGCGTTCCTTAATGATTTTTGTGATAAATCACGAATATCTTGCCCATCAATTTTAATCGATCCTTGTATCACATCATAAAATCGAAACAAAAGCCTTGAAATCGTTGATTTACCCGCGCCACTTGGCCCCACAATCGCAATAGTTTGACCTTTAGGAAGCGTGAATGAAATATTTTTAAGGATCGCGCGGTCAGGATCATAATGAAAAGAAACATTCTCAAATTTAATTTCACCCCCTAAAGGTGGCAAATCAATTGCATTATCGCGATCTTTTATTTCTTGCGACACTTCAAGCAATGATGTCATTTCTTCAAGATTAACCAAAGATTGCTTAATTGTTCGATAGGCTGTCCCCAAAAAATTCAAAGGGATATAAAGCTGAAATAAATAAGTATTAATCAACACAAAATCACCCATGGTGATCGTTTGATTTAACAATTTAATACTGGCGAGAACCATCGCCAATGTAATACCACAGACAATAATAACGCTTTGCCCAAAATTAAGAATCGAAAGTGATTTTTGATTGGATAAAGCGGCCTTTTGATATTTTTCCAAAAAGCTATCAAAACGTTTTTCTTCAGCTTCCTCATTCGAAAAATATTTAACTGTTTCATAGTTCAACAATGAATCAATTGTATGCGCATTGGCATCATTTTCTTGTTGATTCATCACACGTTGAAATTTATTGCGCCATTCCGTAATAGTAACTGTAAATATAATATATAAAATTAATGGAATAATGATGGTGAGTGAAAAAGCAAAACCAAACATAAAGGCTATAACGCCACTAATAAGAATGATTTCTAATAAAGTCGGCAGGATATTAAATGTACTAAAGAAAGTTAAATATTCAATTCCTTTTATCCCACGTTCAATCGCTCGATTTAAAGCACCCGTCTTTCGATCCAAATGAAAACGTAACGATAATTTATGCAGATGTTTAAAAACCGCCAAACCCATAAAGCGTGTGATCCATTGCTCAATAAAACGAAAAGTAACATCACGTAATTCTGTAAAAAATGATGTCGACAAACGAACGAGCCCATAAATCACAATAAGAATAACGGGAATAACTAAAGGCTTGACGCCTGTTACGGGTGCAAAATAATCGACTATTTCCTTATAAACAAAAGGCACAATGACATGAGCGAGTTTCGCCAAAAATAAAAATGAAAAAGCAAGAACAACACGCGTTTTAATTTGGGGATTGTCTTTGGGCCAAAGATAGCCCAAAAAAGTTTTAAGCGTCGAAAAATGGGCTGTGCCAACAGTTACATCTGGGAATCGTCTCATATTTATTCCTTACACCCCAATCTTAATTTCTTTCCTGAGTATACAAGGATTTAAAGGATAGTAAAAACAGAAATATAAAACGCGCTAATATAAAACGAATGACAGAAGATTTGGCAAAAAATCCTTCGTTTATTTTTTAATAAATAAAGATATAAATGCTGAGGAAACAGATTAATTAACCTCAATAATAAAAATTTAAAATAAGTCTGTTAATAAATAGAGAGCCTATACTCTTAATTAAAAAAAAATTATAACGAAAAAAGAGGAGTGAAAATTTAACATTTACTCCTCCTATTCTTCATAGCAAAAGATAAAAAAGTCGTAAACTCACCACAATAAAATGAATGACGATCTATACTTTTCCAACAAACTAATATTATTGGGTATGTAAGTTATTCTCTGTGATATAACGATTAACGTCTTGTATGTGTTGCTCTAGTGCATGAATTTCACGCGCATGCATAGGACGTTCACTAATGCCCCTTGGGTTATTCTTCGCATCGGTGTCAAGCTTAACCAGCCTTTCATGATGTTTGTTGTAATCGTTTAAGTCTCTCATTCTCTTTCTCGCTTCATCCGCTGCTCTTTGTGCTGTATTTTTATCGTTCGTTGCAGCATAAATTTCGCCTGCAATAGCATTATGACGTGCTGTATGTATAGGGCCTGCTTCTGGGTCAACGCGATCTAGAGAGACTTGCGGTTTTCCTGGTGCTGCTTTCCTAGCTTCTACAAGTTTTTCTGCTTTTAATTCCGTAATACGTTGAGCAATTTGTGCTGCCCTTGTATCATTTTCTGCAGCCCGCTGATTTAAAGCCACAATATGGGCTGCAACAGCTTCTGGGTTCAAATTCATTCTTTCAGCATTTGCACTAAAAGATGTCCCTAAAACCACTAAAGCAATAGCCATTATTATTTTCATTTGATTCCTCCATTTCTCTTTTAATTTAATTATACTATATAAATAAAAACTTTAGAATATTATTTTTTACTCTTTAAAAGATCTAATATCTTCGAAGCCGAATCAATAATCGTTGTCCCAGGCCCAAAGATGAGCTTAACCCCTTTTTGATACAAAAAATCGTAATCTTGGGGTGGAATCACGCCTCCGCAAATCACTAAAATATCGACTCGTCCATTTTTCTTAAGCAATTCAATGAGTTCCGGCACAAGTGTTTTGTGACCTGCTGCTTGTGTGGATACACCAATCATATGCACATCGTGATCAATAGCATCTTGGGCAGCTTCTTCAGGTGTTTGAAAAAGCGGCCCCATATCCACGTCAAAACCAATATCAGAAAATGCACTTGCAATGATTTTAGCGCCCCGATCATGACCATCTTGGCCTAATTTTGCGACTAAAATTCGGGGACGTCTGCCTTCTTCACGCTCAAATTCTACGACGCGGGCCAAAATGTGCTGGAATTCTTTATTGTCTTTCAATGCATCACCATAAATATGCGCCGCTGTTCTGATAATTGCTTTGTGACGCGTGAATACTTTCTCTAACTCATTTGAAATCTCCCCAATCGTTGCACGCGCACGGATGGCTTCAATAGACAGCGCAAGCAAATTAGCGTTCTCAACTTTAGCACCATTTTCAAGCGCTAAAAGCGTTTGATCTACCAATGCTTGGTTGCGCTCTTTTTTTAGTAATGCGAGACGTTCCAATTGAGTATTCAATACATCTTGATGATTAATATTCATCAAATCAACTTTCGATTCTTCTTCCACTTTGTATTTATTAACGCCCACAATAATATCTTTGCCTTCATCAATAAAGGCTTGCTTTCTTGCGGCGGCTTCTTCAATCAACAATTTAGGGTAACCTTGAATGACGGCTTTCGTCATCCCGCCCATATCATTAATTTCTTTGATTAATTTCTGCGCCTCTGCCACAAGGCTATTTGTTAAGCTTTCGATGTAATAGGAACCACCCAAAGGATCGACAACATGCGTTAATCCCGCTTCATGCTGTAAAATCAATTGCGTATTACGTGCAATACGGGCTGAAAACGGCGTCGGCAAGGCAAGCGCCTCATCAAAAGAATTTGTATGCAAGGATTGCGTCCCTCCCAAAACACCTGCCATCGCTTCAATGGTTGTGCGCATAATATTATTATAGGGATCTTGCGCTGTAAGGCTAACGCCTGAAGTCTGACAATGCATACGCAAAATCGAAGATCGTGGATCTTTAGGATTTAGTTGCTGCATTTCTTGCGCCCATAAAATACGGGCGGCGCGCAATTTAGCAATTTCCATAAAAAAATGCATGCCAATGCCAAAAAAGAATGAAAATCGGGGCGCAATTGTATCGATATCAATGCCCCGCGATTGTGCTGCTTTTGCATATTCTATACCGTCTGCAATCGTAAAGGCGAGCTCTTGCACGGCAGTAGCACCCGCCTCATGCATATGATAACCAGAAATTGAGATCGAATTAAATTTTGGCATATATTGCGCCGTATAGGCCATAATATCTGAAACAATACGCATGCTGGGCATGGGTGGATAAATGTAAGTATTCCGCACCATGAATTCTTTTAAAATATCGTTTTGAATTGTACCTGTTAATTGGTTCTGTTTAATACCTTGCTCTTCTGCCGCCACTATATAAGCAGCTAAAACAGGGAGCACAGCCCCATTCATGGTCATGGATACACTCATTTGATCCAATGGAATGTCTTTAAATAAGATCTTCATATCCAGAATGGAATCAATAGCCACGCCCGCTTTCCCAACATCCCCTTGAACACGGGGGTGATCCGAATCATAGCCACGATGTGTGGGCAAATCAAAAGCGATAGATAGGCCTTTTTGACCTTGTTTTAAGCATTCTTTATAAAATGCATTGCTTTCCTCAGCCGTTGAAAAGCCAGCATATTGACGAATCGTCCAGGGTTGCTGGGAATACATGGTGGCTTTGACACCGCGCACATAGGGAAAAATACCAGGATAAGAATCACACCATTCAATATTTTCTAGATCTTTGCGTGTATATAGCCTTTGCAACGTAATATTTTCAGGGGTCACATATGAATCGAGAGGATCTGCCTCAATCTTGATTTCTTTTTGGGCTAAGTTTGCCCATTTTTTAAAATCTGGCATTTTCTCTCCTTCTTATTAACTTTGATGAGTATACAAGGAATTAAGAAAAGAGTAAAAGCGTAGATATAGTGCAATAATTTGAAAACACGAAAAACCTCCTACTTCCCGTGGCCATATCATTACCCATAAGTATAAACCCCACCCCTTTCCTACGTCCCGCGACTTGATCGCGGGATCCATTGCGCAAGAGGTAGATGAATGGATTTATCGAGACTTATCTATAGATTTTATAGACCCCGCGGTCGAGCCGCGGGGCGTAGGAGGGAGCTGAAGTTATGAACTTTATGAGAATTTTTTGCCTGTAAGGCTTTCAAAAATGTTTTTAGCATTCTTGTAATCTTTAGCAATTGTAGAAAGATAATGCGATTCAAAAACTAAATCATGTCCATTTCGTGATTTAATCTTGTTCAATCCATTGCGCACGATAGCAGCTTGATTTATTCTGCCATTTACACGTGACCCATTAACAGCTTTTGCCGCATTAAGTAAATTTTGAACAGGTATCGCATAATATTGATCAATTTCTTTATACGCATGACCTAAAGATGGATTCAATTGTGCTGCACGCACTGCTTGTGTTAAAGCTGTAACAGAAGCTTTTGTTTTCTTTACAAAAAGCTGATGTTTATTTGCATAAACATAAGGCATATTACGAATTTTCGAAGATTTATATGTTAACAAACCACCCGTTTCTTCTTTTGCTTCACGTGCAGCTGTTCGCGACGTATATGTATCACCTGCATCACAAACGCCAGCAGGAAAGTTCACGACCTTAGCACTTGTGATATGCTTACTTTTTCCAACAAGAACACAAGGCGTTCCATTGTAATCTTTAATTAAAATCATGCCTGCACGCTCAACAGGCTTCCCTGCAGGCGTTGATAATGTGACGGCTGAAAGTGGAAAGCTAATCAACGCACTGATTAAATATATTATTTTCTTCATAATTACCTCGTTTAAAAATTATTAATATTGTAAGTATTGCTTACGTAATAATTAATGCACGCCCCCTACTAAAAGGTCAATATATTTTATTTTAAGATAAAAAAAAAGACCTCCAAAAAAGAGGCCTTTAAAAAACTGAATGCCGCAACTTTCGTCATGACATCATTCATAATTTTATTGAAATGTTTGGCCTGTAAGTTTTTCAAAAATATTTTTAGCATTTGCATAATCTTGCGCAATAGCAGCAATATAATGCGATTCAAACACTAAATTATGTCCATTTTTTGACTTAATTGCATTTAATCCTTGAGCTGATATATTTTGCGATGAAGGATAACCAGCATTTTGAATTCCTTTTGCTACATTCAGCAAATTTTGAATTGGAATTGCATAATATTGACTTACTTCTTTATATTCACGACCCAAAGCTGGGTTGGATTGTGCTGCTTGAACTGACTGGGTCAATGCTGTAACAGAAGCTTTTGTTTTCTTTACAAAAAGTTGAATTTTGTGACGATTTGAATATACATATCCTTTTTTACTTACATCATTAGACCTAAAATGCAATGCATTCCCGGTTTCTTCTTTTGTCTCGCGCGCAGCTGTTACAGAAGAATAGTGATCAGCTGCATCACATTCACCTGCTGGAAAGTTAACATAACCTTGCCTTTTATCTTTGCCTACAAGAACGCAAGGCACGCCATCTGGATAAACTTTTACCAAAATCATCCCAGCCCGTTCAACTGGTCCCTTGGCACATTGCAATTGAACAGCAAAAAGTGGAAAACTAATTAAAATTCCCATTAAGTACATTATTTTCTTCATAAGTTACCTCTTTTAAAGATTTTACAATATAATGTAAGTTTAAAACCTAAACATTACTTTATAAACACTTCGTATAGGATTATTTAAAGAAAATCAACTTATTTTTACACTTTTTTTAAATTATTTTTGATAAAAAAAAAGGCCCCCGAAAGGAGGCCTTTTAAAAGCAATAATTACAGATAATTAAGCAACGGCTGATTTAGCTTGATTGACAATTCCTGCAAAAGCTTGTGGGTCGCGAATAGCAATGTCGGATAAGACTTTACGATCCATCGTGATGCCAGCAACTTTAAGCGCATGAATGAAAAGTGAATAAGTTAGACCATGTTCACGGACTGCAGCATTGATACGCTGAATCCAAAGACCACGAAATTCACGTTTCTTTGTGCGTCTATCGCGATACGCATATTGCCAAGATTTTTCAAGTTTCTCAAGCGCTACGCGGTAGCAACTACTATTTCTATCACGAAAACCTTTAGTAAGTTTTAGGACTTTTTTATGACGGGCTCTGGAGGTCACGCCTCTTTTAATACGGGCCATTTAGATCTCCTCAAGCGTAGGGTAAATATTTACGAACACGGGCTGTTTCTGCGTCTGCAAGAATCCGCGTACCACGTGAATCGCGCAACATATCGTTTGAACGTTTGCGCATATTATGTCTTTTACCTGCTTGAGCGCCGCGTGCTTTGCCGGTTGCTGTAAAGCTAAAGCGCTTTTTGGCACTGCTTTTCGTTTTTAATTTGGACATTTCTAAATCCTTCAATACGTTAAAGGTTGAAAATTGTCGGCCAGGCATGTCCTGACGCCATAGCACGACACAGTAGATCTTACTTTATACCTTATTTTGTATAGGGTAGCAAGAAAATCTTACTTTACTTTAAAAGATTCCCCATCAAAAGTCCTGACGCAATCTTTCCTGAGCGTACTGCACCTTCCATGTGACCCGCACTGCCATCTGCCATAATATGTTCTCCTGCTAAAAAAAATCTATTATCAATAGTTGGCTCAGCAAATACGTAAATATCGCGAATTGTATCGCTTGGATTAAAAATACCTATATTACATTCAGCTGATCGACCTGAATACGTTCCCAATGCAAATTGATCTGTTACCCAATTTTTAATTATAGGCGCACCAAAATCTTTTACATATTTATACTTAGATTGAAGTCCTGGCATTAAATCATGAACAAGGTTATTAACATCACCTTGACCATATTCTTGACTTTTACTTGATCCCAGAAAAAAAGTCATTGCATTTTTTCCAGCCCAACCAATGAATCGATGATCTAAATTAACATAATAAAGTAAGTCCTTAGCAACATCCTTCTCTGCTTCAAGAGGAATACCGATTTTAATATGCTGCCCATAAGGAAGTGTCTGAATTGAAAGACGCTGCAAATCCGTAAGAGGCGTATCCGTTACATCAACATGGCGTAAGGTTGAAAAGGGTAACGTTACAATGATCCGATCCGCTATAAAATCTTCTCCATTTTCAAAACCCACTCTATACAAAGTGTCTTCCTTTTTGATAGAAACTATTTTTGAATTAAGATTTATGGTGACCTTATCTTTAACTGTGTTTTCAAGCGCATCAATCAATTGTGACATACCACCTTTTACGCTATAACGATACGCAAATTTATTAGCAAGACCACTTAAAAAAGTTCTTTTTATAGTACTTTTTTTTAGCTTTAGAAGTTGTTTAATTTCTTTTAAATCTTCATTAATCCAAAATAACGCAACAGCAGGCATATTGTTTAAATCCAAACCTACTTCATCAAAATAATAAGTTTCAAGAAATTTTTTTGCAACTTCATCTAGTCCATTAAAATAATCTTCTGCCTTTACATATTCCAGCTGCTTTGTTTGATCATTATAATGAACTAGATTTATATTTCTGTCTTTAAAAGCATTTAAAAAATCTACAAGCATATCCACAATATAATATGCATCTTTTGTTTTTAAGAATTTTTCTTCATTAACAACAAAAACATCTTTATCTACAAAAGAAGTTTTTTTTAGCTTTATTTTTAATTCTTTTGCAAGGGTGATCATTTGATTATGATCACTATCAATAAAAGTACCACCTTCTTCATAAAAACTTTTTTGATCCTCATCAAAATAATGCGTATGAACACGACCACCTAACCGATCACGACCTTCAAAAAGGACGATTTCATTATTCTCATGAATGTTGTTTTTAACAAGTTCATAAGCCGTCGTAAGACCTGAAAGACCACCCCCCAAAATTGCTATTTTTTCAGCAATTAACGATGTATTTATAGAAAAACTTAAGGCAAGAAGTAAGATAGATTTTTTAAACATTTGATAACCTTTTATAAAAATAATGTAGATCCTATCACAAAACAATGAAATTTGAAATAATAAACACATATAAAATCATATATATTTAAACAACATCGTGTTTTTTGTTGACTTTTGTGCACATTTTGCTTAACTAGTTTATTATAAAATTAAATTAATTATCAGGACATGAAATGAAAAAGATATCATACTTAATAGCAATCTATGGAATACTTTTACAACCACTTAATGCCGCAATGATCTTTTCAGATGAAAATGTAGAACATTCGATCATATTAGACGAAACGACAAGCTTTACAGTACCTTACGCGTTAAATACTAGACTCACAAATGACACCAATGGCGTGATTATTTCAGAGAACGAGTCTTCAGAATCTGAAAATCCATTTGAAACGCACATAATGTTTAATAACGAAGGCAATCATTATTACCTTATTATAACACCTAATGAGAGCGCTTTTGAATTACCCAACAACATTCAACTTATAAATAATGTTGATTCATTGATTGTTTTTCCAGCAATTAAAAAAGAAAAACTAAATCTTAAAAAAAGAAAACATAACCCCACAGAGGACAAAAAAGAACTAAAAAAAGTAAAAAAAGAATCCAATTGTTTTAACGAAATCCAACCTTATCCAAATTGCATTAACAACAATACAATAAATTTACAGATTAAATTTTCTTATTTAAATAAAATATTGTTAGAAAGTAATGACTTGTCCGAACGACATATGGCCAAAGCACATTTGGCTGAAATGTATTTCAATAATGAAGAACCAGTAAACCAAGAACCCAACAAATTAATGTACGCACTCATCTATTCGTTTGTTTCTTCAAACGAAACATATAACAAAGACGCACAAAAACTTGCCCAAGATATTTATAACAAAATTATAAACCGACAATACTAAAACCTATTAACATTGGTCCCACCAATCACGCAACGATGGGACCAACTATAAGATTATAAGATGAATTTTGTTAAATCTGCTTTATGTTTTAGACTTGAAACACGCTCTTTCACAAGATCAAGATCTACAATAATGGAAGCACCAGGCTTATCATTCGCTTCAAAACTTATTTCCTCAAGCAAACGTTCTAACACTGTATGCAAACGTCTTGCACCGATATTTTCGACACTTAGATTTATTTCTTCAGCAAGGGATGCTATTTCATCAATAGCTTCATCGGTAAAATCCAACGTCACTTTTTCTGTTGCTAAAAGCGCTTTATATTGACGAATAAGACTCGCTTCGGGTTCCAACAAAATGCGTTTGAAATCGGCTGCCGTTAAGGATTTTAACTCAACGCGAATCGGCAAACGTCCTTGAAGTTCTGGTAATAAATCTGAAGGTTTAGACAAATGAAATGCGCCTGATGCTATAAACAGAATATGATCTGTCTTCACAGGACCATATTTTGTCGATACGGTTGTACCTTCAATAAGCGGTAATAAATCACGCTGTACACCTTCACGACTGACATCTGCACCTTGACGTTCAGAGCGGGCGCAAATTTTATCTATTTCATCAAGAAAAACAATGCCATTTTGCTCAACACTAAAAATACATTGGCGCGTGACATCATCTTGATCAAGCAATTTATCACATTCTTCATCCATCAAAATCGTCCGTGCTTCACATACACGAAGTTTACGCAATTTTGTTTTGGTGGCACCGAAGGCTTTGCCAAACATTTCACTCATATTGATCATGCCCATTTGTGCACCTGGCATCCCCGGTATATCAAAACTTGCCATACCCTGAGATCCATTATCAGAGAGCTCAATATCAATTTCTTTATCTTCTAACGAACCATCACGGAGTTTTTCTTTGAAACGTTGACGTGTTTCGTCGCTTGCTTGCTTACCTACCAAGACTTGCAATAATCTGTCTTCAACATGTTGTCCTGCTTTGGCTTGTACATCTTCACGCATTCTAAGTTTTGTTTGATGTAGGGATATCTCGACCAAATCACGAATGATTTGATCAACATCACGACCTACATAACCAACTTCTGTAAATTTTGTAGCCTCTACCTTTATAAAAGGCGCTTGCGCTAATTTGGCAAGCCGTCTTGCTATTTCTGTTTTACCAACGCCCGTTGACCCAATCATCAAAATATTTTTGGGTAATACTTCTTCTTTTAAATTGTCAGGCAATTGCTGACGACGCCAACGATTACGAAGTGCCACGGCGACAGCTCGTTTCGCATCTTGCTGACCAATAATGTAACGATCTAATTCTGAAACAATCTCACGGGGGCTAAATGAACTCATCATTAATTACCTTTCTTAAAAGCAGTCTATTTTTATGAAACTAGCTAAATGACCAAATTATGTGGCAAAGTCTAGAAAAACTGAGAACCGGAACGGAATGTACCTCTTTGTACATGAGTACCGGAATGCACAAGTTTGACGACGAATTTGCTCATAGGATGGTCATTTATAACTTTTCGACAGTCATGTTTGAATTAGTATAAACACAAATATCTGCTGCAATTGAAATCGATTTGCGCGCAATTGTTTCGGCATCTAATCCTTCAACATCAATCATGGCACGCGCTGCCGATAAAGCAAAAGCACCACCGGAACCAATACCAATCAATCCATCATCGGGCTCAAGCACATCACCATTCCCTGTTAGGATAAGAGATGCATGTTTATCAACCACTGCCATCATCGCTTCTAATTTACGCAAATAACGATCTGTGCGCCAATCTTTAGCTAGCTCGACAGAAGCACGTAATAATTGACCTGGATATTTTTCAAGTTTCGCTTCTAAGCGTTCAAAAAGCGTAAAAGCATCAGCTGTTGCGCCTGCAAAACCAGCAATGACAGAACCATTGGAAAGACGTCTGACTTTTTTAGCGGTCGCTTTAATAATTGTATTACCAAGACTTACTTGGCCATCACCTGCAATAACAACTTCATTGCCCTTTCGAACACTGACGATCGTTGTGCCATACCATTGATGCGGGTTTTGATGTTGCATCGCACTTTATCCTTTTTAAGAGGGGCCTTTTAAATACTGACCGCCGTAAACAGCAGCCAGTATAAAATTCTACTTACTTATTTAGGGATTATTTCCTAATCTGCAACAGACGCATCTTTAGATTTTGATGGTCGATTCATAAAAAAGTACATAGGCAATCCACTTACAACAAAAGAACCTGAAATTAAAAGCGTTGTAAATTCCGTATTATAAAAAATCCAACCACAAAAACCGATCGCGCCCAGTCCATAAATCCATTGAAAAATTGACCCTTCATGACGATTTTGGTACAAAATCTTTAAAAAAGATAAAACACAAATCGCGTATACAAATAAAAACGCCATCACTGAAAAATCAATAATAAGATTGATTTGTTGCGCTAAATTATCACTCGCCGTTAAAATAAGTAAGGGCAAAATCCCGAAAGAGCTTATTAAAAGCCCCATATAGGGGGCTGTGTGTTTATTGCGTTTTGCAAAAAATTTAGGCAAAAAACGATCTTGTGCAAGCCCTAATGAAATTTGACCGCTGGTCAAAACCCAAGCATTTAATGTCCCAATACAAATGATGGACGCAATAAGTGAAATCCCTAAATGCCAATTCCCGCCAAACACAATACGTGCTGCATCGCCATAAGGGGCTTTAGAATTCATCAAATCTTGACCGGGGATAACGCCCATAATACTTATACTATTCATCAAATAAAGAAGTGCTACACAAACAGTACCAATAACAATGGCGCGTGGAATTGTTTTTGAAGGATTTTCAACAGAACCTGCAGGTGTTGTTGCAGATTCAACGCCGATAAAACCCCACAATGTCATTAATGTTACCTTGCTGATTATTTCCGAATCTGTGAATTCCATAATCGAGCTATCTTTAACAAAATTCCCATAATCAAAAAAGAATAAAGCAGCAATTGGTAATAATAATAAGGGAATGATTTTCATCAACGTTAATACAAATTCTGCGTTACCAGACGCTTTAACACCACGTAAATTGAGCAACGTAATCAATGTCAATAGAACTATTTCAAGTCCTACAACAATAAATTTGGGTTGATCCCCAATTAAGGGCAAAAGATAACCGATAGCCGTTACAATAACCGCACTCGTGCTAATCCATGAAATAATCCAATATGTCCAACCCGTGAAAAAAGCTGCTGTTGGTCCAAAACTTTCTTGTACATAAGCATGCGGACCGCCCGTTTTAGGGATACGCGCACATAATTGTCCAAAAACAAGCGCTAAGGCAATAGCGCCTAAACCTGAAATAATCCAACCTAAAAGGCTTATAGCACCAAAAGGCGCCAATGCTGCCGGTAGTAAAAATACGCCAGAGCCAATTTGGCTACCAGCTACAAGGGCAAAAACTGCCCAAAATCCTATTTTTTGCGAAGTCATTTTCATTTAACCATAATTCATCAATTGGTTTTTAAAATCTATATACCCATTTGTTTCTAAGTTTTGAAGCCATCAGATTTTGGAACCGCTATAGGCACTATACCTGCTGTCGCACAAATCTTTCACGCACAATTTAAAAAATTGGGTTTATTTTAGGAATAATTTTGAATAAGGTGTATTATTTGCTCCTTAAGGAGCCTTTCGGAAGGATTTAAATGTGACGTCCGCAAAAAAGTTCATTAATCTTGCTTCCAGTTTTTATCTTTTTACGAGAATACGGAAGGGACAAGAAAAAGTAAAGAAATATTTCGTAAACATGATAAAAATATTTCAAATTTGTGCAAGAGAAGTATAGTAACTACCCAGGAAGACGTGAGAGTTTCAAACACCCTCTTCCTACGTCCCGCGAACATATCATTACCCATAAGTATGATAATATGTTGATAATTATTGTTTACTCCACCTCCTACGTCCCGCGACTTGTTCGCGGGATCCAGAAAGTAAATAAAGAAGATGTCATTGCCCAATTTATACAATCTTAACTTTAGGAAAGATCGTCTG
>JAUYSY010000121.1 GCA_030696155.1 Alphaproteobacteria bacterium | reverse complement strand
CAGCATCGCATGAAAAGAATCATGAACTATTGACCTCTAACTCGGAAGTAGATTAAAAACCTGCTGCATTGCAATCTGAACCTGCATCTCTGCAAGCCGCTAAAGCGGCATCGGATGCAAAACATCATGAATTGTTGGCTTCTAAATCGGAAGTAGATAAAAAACACGATGCATTGCAAACTGAACATGCAGCATTGCAAGCTGCTAAAGCAGCATCGGATGAAAAACAGCATGAATTATTGGCTTCTAAATCGGAAGTAGATAAAAAACACGATGCATTGCAAACTGAACATGCAGTATTGCAAGCTGCTAAAGCAGCATCGGATAAAAAAAAGCATGAATTATTGGCTTCTAAGTCGGAAGTAGATAAAAAACATGCTGCATTACAAATTGAACATGCAGCATTGCAAGCTGCTAAAGCAGCATCGGATGAAAAACACGATGCATTATTGGCTTCTAAATCGGAAGTAGATAAAAAACACGATGCATTGCAAACTGAACATGCAGTATTGCAAGCTGCTAAAGCAGCTTTGGAGACAAGTAATGCTGCAAGACCTGCTGTTCAAGAAGGTGTACCACACCCAGGCGGCGTCGCACCACCTCCGCCTGCTATGGGGCCACCTCCACCACCACCACCTGCTATGGGACCTCCACCACCTCCAATCGGTAAATTTGCTCCTCCTGCAGGAGGTAGAGGCGCATTACTTGGTGACATTCACAAGGGTCTAAAGTTAAGGAAAACTGAAGGGTTGAAACAAACTGAAGAGGAAAAGCTTGCTGCTCAAAATCTTGCTAAAGCGCAAAGATTAGGAAGAGGTAATGCAGATTTGAATGAAGAGATAAGACAAAGACTGTTAAATAAAAAACCTGCTATACCAGGTGCGAAACCAGCAGCTGGTGCACCAGGCGTAGTATCTTCTGCAGTGCAGTCAAAACCTGCAGTGCCATTACCTGCATGGAAGCAAAAAGCTCTAGATAGGCAAAAGGCAAGAGAAGCTGGCGGAGCGGGTCAAATAAAAGGGGCCGATGAATTAAAAAGAGAGGCTGAACTACAAGAACTACAAGCGAAACAACGCGGTCTTAAAAAAGTTCCTGAAGCCGAAAAACGCGATAGGTCAGCACCTGTTGTAAGAGCAGAAGGCGAATAAGAACTTATTGCGTCCATCTGGGGTTAGTAAACCCCGGTTTGGGTGTAATCAATCTATGGGACATAACGCGAAAACACTACAATCCTCCTACTTCCCGCGGCAAGTCCCTTGGGATCCATTATGCAGGAGGCAGCGAATGTATTTATCGAGACTTTCCCATGGGATTTATGGCCCCCAAGTGACTTGCTGCGGGAAGTAGGAGGGGCTGGGAGACGCCCTTCAACTTGTAGCGTTTTCAAATCATTCGAGTATAAAAAAAAATTACGCTTAAGTAAAAAAATATTTTTTTATATTTTTTTTGGATAAGAACTATAGAATTTTTATAAAATATGAGTCATGATTTAGATATGATCCAGTTTTAGTATATATAGTCGATCAATCTACATAGTGTAATTGCGCCCCCGTGTTAAAAGCGAGAGAATGTCTCCTAGAGCAGAAGCTCCATGATTGAAACGAAATAACAACGAGGAGACATTCCATGAGGTATTATGCAGGACTAGACGTTGCATTAAAAGAGACA
>JAUYSY010000120.1 GCA_030696155.1 Alphaproteobacteria bacterium | reverse complement strand
TGTCTCTTTTGAAGCCAGTGTTGCCACCTGAAAAAGCATTAGATTGAAACAATAATGATGCAATAAGTACAAAAAGCGTTTTTTTCATTTTAAACCCTACACTACAATAAAAAAACAATAATAATTAAAGATATTATCATAAAATAAAAATTATTTCAACAATTTTTTAATAAAATGACGTTATACTTGATTTAAACCTAAATATAACTTATTTTATTTTGTATTGTAAATAATTTTAACCTAATTATTTGAAATTTTTTATAATCAAACATATTTATTTTGAGTTTAGAAAAGAATTACAAAGTATATGTTTATATAGTTGAATCAATATGAAGCAGTTATAAGTGGTTATTTTGAAAAATATTATTAATAATATGCAACATATTCTTTTAACACACTTAACTTAATCAATTTGTTAATAGGGGGTTGTCTGACGTAAGTAAATGTCGCATTTCTAACAGATTATGCTTTCCTCAAACACCTAACAGCCTATAGTCCCAGAGCATCATCTGGGACAAAACCTTTGAAAAAAGATGATCAAGTTTCTTTCAAATCAGATCTCGTATAGTTAAATAACTTGAAATTCAGACAAGGAGCAACGAGCAAAGTGTATCTTTATATACATGAGCAAGGTGCGACGATGTATCAATTCGAGTTATTTGGCTATATTTAAAACAATCTATTATTTTGCTCTAAAGCGCCAATCTTGATCAACACTTTAATCGTGCCATCAAGTGTAATAATAGGTGCATCATTTTCATCAAGTTCAAAGCTGTTTTTATCTTCATTCAACAATTTAAAGAGTTCGTTATAAAGAACGGCTCCCTCAAGTGTGTTGATTTGATTATTAATCTTTGAGTGTATGATTGTGATAAGATCCTTTAAAGAAGTATGTGCATGTTTATAAAACAGATCCAAAGCCTCTTGCCGTGATAAAGCAAGTAAAGATTCGTAGAAAAGCCCCGCATTTATATCAAATTTAACCCTATGCCAGGATCCAACTAAATCTCCAATAAGGTTTCTTAAATAAAGTCCTTGATGAACGGCTTGGGAGATATCTTCAATTGCTTCTTCCTGAGAAATTTCGAGCATCAAATCATTTGTGCCAGAGAACATATTTTCAACTAAGCCGTTAAGCGTCACATACAAAAATTCGCATGCTTTTGAGGTTGGAGCCAAATTTCGATCCATCACGATAGAATCAAATACATTGTTTGTGAGGTTTTTCAATTTGAATTCATTATCCAATTGTAAATAAGCCTCGTTAATTGCCCCATCTCTTCCTGTTCCACATTCAAGAATGGATGCAAAAGTTTTAACAATTGCCATTTCTTGAGTTGATAATTTAGTCTCGCGTCCATCTTCCCCATTAAGCATTGATAAATTGTTCAAAATGCATTTAAACTGCGCAGCAATATAACTATTCTCGCATTTCAAAAGATTTTGTAAATAATTATCTTGACCCGTTGCAGCTGCTTTTAGATTCTCAAAAGTCATTTCCGTTATCGTTTCAATCTCACTGGAAATATCGGCATTCAACCTAGATTTAATGCTATCAAACATATCGCCAATAATGCTAGGAGCGATATGAGGCGTCGAATCCAAATCGACTTGAATTTCCGATAATTTTTTGAAAAAACTTGGATTCAAGGATATTTGATATTCCCTAGAATCACCTTTTACGAACTGAAATTGACGAAGACACTCAAAATTAATTTCAGATTTCCTTTTATTTTCTAAGTCGCGGTGAACCTTGTATGGGCTTTTGGGATCATCAGATTGATCTAAGAGAATTCCGACACGAATTGAAAGTTGAACAAATTCAGACTCAGCAGTCATCCCCATCGATTCACAATAAGTATTTATAAAACGACTTACACCCGAAACCAATAATTCATCAGAAGATTGAATTGTTTTTTTTAAAAATCCAATCAACTCTTCATCATATTTACTTGCCAAAGGTTTATAAAAATATTTTAATGTGTAATAGATTAGATCTGAATAATTGTTTTCCCTGTTGCTTTTATCCGACACATTGATGGCGATATCTGTTATATCCTTAGCAAATGCATCAAACAAGGAATCAGGCAATGTATCCGCAAAATAAATAATTTTCTTTAATAACTCAAAGTCACTAATATCTGTATAGCTGAAATTCATAGCTTCAAAATATTCACCCATATTTTCTATTATTGTTTTAATTTTATGATTTGAAAAATTTTTCATTAAAAATTTAATAAAATCTGCGAACCTTGGTATATATAAATAAGGTATATTTTTTATTTCATCTAAAGAAAATATATCTAGAAACTGTTTGTATTCTTTATCATTAAAATTTTCAAAAATATTAAAAAATTTCAGAAAATCTGAAATTGTTAAATCTTTTATATTGAGATTTATTCTTGAAAAATTACAGAGTTTTTCTTCATCACTCATAAACAATATATTTGATTTGGATTGCAAATATGTTAAAATATTTGTAAAATCGCGCTTACTCTTTGCATTAATATTATTTTTTAAAAACAAAACAAATTCATTTACTTTTTTGAAATATTCTTCAGCATTAATTTCTCTGCTTTTAGAATAACAAAGAAGAAGATCTCTATTAAAATTACCTAAAAAAAGCGATGCCCTTTTATTGCTTATTACGGTTTTTTTTATTTCCTTCATTGTGTCAGCTATATTTTGAAGATTATCTTTAGTAAGATCTTTGATTGGATCATAAATAATAGAAAAAATATCTTCCTCTTCATATTTATTACTCCAAGAAACTAAATATTCAAATGCTTTAATCATTTCATGATGATGAGGATTTTTCAATAAATTATCCCAATAATAATTGCTTTGATCAAATAAAAAACTTAGAATATCATTATCTTTATTGCAAAAATTTATAAATTTTTCACTACATTCATCATTTTCAAAATAAATTTTTTGATATAAATCAACAGGAATTTTAATATGTTTATTCTTTACATTTAATTTTTCTAAAAGTTTTGAAAAACTTTCAAATTTTTTAATATTTTTATTGATATGATGAATCATTTTTAAAAATTCTCTAGAAAAATCATATGCATGCCCACTAGTATTATAAGTTGGGAATCCATTCCAAGAAAATTTCCCCAAAAACTTTACAACATCTGGCAATATTGAAATCGAACAATTCCTTAAATGATCTAACAAAAAAACAATATTTTCAGAATTGATTTCTTTTTCTAAAATTGAAGTTGCATAATTCGTCATTATCAATCTGTCTTTTGGAACTATTTTACTGAGTCGTTCTATAATTAAATCTCGGGAACATACAAGATTAGCAAGTCCATAACGAATAGCAGATTCATGTATAGCTTTAAGGGAAAAAAAGATTGAGTTCTGAGAGTCATTCACTTTGAATAAATTAAAATAATCAAATATTTCAGGATTTTTACCAAAATAAAACTTAATAAAAGAACATAATTTTGATTTACTTCCATGACGTGCATCTGAATAATCTGCGTTGGTAAAACTTTGTATAAAAGAATCTAATTTCAAAAATTCCGATCCCATAAAAATTGCAGCAAGATCCTCTCTCAACTCTGGCAAAACATCTTCTAAAAAAAAGTCTTTTGATTTGCAAAATTTATAAACAAAATGATTTTTTATTTTTTGTAAAACGAATGAAACTAACTCAGAATTTTTTTCCTCGAGAATACTTTCTAGAATATCAATTGGACAAGATTGTGAAATTTCTTCAATAGCCGTTATTCCAGCTGCGTGATGTGCTAAATGTACTTGGTTTGGATCAAAAAAATCCTTTGCTGTACTTAGAAACAATAGCTTTGCACATCTATATCTATCGCGAACAGAAAAACAATTGTTTTGAGAAGCTTTAATGAGTTCTTCTTGCATTCTGTACATCAAATCTGGATCTAGAAGCGTTTTGCTGCCTTCCTCATAAAAATCATCAAAAAAAATTGAATAATCACTCAAATCAAAAGTATTATATTCTAAATCATGAATAATTTTATTTTTTATGTTTAGATGTTTTTTATTTACAGAATTCTCCATCAGAAATGAATCCTCTCCTATTTCATCTCTTTTTCTTTTCAAAGACTCTGATTCGATTTCATTTCCTGCTGAAAAAGCATTTGATTGCATCAGAAACGATACAATAAGTACAAAAAATATTTTTTTCAATTTAACACTCACAATCTGAACAAAAATGTAATAATAATTACTTTAATTTACAATAAAAAACATTTTTTGTCAACTTTTTTGTTATTATTATAAATACTATAAGTCACACATTAGTGTCCTAACAAAACAAAAGTCTTTAAAAAAAATAAAATGATCTAATTTGTTTGAGCAATTGATAAAAATATTTAGGGAGTCGCAACCGAATGGTCGCTCGAATTTCAACCATCGCCTTTCAGGGGATTGATGTCTTAAACATCGATGTCCAGGTTAGCTTTAACCCTGGCTTGCCAGCCTTCACCATAGTGGGGCTTCCCGATAAAGCTGTCGGTGAATCCCGCGAGCGAGTAAGAACGGCACAGTTGAATCACATGATTTGATGCCTTGAGAAGAAAAATTAGCTTTAGTCTTAAAACCTTTTTTAAAAGAACATGGTCTTTTTTAGCTGGTATCGATATCATGGGGGATTGCCTGAGGGAAGTAAATGCAACATCCCCCACCGGCTATACTCTTTTCAATCGCTTAACAGGTGGGAAGTCCGAGAACATTATCTGGCAAAGCCGTTGCAAAAAGACGATCAAGCGTCTCTCAAATCAGATCACGTATAGTTAAATAACTTGAAATTCAGACAAGGAACAACAAGCGAAGTGTATCCTTATATACATGAGCGAGGCGCGACGATGTTTCAATTCGAGTTATTTTGCTATATTTAGAACAATCTATCATCCTCTTCAAGAGCGCCAATCTGAACCAACACTTTAATCGTCCCATCAAGAGTAATCATGGGCGCATCCTTTTCATCCAGCTCAAAGCTGCTTACATCTTCGCCCAAGAGTTGAAAGAATTCGCAATAAAGAGCGGCCCCGTCAAGCGCGTTGATTTGATTGTTTATCTTTGTTTGCACAATTTGAATGAGGCCCCTTAAAGAAGCATGCGCATGTTTATAAAACAATTCCAAAGCTTCTTGGCGCAATAAAGCGAGCAAAGGCGTGTAGTAAAGCTGTGCATGCAAGTCAAATTTAACTCTATGCCAAGATCCTACAAGATCACCAATGAGATTTCTGAGATACAATCCTTGATGAACTGGCTCTTTAATATCTTCAATTGTCCCCTCTTTACAAATATCGAGCATCAAATCATTTGTTCCAGAAAACATATTTTCAACTAAGCCGTTAAGCGTCCCATATAAAAATTCGCATGCTTTTGGTGTTGTGGCCAGATTTCGATCCATCGCTATAGAATCGAAGATATTCTTGGACATAGTTTGAAGCTTAAATTCATTATCCAATTGCAAATAAGCTTCGTTAATCGCACCATCCCTACCTGTGCTACAATTAAGAATAGATGCAAAAGTCTTAACAATCGCCATTTCTTGGGTTGATAATTTCGCATCACTTCCGTCTTTCGTCTCCAATTGTGACAAATTATGCAGAATACATTTAAGTTGCGCCGCAATATAGCTATTGTCGCATTTTAAAAGATTTTCTAAATAATTATTTTTGCCTATTGCACCTTCTTTTATATCCCCAAAACGCATTCCTGCTATAGTTTGAATCTGGCTTAACAAATTCGGATTTAATCTGGCCTCAATAACATGAAGCATCACCCGTATGATCATAGGATCAATAGAAGGTGCCGAGCTTAAATCCACTTGCATTTCAGACAATTTTTTAAAAAAGCTTGGATTCAAACAAAGTCTATAATCTTGGGAACTACCCTTTATAAATTGAAATTGTTGCAAATTTTCAAAACTGATTTCTGCTTTTCGTTTATCGTTAAGATCACGATGAATTTTATAAGGATTTTGAGGATCCTGGGACTGATCCAATAAGGTTTGCACACGTATTGCCAATTGAACAAGCTCATCTTCTTCAGTAAGCCCCACATCTTCATAACGTTCACTTATAAAATAACTGACACCTGAAACCAGCAATTCGTCCTCTGAAATAAGAGCTTCAGGTAAAAAATGAATTAATTCTTTTTTTTGCCTTTCATCAGAATTTATATAAAATCCATAGAGTAATTCATCAATAGAATAACGATAAGCATCATCAATTTCGTCTTCGCCGAAATCCACCAATGCATCAGGTACGATTTTTGCTATATTCATTATAAAAGTTTTAAAGAAAGCATCAGGAAGTTTATTGGCAAACAAAATGATTTTTTTTAACACAATTAATTCCATACGTTCTTCATAGCTACAATTAGTCTTTAAAAAATATTCACCGATATGCTCTATGATTATTTTATTTTTACCATCCGAAAATAGTGGAAGTATGAATTGAATCAAATCCGCAAATTTTGGTAAATATAAATATTTAATTTTTTTGATTTCATCAACAGTAAATAACGTTAACAATTTCTGATATTCTTTATCATTCAAAATATCAAAAATGTTAAAAAATGTTAAAAAATCATTTATATTCGAAAAATTAATGTTTAAATTAAAGCTGAGTTTCTCAATATCATTCAAAAATAATATGTCCGATTTGTTTTCTAAATACTCTAAAAATATATTAAAATCATCTGCATTTATTTCACCAAATTTATTATCTAAAAAATGAATAAATTCCTTTATTTTTTTAAAATATTCTTCAGAAGAAATATTTAATTTTGAAGATAATATAAAAAGTTTAGTGTTAGGAATTTTAAGTAATTTTTTTTCTTCTTGATCATTTTGATAAAAAACTTGAATTTTTTTCATTACATCAACTATATTTGCAATATCTTTCTCACTTATATTTTTGACTTTATCAAAAAAATCACAATGAGAAAGAGCATCAAACGATTTGGAAAACTTCCCCCAATGAATGAAAGGTGAAAATGTTTTATGCAAAACATAATAATGAGGATTGTCTAAAAGGAAGGAGCGATCTTTCCAATTCAATCCAAGAACATAATTGAAAAAATCAGGATTTTTTTTAAGTTTTTTAAGAATATTTTTAGAAACAACAGAACCATCACTTGATTTTGTTAAATAAATTTTATGATATAAATCAATTATATTCTTGATTTTAAAATTAGATTCTTTTAAATTCAAAAAACAGAAATCTGCAAAATTTTCAAATTCATCTACATTGGCGTTGATATGTTGGATCATTTGAGGAAATGCATGAGTATAGAAATATCGCCAAATCCCTCCCTTTATTTTTTCCCAAGAAAATCTTTTTAGAAAAACCGTAACAGATAGCAATGTAGGATGAGTACACTTTGGTAACGTCCCTAACAAAAAAAGCATTACATCAGCGTCCATTCCTTTTCCTAAAATGGAAACAACGTGTTGCGTTATTTTACAACGAGATTCTGACCTTATCTTATAAAGGCAAGCCACAATATCATCTCGTCTATCCGCTAAATTTATAAGCCCATGAGGACAAGCAGAATCACGAATTAACATAAGAGAAGATATAATTGAGTTCCGACGACCAACCTCTACTTTTTCTTTTTCTAAGAAATTTAGATAATCAAAAAGCTGATTATCTCCACCAAAATAAAACTTAATAAAATTTAGTGTGTTGACTCTATTTAAAGAATCTAATTTTCTAAAATCATCAATGAATCTAGATAAAATTTTAAAATCTGGAAGTTTTCTTAATGTGGTTCTAACTTCTTCTAATCGGAATAAATCATCTGTGATGCCTAAACATTTACTTTTTTCTTGAATAAAATGATTTTTTACTTTTTCCAAAAGCAACGAAACCAATTCAACATTATTTTCCGTGCATGATAGATTCAAAACGTCAAGTGGGCAGGATCTTACGATCTCTTCAATTGCTGAAATACCAGCAGCACGATGCGCAAAAGTTGTGTGATTTATATCAAAAAAGTCCTTTGCTTCACTCATATACAAGAGTTTTGCGCTTTTATATCTTAATGCAAGAACCTCTTTTGGATCCCGTGCAATTTTTAAAAGCGCCTCTTGCATTAGATCCATTAGATCTATATTCGTAAGCAGCTTTCTACTTTCTTCAAAAAATTCACCTAAACACGATTCATAATCATTTAAATTCAATTGACGACATTCAATATCTTGAATGATTTGATTTTTAACAGTTCTCTGTTTTTTGTGTATTTCTTCTAATGTTACACCTGCATCATCACCAGCTCTGTCTCTTTTGAGGCCAGTGTTGCCACCTGAAAAAGCATTAGATTGAAACAATAATGATGTAATAAGTACAAAAAGCGTTTTTTTCATTTTAAACCCTACATTACAATAAAAAACAATAATAATTGAATATACTATCATAAAATAAAAATTATTTCAACAATCTTTTAATAAAATGAAGTTTTACTTAATGTAAATCTAAATATAACTTATTTTATTTTGTGTTATAAATAATTTTAACCTAATTATTTGAAATTTTTTACAATCAAATACATTTATTTTGAGTTTAGAAAATAATTGATAATTGTATCATTGTTTAATAAAAGTAATATAAAACAATTACAACTTGTGATTTTAAAAAACATTGTCAATCATATAATGAACATTATTTTTAATATAGTTATCTTGATCTGTTATTTTCAATATTGTTAAGATCTAGTGAATATGGAGTAAGATAAAATATCTATAAAATCTAATTTTAACGTGTTATTTATTTAATTTTTAATTAAATAATCTATCTTATAATATTAGTTTTAATATTTTTATTGATTTTTAGAAAAATTTATGTAAAATATTTTTAATATAATTAATTTTTTATTTGTAGGAGTTGTTTTTGTGAGATTGAGATTTGTAAATTCAGTTTTTTTGCTTTCTTTCATTTCTTCTTTTTCTTTTGCTGTTGGAAATGAGGAAGATGGTAAAGTTCTTGGAAAGCGTGGGAGAGAAGAACCGAACCAACAAGTTTTTCATCAAGAAGGTTTTCCTGAACAGGTTGTTCCTGAAGATGCGCTTCCCGAGCAAGATCGCAAGATGCATAGGCCTTTGAGTACGCACACAGATTTTCTTCTTCATTATTATGATTCCAAATATCTAGAATCAAGAGATATAACCTATGATGTGCTTAATAAAATTTTGGATCCGGTGAATGGTGAAATTATAGAATATAAAGCGGCAAAAAGCGCTTTTATTGATCTAAGTTGCAAAAAATTAAAAGAGCCTATTGCGACATCCCCTATGTATGAGGAGCCTCAAATCGCACTTGAAATGGCGATGATTCTTTTTTTGGATTTTGTTGGCAGAAGAGATACAAGTGGTGAAATATTTGAGCAGGATGGTGTTATCACTTTGTATCGCTCTATTTTAAAAAGTTTAACGATGCTTAGTCAAAAAAGTTATAACGAGTATTTTTCGGTTTGGGGGGCAATGTTTCTTGATTGGCGTCAGCGACAAAACATAAAACCAAAAAAAGCAGTATTAACTGGAAAACACAAAGACCATATCCTTCATGGAATCAGTATATATGAAAATAAACCTTTTTTTTATGAGCCAAAAACATATGTGTATTTAAAAAATGAAGAGACACTTTTTTTTCATCGTTTTAGAGAATTTCCTCATATTTTAAATGTCTTGGAAAAGCATGGCGTAGAAATAAAGATACCCCAAATGCTTAGGATGGAACATGATTATCCCCCTATGAATCACCAAATTCAAATCCAGCAACCGCAAGCAATACCCCACCAATTCGGCGTTGTTCCACAATTAGGACAAAATTTTGCAGGTGTATGGCATAATGCAATGAATCAACGTAATTTTGTACAGCAACCGGGAAACCTACCTATACAAGCTGCATATAGGCAACCTGTTCCTATCCAGCAGTATTTTGCGTCTAGGGGTGCGCCGCAACAATGTGTGTTGCCTATGAATAGAATGAATCAGCAAAATCCTCCTCAAGGTTTGGTAGGGGGAATGGGAAATCCGGATCCTCAAAGAGTCCGACCAATCTCCAATGTAGCATTTTGGAGGCAAAAAGCTGAAATTATGTACGCTTATAGAGCATGGGGAGATCAATTTGAACTAAAACGGCAATTCGTTCAAAACTTGGATATCCCGCGTGCAAGCACCATGCATCCGCGTTACCATATTGAAAATGCGGTCGATATTCCGTTTGATGATCCACTTTTTGAAGAGATTATCCCTGTTTATCAGTCTCTTGGCTATGAAATGGATTTCAGAGTCATGAAATATTTAAGATCTCTTGAAGCTTTATGTAAATATAATATTCTTGTGACTTATGAATTGGCAGTAAGAGGAAATGTTCAAGGTGGATTATCTTCTAATCTGCTCTATCATGGTTTCGGACTCAATGTTGTTTTACATCCGGAGCAAAGTGACGCAAATTTAGAGGCAAGGGCGCCTAATTTCTACCATATCCTTCAATCCGCTTGGAATGAGATTAAGGAGATTCAAGATCACGATTTTAGGGAAATCGTGGCAAGGCGTTTTGCAGAAGAGGCATTATCTTCCAATGCAATTTGTATGGAAGGGATATCTGCTTCTATTGATGCGTGGTATCAAAATAATAAAGACTTGATTAAAAAAGCAAATCTTTTTGAAAAATATAAAGATAATTATATGTGTCAAAAAGATAAATATTCGCTTTTAGCTGAATTATATCAAGATCTTGAAGCTCAGAAAATTTATAAAGATCAAACTTATTACAATTTTAAAAATGATTACGATCAATATGTAGAAATTGTTCGTAATGCGCAATCTGGAAGCAAGATTAAATTAGGGAATGGTGAGATTTCAACCGATTTTCTAAAAGGAATGATTGCAGATCTGAATACGCGCATGGATAATAGACGAAATCAAATTCTAGAATCAAATGCTTCTGAATTTGGGATTATGATCTATAGTCTTCTTTGCGGAAGAATGGCTTCTGATGGGCAAATCACGATAGAAGATCTGAAGCAAATTGCAGAAGGATTATGTATTCAGATTGAATTTCCTGAGGAAAATGGTCTTCAAATGTCTGTTTCTGATGAGGTGAAAGCTGACTATTCTTATGAGGAAGATTTAGATTTTGAAGCGCGTTTGAATGAATTATTGGGCTGAATTCATATTTTTTCTAGGTTTTTTTCTCCATTGGGTTTGTTGCTTAAGGCAAACCCATATCTGGTGCAATGTTTTTTCTATGTTAGAAACAAAATTTAATCACATTCTTATGATTTTTAGATAATTAAAGCGTATCCACTTGCTTCTTATTAAGTTTTTTGAGTATCCTTATATTAAGAGTTTAGGCTTAATGTAAAGCATCATGCTTTATAGTCGATAGACTTGAGGAGTAGACAAGGAACAACGAGCGAAGTGTATTCTTATATACATGAGCAAGGCGTGACGATGTATCCTTCCAATGTCCATCGATTATAGTAACTGAAAGGAATTATCTTGAAACAAGTAGTTGAAGCGCCTATTACGATCAGTGCCGTTTTTCAAGATAATATGCTTTTGCAAGTTTTATGCGGTCCACAGGATCGTAATTTGACACGAATCGAAGAAAAACTAGGGGTGCAGGTAAGGCCACGTGGAGAAGTGCTTGAAATTACGGGTTTGTCTGATGTGGCGTATCAAGCTTTACACGCATTACAAGATCTGTATGAACAGCTTCAAAAACGCGGCAGTTTAAATCCTGAAGATATTGACGCGCATTTAGCATACAAAACCTATGATGAGTCTCAAAAAGATGAATCAGTTAAAAAATATTCTGAAGACGATTTTGCGATTCGAACACGTAAAAAACATATCCGACCAAGGTCACCCGTTCAGGCATCATATATTCGGTCATTACAAGAATTTGATTTAACTTTTGGGTTGGGGCCAGCAGGTACTGGTAAAACCTATTTAGCGGTGGCTGTTGCTGTGTCGATGTTGTTGGCAGGTAAAGTTGAACGCATTATTGTGTCACGTCCAGTGCGTGAAGCGGGTGAAAGTCTCGGTTTTTTACCTGGTGATATTAAGGAAAAAATTGATCCTTATTTGCGGCCTATTTATGACGCTTTGAATGATATTTTATTGCCAGATCAAGTTGAACGTTATATGAGTACTGGTGAAATTGAAATTGCACCTTTAGCTTTTATGCGCGGTAGGACCCTTTCAAACGCTTTTGTCATATTGGATGAAGCGCAAAATACGACAGCTGTTCAAATGAAAATGTTGCTGACACGGTTGGGTGAACGTTCTAAGATGGCGATTACGGGTGATTTAAGTCAGATCGATTTGCCGCCTGGTTTGAAGTCAGGATTGCGGGATGCATTAGACATATTGCGTAATATGGATGGGGTTAACTTTGTCTATTTTACAGATAAAGATGTTGTGCGACATCCGATTGTAGCTAGAATTATACGAGCATACACAGAATTTTACGGCATTTAAACTCTACTACTGTGGACGATTGATGCGTCGCTTCGGTACTCAGATCCTCATGTATGAAGAATACACTCCGGTCTTCCGTGCCGAATCTCCGACCACTCGTCTCACATTAGCGAGTTTCAAAAAGATGTATATATATTGTGGGTATTAAACAGGTGAATGATTAGAGTGTTATATGAGTAATTTTAGCTGCAATGTAGACGTTTTTGTCGAAGAAGATCAATGGATTAAAGCCTTACCTTTATGCGAAGATTTATGTTCAAAGGCTGTTAAAGCTGTTTTTGATTTTAAAGATTTAATTAAAGAATCATTTCATGTGAATATCATTCTTGCGAATAATGATTTTGTTCAAAAACTAAATCGTGAGTTTCGTGGAAAAAATAAACCAACTAATGTTTTATCATTTCCATCAGAAACAGATTACAATGATGATGACGAAAATATGTTGGGTGATATATTTTTGGCTTTTGAAACGATTCAGAGTGAAGCTGTTACCGATTCAAAGTCTTTTGAGGACCATTTGCAACATCTTGTGATTCATGGATTTTTGCATTTGTTGAGTTATGACCACGAGATTGATTCAGATGCTGTAATTATGGAAGATTTAGAAATTAACATATTGAATTCTATGGGTATAAAAAATCCCTATTTAGATCTTTGTGACAAAGAAGGTTTGAAATTAAATGACTGATGCTGGCCAAAAATCTGCAGATGAAGATCCGTCTCAAAAGAAAAATATAGAAAAAAAAGATAACTTTTCAATTATTAATTGGGTTAAAAATTTGTTTCGCAAACCTGTTTCTGTGAAGCAACTGCCTGTACATAGTAAGGAATTAGAGGCTTGGTTGAATGAGGCCAAGATGACTAAAGCCGAACGGGAGATGTGTTATAATTTGTTGGTTATTCGTGAATTAACCGTTGAAGACATTATGATTCCGCGTGTGGATATTGTGGCACTTCCTTTTAAAAGTACTTTTACTGATATTTTGCACCATTTTCAAGAAACACGCCATTCAGCTTTGCTTGTGTATTTAGCAGATTTAGATGATATTTTGGGTATTATTCATTTAAAGGAAGTGATTGATCTTGCTTTAAATCCAGCAAATAAAAGTTTGAAGCCCTATATTCGTAAAGTTCATTTTGTGTCACCATCATTACCGGCTCTTGATTTGTTGTATCGCATGCGTTCAACGGGTATTCATTATGCCGTTGTTGTTGATGAATATGGTGGTACTGATGGTCTTGTTTCTATTGATGAAATAATAGAACGTATTGTAGGTGATATTGAAGATGAAACTGAAATTGGTGAAGATCCTGAATTGAGAGGTCTTGAAGATGGTAGTTATATTGCTGATGCGCGCGTTTTTTTAGACGACCTTGAAGAAACGTTAGGGTGCCGGTTTTCAGATGATGAACATGAAGAATCTGATACATTAGGCGGGCTTATTTTCGATCTTATTGGGCGCATTCCTGTTCGGGGAGAGGTTATTTCCCATGCGCAAGGTCTAGAATTTCATGTGTTGGATGCTGACCCAAGACGCATTAAGAAAATCCAGATTTACATAAAAAAACAAGATGATTAGGCTTGTGTCTGTGTTTTTTTGAGTTTTGCTTGAGTGCTCATGCATAGATCTTTCAAATTAATTGACGTATAATCTGGAAATAGTGTTGGTTTAAATAAAAAAGGTAATTCCCTGGAGGGTGTACGAATTTTGAACATCTCGCCTCCTACGTCCCGCGGCAAGTCCTTTGGGATCCATAAAACTTGTTGAAAAGTATCGATAAATATTTACATTTTACTTTTTCAGCATGTGGACCCCGCGGTCAAGCCGCGGGGCGTAGCAGGGGGGGCTGGGTAGTTACTAAGAAAGAGGGTAATATGAAAAAAAGTATCTTTTATTTTCTTTTTATTGTTTGCAATTATTCGATTAATGTTAATGCGTCTAATAATTCAGTTAATTCAGTTGTGGTGCAGCAATTTGAACCAGATGTTGTAATTTATGATAATAATCCTATTGTTGTTGTGGAAGATGAGTGGAGAATAATTAAATCTCCATTAGATTATGCCTCTATTAATATATTTTTAAAGGGGGATAATAATTCAGAAGAAATCGTTATCGATATTGAAAAATCTTTAACATCAACTACTTTTTTACACACTAAGTTGTATAATAATTTTAAAAAATTTCTCTCAAGATATATAAAAAATAATTATGAAATTGAGTATTGCGATCTTTTTGTAATGTTATCGATTGCAGGACAATGTGAATATGATTCAATAATGATTGATCCTAATTTAGTTTATTCCGAATGGCTCATGAATTTTGATTATTTTGATTTTCATACGACACCCGAAAATTGTATAAAAAAATTTAAAGAAAAATTTCCTAAATGCAATCGTATTAGATTAAAACCATTTTCATTGGATCAAAAAAATGTGCTTGAGAATAGCCCTGATATGAACAAATTTATAAAATTATTAAAAAATGAAAATCTAGAAATTTTATTAGAAAACGAAATTGTTGATGTTTAATATTTAAATTAACGCTAATCTCATTAAGAATATTGCTTTTTTGCCCTGTTGATTGAAATGATATTAGATTGTACCCTAAAGGAACGATTATATTTAAAATATAAATCGATCATGTTATAGGGGGGTCGTTATGAAAAAAAAATTTATTTTATTCCCTTTGCTTCTAGCGTTTTATGTATTTAATGTTGAAGCAATGTCAGAATTATCAAAGAATACTCAAAACAATGTTGGTTTAAAAAATAAAAAACGTGAAAATTTTAATCAAATTGTCATAGACGAAAATGATAATGAAGATGTAATAGAAATTCAAGAAAACCCTTATGAAAGAAAAATTTCCTATTTTGACGATGGGTGGAAGATCATTAAATCACCATTGCGAAAATCATATTTTATTGACCCTGGTGTTGTGGTTTATATTTATGGAGATGAAGATGCTGAAGAAATTGTAATTGATGTTGAGCGCTCTCTTTCTGCAACTGATTATTTTATAATGAAATTAATTTATACAGCAATTGACATGAGTTCATCTTATTTGTTTCATGATTATGAATTAAGTTATTACCAACTTTTTGTCATGTTGGGGCTTGCTGCTGAAATTCCTTATAAATGGGAGACTAAATATCCTTATCCTTTTGCTTCGGCATGGAAATTAAATTACGATTCATTGGCTTGTCGTCATAATCTTGAAATGCTTATGCGCAATTTTAAATATAAATTTCCTAATTGCAAACGCATTATGTTGAAGCTTATTACGTCAAACCAAAAAATAATTTTAAAACATCGTTATACGTGGAATTCTTTTTATAAAGAACTTAAAAAACATGATTTAATAATTGTAGATCAAAATGGGTTGGAAATAGAAACCGATCCAAAAGTTAAAAATTTAGATGGTGTTGAGATTCATTAGATTTTTTTATTTATTAATGATTTCAGTGTGGTTATTTTTGGAAGGATGATTTATCCTGTGGCAGGTTTATGCCATTTTTAACTTGCGTAGACTCCAGAAATGAGTAGAAAATTTTTAGGTTCGTCTGTATGAAAAAAATACTTAACTATACTATCTTTAAAATTATTTTTCTTTTTATATTAGGATCAGTGACCGCATTTTCTTTTGCGCCCTATAAACAAATTTGGACAATTTTTTTTGCATTCCCGTTTTTGTTTCATTTTTTGTCTATTGCTCATTCTAAAAAGAATGCTTTTTTTTATGGGTGGGCATTTGGTTTTGGTCAATTTGTTTTTGGTCTTCATTGGATTTCAAATGCGTTTATGAATCAAAGCGTAGATCTTGTTTGGCTTGTACCAATAGGTATTATTGGTTTTCCTTTTGGTCTAGCTTTTTTCACAGGATTTATGGGCCTGACGTATCAATATCTTTTTCAAAAATATCTTAAGCAAATTGATCTTAGGGCTGTTTTTTGTTTTGCGTGCGTTTGGTATTTTTTTGAATATTTAAGATCGACGATTTTAACAGGATTTCCTTGGAATTTAATGGGTTATGCTTTTTGGCCTTTTGAATCGATTCTTCAAACGACCTATATCTATGGCATTTTTGGTTTAAGTTTTTTGACTGTTTTATGGGCATCTCTGCCATATTTTCTTGTTAAATCGAAAACAAATTTTGTGCGTATAAGTGTTTTTCTTTTTCTATCTATGACCATTGGTGGTGCCTATTTTTATGGAGAAAAACGTTTAGAGCATAATCCTATAGAATCCCTTGTTTATCATCCAAATGTGATGCTAAGGCTTGTTCAAGGGAATATTGATCAAGGTCTTAAGTGGGCACCTAAACTCGCTTACGACCATTTAAAAATTCATAAGGATTTATCTAAAAGTGAAAATTGGGAAAATGTAACGCATATAATTTGGCCAGAAACAGCTGTTCCTTTTACGTTAAATCAAGATCAAAATTGCAGGGACGCTTTATGCGAGATTATACCTTTAAAAGGAGATCTTATTGTTGGCGGAAATAGATATGACAAAGATAAGAGATCAGATCAATTTCAACGATGGAACTCACTATACGTGCTTAATGCGATGGGTGAGATTGTTGGGTATTATGATAAGCAACATTTGGTGCCTTTTGGTGAATATACACCTTTAAAAGGCTTGTTGCCTATTGATAAACTTGTTGAAGGTGGATTGGATTTTAGTCCCGGACACACATCCAAGGTGCTAACGCTTAAAAATTTGCCGCCTTTTAGACCTTTAGTGTGTTATGAAGTTATTTTTCCAGATGAAGCCATGGACATAGATAATCGCGCGCAATGGTTTTTAAATATCACCAATGATGGTTGGTATGGAAATTCTGCAGGACCATATCAACATCTACAAATGGCACGAATGCGTTCCATTGAAAATGGTATACCGTTGATGCGCGTTGCCAATACGGGTATTAGTGCAACCATTGATCCTTATGGCAGAATGTTACAAACTTTACCTTATGGCGAGCGTGGTATTATTGATACAAAATTACCGAAGCCACTTCCATATAAGAACGTTTATTTCTTGCTATGGGATTGGTTTTTCGTGGTAATTCGCTTTCTTATATTTTTGCTCTGTTTGTTTTATTGGAAAGGGCAAAAAAATTGACAATTTATTTTGTATTTTTCTTGACTACATACTATTGTGTGACTATGAATCCTATACATTAAGTTAATCGTTTAGAGAGGTTCTGATGAATTCTTCTCCACATTTGGTCGATATCTATGTTGGTGCGCGCTTACGTGCGCGACGTACTTTATTAGGTATGACACAAGAAAACTTAGGGGAGGCCGTGAGCTTAACCTTTCAACAGATACAAAAATATGAACGTGGGACAAATAGAATTGTTGCTTCTCGTCTTTATGAGTTTGCAAAAGTTCTTAATGTTCAGGTGAGTTATTTTTTTGACGGCTTTGAATCCACGGTATCGAAAAGTGGTGTAAAAGAAGAAAAAACTGATTATGAAATTGAACCAATATTAACAAGATCAAGTATAGAGCTTATTCGAAAATATAGTTCTATATCGGATCCAAGCAAAAAAAAGCTTGTTCAAGATCTTGTAAAAACTTTGTCATTTCAGGAAGATGAATAATTTTAGTTTACAATTATTAGAGGTTTTTTGAATGCGTGTCATTCAAGTGAATTAATAATGCTTGCTAAAACAAAAAAAGAACCCTGGCCTGTTAGGCAGGGTTTTTTTTTATTATAAATCAGAACCCTTCTGAGGGTTTGCAAATCAATTGAAAAAATCTTGACAAAATAAAATATATAAGTAAAACTCATATTTATTTAAGGTGAATAAGGTATATGTTATGAAAAAAACTGTTATATTTTTCTTTTTTCTTTTGGCTTCGCATTCTTTAATGGCACTTGTGGAATGGCCAAGTTTTACAAACCAAGTAAATCAACATCAAAACCAAATAAGTGTTGATTGGCTTTTGGAACATTTGTTGCAGCCCTTACAGCACGCAGGCAACAGGGAAGCTGCTTTTAAATCTTATCAAAATTATGCTTATAAGATCCAAAAAAGAAGAGGATTTGTTCCTGTGCTTTTTGAACAACTTCAAGATTCGATTATGGATCGAAACGATATTGTAGAGTTAAAGCCAGTGGGTGATTCATGGAATGAAGGTTCGCCAACAAATTGGATGAATTATAAACTTTACATCAATGATCAACTTGCTCAAGAAGAAGTTATCGTTATTGGGCGTTGGGAAATTAGAAATAATTAAATTTGTCGAAATTGTTACAAAGAGCTAGATAAAAAACTGAAATTAGGATCTTGATACTATTTATATCATCTTGATAGAAAATTGCCGAATTTTCTAATTTCAGTTGCAAATGTGTTTAATTAAATTGACCGCCGTTCATAATGGAATCTACCAAAACTTTGAGCCGTTGGCATGATTTCAAGGACGTTAATATTGATATGTGACGGTAATGTTGATATCCAGAAAATTGTTTTGGCGATATCTTCTGATGTTAAATAAGCGATATTTTCATATGCTTTATTGGCTTTTTCATGATTACCTTTATATCTGATTTCCGAAAAATTAGTTTTAACCATGCCTGGTTCTAAACAGGTGACGCGAACATTGGTGCCAGCAAGATCAGCCCGCAAATTAAGAGAAAATTGATGGATGAAGGATTTTGTTGCTCCATAAACATGACCACCTGGATAGGGATACGTGCCAGCAATAGATCCTACGTTAATAATAAGGCCTTGTTTGCGCTCAACCATTTTGGGCAGTAATGTATGCGTTGTATATAATACGCCTTTGATATTAGAATCGACCATTATGTCCCAATCATTCAACTCAGATTTTTGAGCTGGATCCATGCCTAAAGCAAGTCCTGCATTATTGATAAGAATATCAATGTCATTAATTGAGGAAAGAGTTTTTGTGACTTTTTCTTTGTCGCGTATATCAAGAATTAAAGGTGTCACAAGATCAGGATATTGTAACTTTAATTGCGCTAATTTTGCTTCGTTTCTGCCAATGGCGATAATGTGATCACTATTTTGAGCAAAAAGATGAAGGCTTGCTTCGCCAATACCTGATGTTGCACCTGTTATACATATTTTCATTTTATACTCCTGTTTAAAACTGTGGAGGGCGTCAGACTTCGGGTTTCGCATGCTCATGTATGAAGGGATACACTCCGCGTGTCTTACCCTCGTCTTCCTACCCACATTTTGAAACCGTTCGTATATTATCCCTTATTTTGTTTTGCTTTTTTCCAATAATTTTCTTTTTCATCAAGATTCATCGTGTTGAAATCTTGACCTTCAAGTGTTGCCAAAAGATAGGCTTCTTCAAAACGTGTACGATATTTACGTGCGCATTTTCGCATTGCGTGTTCAGGGTCAAGGTGTAAAAATTGGGCAATACCAATAACACTTGCAAAAAGATCTCCCAATTCGCCGAGAATTTTTTCTTCATCGGCGTCAGTATTGATTTCATGAGTCAATTCATTAAGCTCTTCTTGTGTTTTGGCAAGAGCTTGCTGAATATTTTCGAATTTAAATCCTAATGAACTTATCTTTTTTTGAATTTTTAAAATTTCTAAATGCGCTGGTTGGTGCGATGAAATATCGCTCAAGATCCCTTTTTGTATTGGCGCATCTTTTTTTTCTGTCTGTTTTATTTTTTGCCAATTGAGGGCAACTTCATCAGCCGTTAAATTTTGTGATTTTTCAAAAACATGCGGATGGCGTCTGATTATTTTGGCAGATACGTTTTCAACAATATCGTTAAAATTGAATTCATTTTTTTCGTCAGCAAGTTGTGCTTGTAAAACAATTTGAAGTAAAAGATCGCCTAATTCTTCCTTAATATCTACGGGTTTTTTCGTTTCAATCGCTTCAACAGTTTCGTAAGTTTCTTCAATAAGATGTGGCACAAGACTTTGGGGTGTTTGTTTCAAATCCCAAGGACATCCTGTTTCAGGATGCCTAAGGGCCTTGATAATACTAACGAATTTTTCTATGGGGTGATGATCCATTTTTCTGAATAACCTCAATTGTTTTTGCAACAAGCTGAGGAATTTGTACATCAAAAGAAGTGCTAAGGGAATAGGGTAGAATATGCATATTGTTTTTAAAGAAGGGGCTTTTAGTTTGGCCTAAGGTGCTCCATTCTTCAGCTTTTGTGAGTTGAATGACTTGTACGCCTAATAAGGCTGCAAGATTAGCTTCATGCGAAAAGGGTGTAACAACAAAAGATAATTGGCTTAGAAAGGCTGATTTTTCTTCGCTGCTCGCATCTTGAGGATAAGGGCAGGGATGAATGCCGTAATTGGGTTTAAGTTCAAGATTTATGTCATGTGTGAGAGCAAAAAAATCTATATTGGATTGTTTAAATAAGGGTTCCCATTTTTCCCAGAAAGGATTCAAGAAAGGATAAAGTTCTGGATTAATACCTACTTTAAGACGATTGTTAAGGTGTTTTAATTCAGTTTCCCAATATTCAATTCGTTGTGGTGCAGGCTTTAAAGCGGGTAATGTTAAATGTTCGGAATAATTGTTAAGTCTATATTGTGCTAGATCACCAAGCTGCAGCCAATAATCATGCTCTAGTAGGGTTTTTTGTCCAAAAAGATGATAATTTTTTGTATTAATTTCAATTTGTTCAGATGTGATAAAGCTCGTGCTATTGAAAGAACGCGCCAAAAGACTTAATGAATCTTGATTTGCTTCAATCGTACAATGTTTTGATTCTTCAATGATTCCTTGAAAAAGTGAAGCAAAAAGAAAAAAATAGGGAACATTAAGATCATTTACAATCAAGATTTTTTTGTCTTTTAGGGGTTCGCCTTGCCATTTTTTATTTTTTTGTAATTGTGGAAAAATATGTGTTGGAAAATCAGTGCATTCTGATCGTTTTTCAAAATCTTTGAAGCCTATTAGATTGCCACGACGAAGATTCATGAGTCCTTTTTCATATAAGGTATCAGCATCATTTGGATGTTGCGATAAAATATCCTGTAGAACAATATCGGCTTGATCCCACAAATCAAGCTGAACAAAAATCCGTGCTAAAATACGTTTGGCTTGCAATCCCAGGGGTTGAAGTTCAAAAACTTGTTCAAGACATTTAATGGCTGCTTGAAACTCGCCTTGCTGGCAGCAAATATTCGCCGCTATTAACCAATATTCAGGTGTTTGTGGCGCGCGTGTTGTTGCTTCACGTAAGGCGGTCGTCGCATCATCAAGTAAATTCATTTTTATAAAAACATCAGAAAGGATGGCATATAATTGCGATTGATGGGGATAAAGATCAATACTTTTAATTAAGAAATGCGTCGCAAGTTCAGGCATATTATGTTGTACAAAAAATTCAGTGAAGGGGGTAATGCATTGTGTTAGTTCTTTTTCTGAAAGTCCTTCTAATGCATTTTCATTGAGTAAGATGTTTTTAATTTTTTCGGCATGATCAATAGCTTTGGTTAAATCTTGAATATAATTAATGTGTAATTTTTCGTCCAATGAGGGAAGAATCTCGTGAATAACACCGATTTTCTCGAAAACACCAAGATAGGTTAATTTATTTAAAAAAGGGGCATAATTGAGCAATTTTTTTCTCCCAGAGACTCATTTTAAAATCAGCGTATTTCTAAATTTAAAAATAATAAAGAGATTTAAAAAAAAACTTTGAGGAAAATGGATAAATGTGATTAGATTGATTCAAAGGAAAACAATAAAAAGATGTTTTAAGGTATGGGAGAGACAACACCCTTTAAGCGGCCTGGTATTTTTAGATCCGCTCATTTGCTTTATTTGGCACAAATTTCTTTTCAAGCACAACAATATGAAAAGGTGAGAGATTTATGTCTTGAAGTTCTTAAATTGGCGCCTGATGATCCAGAGGCTTTGTTTTTGTTAGGTCTATCATATTATTATATGCAAGACCACACTCAAGCCATACCGTATTTTTTAAAACTTTTAGACGATGTGCCTGATTATCCTGAAGTACATTATTTTTTAGGTAAATGTTACAATTTTACAAATAATAATTTGAAAGCTATAGAACACCTTAACCTTGCTTTTTTATATGATCCAAAAAATAAAAAAGCGCCTTATTCGCTTTATGAAATTTATCGTGATACTAAATATTGGGTTGAGGCAAAAGAATATTTAATCCAAGTGATGTTATTATCTCCAAATGATAAAAAATTATGGATGGAATTTGGTCTATTATTAAAGAAACAATCATTTATTCATGAAGCAGAAGATATTTTAAACCGAACAGAATTGCTAGGCAATGGACCTTATCAAAAGCCTGCTTTAAACGCATTATATTCTTTGGGTGAATATTTGTTTTTAAGCAATGATGCTCAAAAAGCGAGTTTTGTGTTTCAAAAATTGCTGATGGAAGAAATAAACGATTTATCGTGTCTGTCTTATTTATCCTACATTGCTTTTTATAAAAAGAATATTAAACGTGGTTATGACTTATTAGTAGGTCTTGAAGAAATTGCTCAAAACTCAAGCCCAACAAGACAATTTGAAAAAAAGTTACCCATTTGGCGTGGCGAGGATTTAAAAAATAAAAAGCTTTATATTCGTAAAGCAAATTCAATTGCTATAGAATTGCTTGCGGCCCATTCTTACTCAGAACTTATAAAAGTTGCGCAAGAGATTTATATTGAGGTTTCTCCAACATTATTTGATCTATTTGTACACTCTTTTCCTAAGGCACATATTCTTGTTGAAAGTAATGATAAACAGGATATTGATGTTGATTACGAGATATCATCCTGTTGTCTTTTACGTTTGTTAAGGTCGGATATTGCTTTAGGTCAATATAAAAAGCCGTATATTAAAGTTCACGAGAAAGATAAAAAATATTGGCAAAAAAATGTGGATGCTTATGGATTAGGCATTAAAATAGGTGTTGATGCTTCTTTCTCTAAAATGTTTCCTCCAATCCAAGCTGATATGCCGCAAGCACAAGATTGGAACAATTTAGAACTTTATCACAATCAATTGCTGATCACCGTAAAGGGAGACCAAAAATTTGATTCAAAATTTATGAAATTAGAGGAAAAGCCAACAGATATTGTAGGTTTTTCGGCGCTTGTTTCGGCTTTGGATTTGATTGTTACAACCAATTTGGAAACGGCACATTTGGCAGGTTCTATGAATGTTCCCTGTTGGTATCTAACCAATGGATTTGAATGGTTTTTTTATGGCGAAGAATATCATCCTTTTTATAATTCGGTAACGATTTTTAAAAAAGATTACTTCAAGTCTTGGGACGTGTTAATGAATGAAGTTAATAAAAAATTACGTGAAGAAAAAGAATAAATCATTGGGTTATTCTAGATAAATTGTCCAGATTATGAGGCAAAGTCTAGGAAGGGTGAGAACCGGAACGGAATGTACTCTTGCTACATGAGTACCGGCAGCGCAGACCTGACAACGAATTTGTCCATAATCTGGACAATTATAAAAAAAATTAGGTGAGAAAATGTTTAAGAATGATTCAAGACGATTTACAAAAATATTTCCTGAAGGGTCTTTTAAAGATAAAACAATCCTTGTAACAGGCGGTACAGGCTCATTTGGAAAAGCTTTTGTGCAAGCTTGTTTGGATCGACTTGATTTAAAAAAACTGATTATTTTTTCACGCGATGAACAAAAGCAATTTGATATGCATGAAGAATTTTCGGCACATCCAAAGCACAGTATTTTGCGTTATTTTATTGGTGATATAAGGGATATTGATCGTTTAGATATGGCCATGCGTGATGTAGATCATGTGATACATGCTGCAGCATTGAAACATGTGCCGATTGCTGAATATAATCCTTTTGAATGTATTCAGACAAATGTTCAGGGTACACAAAATGTCGTGATGGCGTCATTACGTAATAAAGTTCAAAAAGTTATCATTATTTCAACAGATAAAGCTGTTAATCCTGTTAATTTATATGGTGCTAGCAAATTAAGTGCTGAAAAAATAATGATTGCATCCAATCATCTAAGTGGCACGATTAAAACACGTTTTTCTGTTGTCAGATATGGCAATGTTGTTGCATCACGTGGAAGTGTTATTCCTCTTTTTAAACGTTTTATTGAGCGAGGTGAAAAATTTTTGCCTATCACCGATCCACGTATGACACGTTTTTGGTTAAAGCTTGAGGAAGGCGTTGACTTTGTATTATCTTCCTTGAATTTAATGCGCGGTGGTGAAATTTTTGTGCCTAAAATTCCGTCTATGAAGGTAAGTGATATGGCGCGTTGGATGGCACCGCATTTGGAACATAAAGTCATTGGTATAAGGCCAGGTGAAAAATTGCACGAGACTCTTTTGACGCAAAATGAAGCGTCTTACACGATGGATCTAAAAGATAGATATATTGTTCAACCATTTTCTATTTTTGACGATCACTTAACTTTTGATCCTAAAACGTCGCAAAAAGTGGATGATGATTTTTGTTATTCAAGCGATCAAAATCCAACTTTTTTGGACATTAATGATTTACCAAAATTAATGCAGGGAATGGCCGCATGAAAAAAGTTGCCCTTAAAGATCAATCATTTATTCCGTATGGTCAACAATGGATAGATGAAGAAGATATTCAAGCTGTCAATAATGTATTAAAAAGTGCTTTTCTAACTTGTGGTCCTATTGTTGACCAATTTGAAGTAGCGCTCGCTAAAAAAGTAGAAAGCCAGTTCGCTATTGCTGTTTCCAGTGGTACGGCTGCGTTACATTTATGTTCACTTGTGCTTGATTTAAAGCCAGGTGATAAAGTGATCGTACCAAGTATCACATTTTTAGCGACGGCCAATGCTGTTAAATATATGGGTGCTGACGTTATTTTCGCAGATGTTGACACTGAAACAGGTCTTATGTCTTATGAACATTATCTGCGCGCTTATGAAAGTGGCGGCAATGATGTTAAGGCTGTTTATTATGTGCATCTTAATGGTCAAGTGAGCGATGATTTTGTAAAGATTGCAAAAGATGCAAAACAAAAAAATATCTTTATTGTTGAAGATGCAGCACACGCAATTGGAACAAAACATAGTATTGATGACGATGTAGTAAAACCTGTTGGTTCGTGTGCAATAAGCGATTTATGTATTTTCTCGTTTCATCCTGTTAAAACCATTACGATGGGGGAAGGGGGTGCAATTACAACGAATAACGAGCATTATTATGAAAAGCTTAAAACCCTTCGTCATCATGGCATGGTCCGAGACCCCGCCCTTTTTACCTTGAAAGAATTAGCTTTTACGCATGAAGGGCAGCCTTATCCTTGGTATTATGAAATGTCTGAAATGGGGTTTAATTATCGTGCAACAGATATTCATTGTGCCTTGGGTTTAAGTCAATTAAAAAAATTGGATTATTTTGTTGCACGTCGTCAAGAAATTGTGCGTCTTTATGATGATGCGTTTGAGTCTTTAACTTCTTTACTAAGGCCTATCCCAAAAACAGATCTGAATTTAACAGCTTTTCATCTTTATCCAATATTGATTGATTTTTCTGCACTTAAAAAAAATCGCTATCAGGTCATTCAAGAGTTAAAGAATTTAGGCATTGGTACGCAAGTTCATTATATGCCTTTACCTCTCCACCCGTTTTATAAAGAAAATTATAGGACGTCTAATATTCCAGGCGCCATGATCTATTATTCTAAGGTATTATCCTTGCCGCTTTATCCTAAGATGCGTAATGATGATGTGTTGAGGGTTATAGATGCTGTGCGAGATGTTATTCGAACCTAAACATTTTCAAATTGTTCTCTTAAGTATATTTTTGGCTGTTCTTTTTCCAATGCGTTCCACGTCTTTCAAAAGAATGGCCTATTTTTGTCGCTTTTTTAGCGATTTTTTCGGCTGTGAGTGTAAGAAAATTTATAGTGGCATTTTTGACGCGAACATATTTTTGAGATGGGTTTTCGTGAGCAATTTCTTTTTTTATCTTGATTCTGCCATGGTTTTCTCCATTGACGCTAATATCATATTTGCAAATCATTAAATTGTTTTTGGTTTCATCTGATGGTTTAAGAATGATATGAGCAGAAGAATTTGCCATAATTTCTTGAAGATGTTTGTAATGTTCTGATTTTTTGTTAAGAGTATAAAGCACAACATTGTGTTGATGATTGCCCTCAGATGTTAATTTGGTAAGAGGTGCATTATCATTTTCTGTATCTGTTGAAAAAAGAGGCCAAGAATGAATGTCATGATTATTGTTCTCTGTATAAAGTAAGGCTGCAAATGCGAACGTGCAAAGAAAGGTTGCAAAAAAATAAATACTAAATTTTTTAAGAAATTTATTCATAGAGGTCTCCTATGAGCTTATAAAAATGTATAAAGGGTATAATAGCTGAATAAAATTAATACAATGTTTTGTAGGATTAGGCAATGATTAATGTTTTGCTAGTGGGCGGATTTTTAGTAGGATGCCTTATTTAATAAGAATATCTGCCTAGTTTTTACTAAGGTAATGCCGATTATTTTATAATCCGTCATGGTATGGATGTCTTTTCTTAATGGTTTTAATAAAACCTCTTATGGCCATCCAAGTTAACCCACGAATAGGATGGCGATAAGACTCTTATCGAGGCGTCTATACCAACTCTACAGGACTCGTTTAAACCTTGGTGCTGACTTTGAAGAAGATGTTGTGTTTATTGATGACACTGTCGGTTTGATTAGGTATAGTTTTACGGATAATAGGCAAAGAGCCTAATATCACAATAATTTTCATAGAGTAAAGAGAAGTCGATATGTATAAATTTTTTAAGACTTCGATACGTTTTATTTTTATATTAGGTTTAATCTCGTTGGTCCTACCTTGTCAGGCGTTACAAGACGAAGAAATAGACGCTGATGGCTGGATTCACTCAAGCCTCCAAATTAGCTTTAAATACGGTGAGCCACGTATCCCATTTATATGCTTAATTCAAATGAAATTAGGTACAGAAGTATTCTTAAACCCCTCAGTCGAATCGATCGACGTAAAAACGCCAGTGGGGTGGTTTCTTAATGAGGTTCGGAAGACGAAAGAAATTATGGAAGTCAAGAAGGTGGTCATTACTAATGTCAATGTAGAAAGCAGTTTTATGGACGATCGTGGTCTCCCGCAACTCCGTTTCGATTGTTATTATAAAACTCTACCAACAGCAGAAGAACCCTTGGATTTGAAAATCAAAAAACGGAAACAGCGTGAAAATTCTTCTCAAAACAGTAGGTTGGTCCAACGGTCACGAATTTGCAACATTTCCTAGTAGGGTATTAACATAAGAATCAGCGATTAAAAGATTTTCTGAGCTTATTTTTAAGGGTTTTGTTCGGACTTAAAGAAGTAATTAAGCTCTTTTTGGTGCCTGTATCATCTCTGTATCTGACTGTATGTGTATTTCTAAGTAAATTATACGGCAATCCTCTTTTGCAATTTGAAGCTTTGATCAATTTTTGCAAAAGTTGAGAATCGCGTCTAATTAGGTATTGATTTCTAAAATTAAAGAGTGGTGTTTTTACTATAGTTTTGAAAATTTTATAACAAAGAGGCTTCATGAAATTTTTATACATACTTATTAGTATATATCTTCTTTCTTTCCCTGCGCGCGCGATGCAAGACAGCGTATGGGATGATGTAGAAAGATCAAAAACATGTTTTTTTGATAAATGGAGAAAAAATCTGGCAATCGTTAATAAGCCATGGGCACAAATTATTTTAGAGAGATTCACAGATAAGGATATTACATTTCTGGATATGGGTTGGATGAATATTGGAGATGAGGGCGCTATAGCCATTGCAGCCATTCTTCCTTATTCTAAAATTACGGCGGTAGATATAAGTAGCAACAATATTGGAGTTGAAGGTGCTCTGGCCATAGCGTCTGTGTTGCATCACCTTACATCATTGAATATGGGACAAAACTCGATTGGTGCTGAGGGTGCTATAGCTATTGCAAGATCTTTGAAAGACTCTCAACTCACATCGATGGGTTTGTCAAAAAATAATATTGGAGATGAGGGCGCCATAGCTATTGCAGCCGAACTTCCTTACGCCCAGCTTACATTGCTTTATATGGGTGGTAACAACATTGGAGATGCTGGTGCTATAGCCATTGCAAACGTGCTCCCTCACACTCAACTCAAATCGGTGTGTATGAGATGCAACAGTATTGGAGATGTGGGAAAAGTTGCTTTGGAAATAGCAGAAAAAAAATCTCCTAAAGGAACGTTTGTGTTAGTATCAAATCAACAAAGTAAGTAGAAAAGAGAGCTTTTTTATTGGGTTATGGTGTTTTTCTTGTGCAATATTGTTGTATAGTGAAGTAACTTTAAAAAATGTAAGTAATAACGATTAATAAATTTTGAACTATTTTATTGTACTTAATGATCTTCGGTCTGTAATCATTACTTAATAAGAAGGTGAGGCCTAAATTTTATATCAAGATTATTGTGCACTATATAATCAAAAAAGAACGTGATATCTTTATTGTGTATAATTATTGCTTGTTTGTTAGTCAAAACAAATGAATAAGAAGCATTGTTACAAGTTAATTCGATTTTTTTAATGATCCAGTTTTCTGGAATATCAATTTCCGTAGAAGTTTTTTCTTGCATTTTATTATCTATAGGGTTAAGTATAGCGTTTGAAAATCTATTTTTCCAATTAACGTGAAAACTATTTAATTCTTTTTCTACGATTTCATCATTTTGATTTGTTATTTTGATAACAACTTCACGAATATAATATTTTTTAATATTATTAAGTGTATCTTCATCCGAATCTGAAGATTGTAGTTTATCTAAGGGTCCAATGCTATTGTTTTCTATGTTGATAATAAGAGCATTTGTGTATGTTAAAAAAGAACTAAAAAAGATGCTAAAGATTGATAATATCTTTAATAATTTCATTTTTTATCCATTTTATTATTTTCTGCTATTAGTATTCTACTCTAAGGCAGTTATTAATTGTAAACAGGAATGAGGTTAAGGGCAAGGGAAAGATTTTAATGAAAACTACTATAGTCAATAGACATTGGAAGGATACATCGTCACGCCTCACTCATGTATATAGGGATACACTTCGTTCGTTGTTCCTTGTCTGCTTCTCAAGTCTATCGACTGTATATTTCTTATTACATATTTAATGAAAGTGTGATTTTAGATGTGCTATCAAAATGCATAATTTAAAAGAGTCGCTATTCATTAATTGTGCTAATATAGGGTTAGAAAATTCTGCTCTATTTTCTTCTAGCAAAGAAAAAACAACGCGCTTTCCAAAAATTTCTTCTAATTGTATTTGACCTAATGCGCCACCTTCACAACTTATTTGAATGCCAGTATCTATTAATCTAAGTAAACACAGAGAATTTTTTAAATTTCTTAACGAGGAGGGGAGGAAAAGAAGATTTTTGTTATTACTGAGTTCAAGCGTTTCTAATTTTGTTAATTTACGTATTGTATAAGGGAGGGCTTCAATTGAATTACTAATAAGATAAAGAATTTTTAACTTTCTTAATTCTCCAATTGTATCAGGTAAAGTTACAATCTTATTGTAAGAAAGATCTAAATCTATTAATTCACTTAATTCTTGTATTTCTTCAGGTAAGATTTTAATTTTATTGTTTGAAAGATCAAGAGCTTGTAAATTTGTTAATTTTTTTAATACATCAGGTGAGAGTTTAATTTTGTTACCAGAGAGATTAAGTTTGGTTAATTTGGATAAACCACCCGTTATACTTGGCAAGAATTCAATCAGGTTATAAGAGAGATCAAGATCTTCTAATGCGTTGAATCCTTCTGCTATATCTGGCAAAGTTAAAATTTTGTTGTTAGAAAGATCAAGTATTTGTAATTTTATTAAGCTTCCAAGTGTTTTTGGGAAGTTACTAATCTTATTTGCAGAGGCATAAAATATAAATAATTTTTTTAAGTTTACAATTGTATCGGGTAATGTTTTGATCTTGTTTCCGAGGATATTTAGTACTTCTAATTTTTTTAATTCTCCGATTGAGTTAGGTAAATTTGAAATCTTATTTTCAGAGACGTTAAGTTCTTTTAAATTTTCTAATTTTCCTATTTCATCAGGTAATTTTTCAATGTTGTTTTCGGATAGATCTAAGGTTTTCAATTGGGTAAGATTAATAATATTTTCTGGCAATGATTGAATTTTGCATTGATTGAGATTTAATTTTGTAATCCAGGTTAAGGTAGAGCAAAATTTTTCTATATTGTTTTTAATATATTCTGCTTGCTTGTTGGAAATGTTTTTAATTTTACCAGAAAGTATTTTCTTTTTAAGTGATGTTTTTATTTCTGTAGATGAATTTTCTAAGAATGTATCCGTTAGGGTTTCTTTTTCAATATCTGTTAACAATGCATGTGCTTGAAATGCAAATAGGTTTAATGCAAGTAATAGCACTAATTTATTCATCGTCGACACCCTTTTGATTAAAATTATTATAGTACAATAATGTGTTAGCATTATGATTTTTAGAAATAATTTATAATTAAAAATTTTTTCTTTAAAAGAATGTATATAAAACAAAAAATATTGTCAATATCATAAGATACTGAAATTGATCTATTTTTCGCCAGCTTCTGCCCAATTATTCCCAATTCCAATATCAACAATAAGCGGAACGGCTAATTGCACGACATTTTCCATCATCTGTTTTATAATGGGCTTAAGAATTTCGACGTTCTTATCGGGTATTTCAAAAATTAATTCGTCATGGACTTGAAGCAGCATTGAAGTATCAGGATATTTTTCCAGCAGAAAATGATGGATTTTAACCATAGCCATTTTAACGATATCAGCATTACTGCCTTGCAAGGGTGCGTTAATGGCGGCACGTTCTGAAAAACTGCGAATTGCGCCATTTTTAGCATTAATATCAGGGATAAAGCATTTGCGGCCCATCAGTGTTTTGATATATCCATGCTGACGGCAGAATTCTTTTGTTTGCTCCATATAGGCTTGAATGCCAGGGTAGCGTTCAAAATATGATTTGATGTAAGAATCTGCTTCTTTATTGGGGCAACCTAATTGTTTAGCAAGCCCAAAAGCACTAATGCCATAAATAATGCCAAAATTAATGGCTTTGGCTTTGCGTCTTATATCGGATGTGATTTCTTCTAATGGGATATGAAAAATTTGAGAGGCCGTTAATTTGTGGATGTCTTGTTTGTGTTTGAAAGCGTCGCGAAGTTCGTTGATATTCGCGAGTTCAGCTAATAAACGTAATTCAATTTGAGAATAATCAAAAGAAACAAGTTTGTGTCCAGGGGCTGCTTTAAAAGCGCGTCTGATATGACGGCCTTCTTCTGTGCGTGTTGGAATATTTTGCAGATTCGGATTAGATGAATTCAAACGCCCAGTGGATGTAATCGTCATACCATAAGATGTATGGACGCGGTTTGTTTTGGGGTTGATTTCTTGCTTAAGACCTTCGACATAAGTCGAAATCAATTTTGAATATTGTCGCCAGGCAAGTACGTATTGTGCGATCAAATGACCTTCTTGGGCGAGGGGTTCTAAAACATCAGAATTGGTTTCATAATTGCCAGCTTTGCCTTTTTTAGGTGCAGGCAAGTTCAATTTATCAAACAGGATTTCGCCCAATTGTTTGGGGGATCCTATGTTGAATTCTTGACCCGATAAGGCAAATATTTTTTCTTCAAGGTCTTTGGCAAGGAGCGCAAATTTTTGTCCTGCTTCAACCAACGCATTAAGATCTAGCGATATTCCTTTTTTCTCCATCGCTTTTAAGACGGGGATGAGGGGGCGCTCAATTTCTTCGTAAAGAGAAACTAAGTGATCTTCAATCAAACGTGGTTTTAAAATTTCATGTAAACGAAATGTATAATCAGCATCTTCGGCGGCATAAGCGGTTGCTTCTTGTAGTGGAATTTGCGTAAAAATAAGCTGGCTTTTGCCAGTGCCCACGACATCTTTAAACTTAATCATGTCATGGTTAAAAAATAAGGAAGCAAGTTCATCAAGCGAATGCCCATGAAGTCCATTTTCAAGGATATAGGATAGAACCATTGTGTCATCGATAGGGCTTATGTTGATGCCGTAATGTGCAAAAATATGGGCATCATATTTGATATTGTGACCAATTTTTAAGATGCTTGGATTTTCAAGCATGGGCTTGAGCAATTTAAGTGCAACGTCCTTGTTGATTTGATCTTTTTCAATTTGGCCAAAAGTACCCACATGACTTAAGGGAATGTAACAAGCTTCGCCTTTAGAGAGTGCAAGCGAAACACCCGCAATTTGGGCGAGTTGTGGATTGAGTGCTGTTGTTTCAGTGTCAACGGCGACAATGCCTTTAGCGTAACAAGCATTAATCCATTTTTGAAGCGTTTCAACATCTGTGACGCATGTATATGTTTCTTTAGCAGGTGCTTCTTGAACAGAAGACTGATCATTATTTGATGCTGGTTCGAGTTTTTCAAATCGTGTAATAAGCGTCTTAAAATTCTGGTCTTTAACGAATTGGACTAAATCCGGGATATGCAGATCTTTACGTTTGAAATCTTCGGGGCTAACGATAATCGGTACATCTTTGCGTAAAGTGACCAATTGATGCGAAATACGGGCTTGCTCTTGATAGGTTTCTAAATTTTCGCGTCTGCCCTTTTGGGGAATTTGATCGAGATTATTCAAAAGATTTTCAAGCGTACCAAATTGTTGAATAAGTTCTGCTGCCGTTTTCGGACCAATTTTTGGGACACCTGGGACGTTGTCTGAGCTATCGCCCATAAGTGATTGAATTTCAACCATTTTTGATGGTGGTACGCCGTATTTTTCTTGTACTTCGTTGGGCGTAATATAGATGTTTTTGAAATGATCAAACATCGTAACATCATCGCCCACAAGCTGCATTAAATCTTTGTCAGAGGAAACAATGATTGTTTCAAACGCATTTGCTTTCCCAATTTCGGTGAAGGTAGCGATCAGATCATCGGCTTCATAGCCTTCAAGCTGAAACCAAGGAATATTAAAAGCGGTGGTTGCTTCGCGAATCAAGGGAAACTGTGGGATTAGTTCGGGCGGCGTTGGTGGTCTATGTGCTTTATATTCTGGGTAAATTTCATTGCGAAAATTTTCGCGCGACGCATCAAAAACAACGGCAATATAATCAGCATGATGATCTGTCAATAATTTTGACAACATCGTGCAAAAACCATAAACGGCATTGACTTGTGTGCCATCTTTGCGCGTTAAAGGTGGGATGGCGTGAAATGCCCTAAAAATAAAGCCGGAACCATCAATAAGATAAAGCTTAGATTTCGGTTGTGATGATGGAGTCAAAGCGGTTTGCATTCTTTAAGCGTTTCATTATGTTGATAACGACGGCTACAATAAGGGCAATCAATATGGTCTTTTTCACCCATATTTAGGAATACGCGTGGATGACCTAATGATTTACTGTGCATTGATTTATCACCATTTTTGGGATTTCCATCGCAGTAAACTTTTTTGGTTTTGCTTTGAATCGTTTCGATTGCGTCCATATTTGTTACCTTTGTTGTAACTACCCAGAAGGGTGTACGAATTTTGAACATCTCACCGCCTACGTCCTGCGCTAAGAGCCACAGGATCCATAAAGCTTGTTGAAAAGTAACGATATGTATTTATCATTTTACTTTTTTAGCATGGACCCCGCGATCAAGTCGCGGGGCGTAGAAAGGGGTTGGGTATATACCCTATGTTTTTGTGTAGGTTGATTTTGCCTAGGTTTTAGGAAAAGCGCAATCGTAAAATATTTTACTCAGTTTCAGCAGGAATCAATCGTGGCTTATGATTTTCGTCAATGGCAACAAAAATGAAGGTGCCTTGTGTGACTTTGACCCAATTGGTTGCTGAAAATCTTTTGCGGACCCATGATTCAACTTTAATGGTTAAAGATGTTTTGCCAACACGTTCAATATGTGTGTAACAACTCACTTCATCACCTACAAAAACAGGTTGGTGAAATTCCATTTTTTCAATCGCAACGGTTACCGCAGGACCATTAGCACGTCGCCATGCAGCGCTACCTGCGGCCATATCCATAAGTGATACAAGCCATCCACCAAAAATATTGCCATTGGCATTTGTGTCTTTAGGCATAGCAATCATGCGTAAGGTGGGCTCATATGGTGGTGGTATTAATTTTTGGTCTTTATTTTCCATAATCAAAAAATCCTAAGTTTAATAAATTATTTACTCATTTAACTATAGCATAAAATCCATTGCAACCCTATCTGATTTTTTCTTCTATAATATTAAGTTGTTTGTTTTTAAACAATGTAAGGCTAAAGATTATAAAAGTAACAAAGCTTATACAAGAAACTATAATCACGGGTGTGTATTCTATTTGATAACGATCAACCAGATACCCCGAAAGGCTTGGTGCTAAACTACCAATGGCGGTGCCACTCATAAACAATAAATTAATATGACGGCTTCTGCTTTTTGGATCAAAAAGTTGATTCATCAAAACGTGAATGGGCGCACCAAAACATGCAGCAGCCATTGTTAAAAAGACTTGTCCCCAAAGGTTTTGCTGTTGAATGAGATAAAAACCTAAGCAGCTTAATGGAATGACTATAAGGGAAGCGATTGTCATGATTGTTTTAGCTGAATATAGATCTGAAATTTTTCCAAAAAATGGATTGAGGATAATATAAAGCAACAAGCATATCAGGGTTGCCATTAAGCCAATATTTGTATTTGCACCTAATATTTTAGTTAAATAAAAATTGGAATATGTCATGGGTAACCAGACAGTAAGGCCAACCATTATTCCTATTAAAAGAACAGTTAAGATTGATTTTGAATAGGGGATAGAGATTTGTTTTATTTCTGCACTCGATTTTAAGTGGGTGCTTAGTTGTTTGCGTAAAAAATAGCTTGCAAACGTTACGATGCCTCCAATGATGAAAAAGCTGCGCCAAGATTCACCCGTTACATAATTATTGATATAGAGCCACGCAAAGCTGAATGCAATAAGGCTTCCAATTGTGCCAGATGCAACAAGAATGCCGCTTATAAGTCCTTGATTATCTTTATATTGCTCCATTAAATAAGTGCCTGCTATTGGGTATTCACCACCCAATGAAAGGCCTTGAAGCGCGCGCAAAAAAACAAATAAAACAGCAACAGTAATACCGCCATATTCGTAAGAAGGTAAAAAGGCTAGGCCAAAAGTTGCGATACTTGCCCATTTGAGTGAAGCGGTAAGTGCTTGGTGGCGGCCTTTTAAATCTGACATACGGCCAAAAATATAACCACCTATAGGGCGTATAACAAAAGGGAGTGCGAACAAAAGCAAACTAAGCAGATGTACTTCTGTGGAGGATAAATTGGGGATGAAAAATGGCGTAATAATGTAACCTAAATGTGCAAACAATAAAAAATCGTAATAATCAATGATGTTTCCTAATACAACTAATACAAATATTTTTTTATTTTTCATGGGGATATCCTTAAATTTTTACAATGGTGAAAACTATCATTAAACGTGTTTTTTGAAAACAGTGATATTGATGTTTCACATTGTTAGGTGGGATAAATATTAACTTGTTGAAAATACTAATTAAAATTTTATGCGTAATAAAATAAATTAACATATAAAATTTCAAAAGTAATTTTATCCTTTAAAATCAACAATCATTTTTATAAAATCTTTTCATAAAGCATTAATAATTTTTTAAACAATTTTAACGTATTGTTTTTTATAAATTATTTAATTTATTATTATTTTTCAAATAGATAATAATTTTTTTAGTAAAATCAATGGAATGTATTAATTCATAAAAATTAATTTATAAAATTTTTTACTTTTTTAT